>CAZYKZ010000035.1:0-16773 GCA_964648175.1 uncultured Anderseniella sp.
AAGGAGTGGCTGGACGGCCTGCCGGAAGACGTGCGCACGCAGTTCCTGTCGATCCTCAAGGACGTGACCAAGGAAGCCAACGGCAACGTCGCCAAGAAGGAAGCGGCCAACCGCGAGAACATCATCAAGGCTGGCGGCACGATTCGCGAACTGACGCCTGAACAGCGCAAGCAGTGGGTCGACACCATGAAGCCGGTGTGGGCCAAGTTCGAAGGCGACATCGGCAAGGACCTGATCGACGCGGCTGCGGCCACCAACGACCAGTAAGCCATCACATGGCGGGGCCGGCGCAGGGTGATCTGCGCCGGTCCCTCACTTGCACAACATTGCGGGAGGGGCGGGGATGCTGATTACCCTGATCACGCTGGCGATCGTCGCAGCGTTTTTCCTGATCGAGCGCAAGCGGCCCGAAATCGTGAGCCGGTTCGAGGAGAACGTTCTCGCCACCCTTCTCGCGCTCATTACCGCGGTGTCGTTTTTCCAGGTGATCGCCCGCTACGGGTTCAACACCGGCTGGGGCGGCGCACTTGAGTTCACCCGCATCCTGTTTGCCTGGATGATCCTGTTCGGCATGAGCTACGGCGTGCGCATCGGTTCGCACCTGGGCGTCGATGCCGCCATCCGGTTGTTTCCGCCGAAGTTGTTCAAGGCGGTCGCCATATTTGGCGCCCTGTGCGGCGTGGCCTACGGGGTAATCCTGCTGTCGGCCGACTGGCTGCAGGTGCTGGGCGCCAAGACCTCGGGCGGGGCAATCACCTACTGGTCGAAATTCTACAAGGTCGGCATCGGGCTGGACGACTTGCGCTTTCCGGAATGGATGCAGGCGGCATTCGGGCTGCAGGAGCGTGTGCACCGCTGGGTTGCCTACCTGATGCTGCCGATCGGGCTTGGCCTGTTCGTGTTTCGCTGCGCCGAGGCGGTGGTGCAGATCGCCACCGGCAAGCGCGAGCTGATCGTGGCCGGTCATGAGGCCGAGGAACTTGTCGCCGAGAACAAGGGCAAGCTGGGAGACTGACGGTCATGGAAGCGGGCATTCTTTTCGTCCTGGTGCTGGTGCTGCTGTTCCTCGGCGTGCCGATTGCAGTCGCGCTGGGCCTGTCGAGCATCATCATCATTGCGTTCTTCTCGTCCGACTCGATGTCGTCGGTGGCGCTGCAACTGTTCACCGCCTCGCAGAACTACACGCTGCTGGCGATCCCGTTCTTCATTCTTGCCTCGTCGTTCATGTCGACCGGCGGGGTGGCGCGGCGCATCATCCGCTTCGCCATTGCAGCTGTCGGGCATTTCCGCGGCGGTCTCGCCATGGCTTCCGTGCTTGCCTGCATGCTGTTTGCTGCCCTGTCCGGCTCCTCGCCAGCGACCGTGGTTGCCATCGGCACCATTGCCATCGCCGGCATGCGGCAGGTGGGCTACACCAAGGAGTTCGCCTCCGGCGTCATCGCCAATGCCGGCACGCTGGGCATTCTCATTCCGCCGTCCATCGTGATGGTTGTGTACTCCGCCGCCACCGATGTGTCCGTGGGCCGGATGTTCCTCGCCGGCGTGATACCCGGCCTGATCGCCGGCCTGATGCTGATGGCGGCGATCTATATCATGGCCCGGTTCAAGAACCTGCCAGCCGAGGAATGGAAGGGCTTCGGCGAGATTCTTGCCGGCGGCAAGGAAGCCGGCTGGGGCCTGTTCCTGATCATCATCATCATCGGCGGCATCTACGGCGGCGTGTTCACGCCGACCGAGGCAGCCGCCGTGGCTGCGGTCTACTCGTTCTTCATTGCGCTGTTCGTCTATCGCGACATGGGGCCGATGAAGGGCGAGACCTGGCTGAAGGACACCGACTCGCGCCGCGCCCGCGTCGGCTTCTCGTCGCTGGTCTATGCGCTGTCGTTCTTCTTCGTCTGGATGATCCTGTCGTTCTTCGTGACCTCGGAGTGGGAAGGCGTCACGCTGGGCGGACGCGCGCTGGTCGGCCTGGCGCTTTCGCTGGCGGTGATGGTGGCCTATGCCATGTGGCGCGATCCGGGCTCCAATCCGCTCAACATTCCGGGCTACCTGCTGGCCTCGTTGCCCGTCTGGGGGCGCAATCTATCGCTGATGGGGCGCAATTCCTTCCGCGCCTTCTTCAACGAGGAAACCCGCAAGGTGATGGTGGATTCGTCCAAGACCATCATCATGCTCATGTTCATCATCGTGAACGCGCTCCTGTTTGCACACGTGCTGACGTCGGAGCGCATTCCGCAGGCCATTACCGACTGGATGATCGGTGCCGGCTTCAACTGGTTCACCTTCCTGATCGCCGTCAACCTGCTGCTGCTGCTGGGCGGGCAGTTCATGGAGCCGTCGGGCCTGTTGCTGATCGTTGCGCCGGTGGTGTTCCCCATCGCCATGGAACTGGGCGTCGATCCGGTGCACCTCGGCATCATCATGGTGGTGAACATGGAGATCGGCATGATCACGCCGCCGATCGGGCTCAACCTGTTCGTGACGTCGGGGATTACCGGCATGTCGCTGGTGCAGGTGGTGAAGGCCGCGCTGCCGTTCGTCGGCGTGCTGTTCCTGTTCCTGATCCTGGTGACCTACGTGCCGGTGCTGTCGACCTGGCTGCCCTACAGCCTGATGGGACCAGAGATCGTGACGCGTTGACGATTGGCCGGTTCCGCTTTGCCATTGCGGAGCCGGGATTGGCCTGTATCCTTCGTGCCTGAGGCGCTGCGACTTTCACGCAAGACGGCGCCCGACGGGAGGACGAAATGCGCAATCTCACCACCGAACTCGACGATATTCTGGGCAACGTAACGGCTGGACCCGAAAAGGGCAGGGTGCCCGGCGTCGTGGCCATGGTCACGGACCGCAATCACAACATCTACGAAGGATCCGCCGGGACGAGATCACTGGCAACGGGCGAGCCAATGACGCTCGACACCGTGTTCGCCATCTTCTCCACCACCAAGGCCATTGGCGGCACGGCCGTCATGCAGTGCGTGGAAGAGGGGTTGCTGGATCTCGACGCGCCGGCCAAAGAGTATGTGCCGGATATCGGGGAGATCCAGGTGCTCGACGGCTTCGACGCCGACGGCAGACCGAAACTGCGTGCGCCAAAGCGCGATATCACCACGCGCATGCTGATGCTGCACACGGCGGGCTTTGGCTACAACTTCTTCAATGAGAATTACAACCGGTTGACGGAGGAGCATGGCCAACCGCTGATCGTTGCCGCCAACAGGGCCGCCATGATGACGCCGCTGTTGTTCGACCCCGGCGACAAGTGGGAGTATGGCAGCAACATCGACTGGGCCGGACGCGTGGTCGAGGCCATTCGCGGCAAGCGTCTCGGGGAAGTTCTGAAGGAGCGGGTGTTCGCGCCGCTGGGCATGACGGACATCGCCTTTACCCGGACCGCCGGCATGAAGGAGCGGACTGCCGTTATCCATGCACGCGGGCAGGACGGTTCGCTCACACCGCTGCCGGACTTCGTGCTGCCCGATGACCCGGAGTTCGACATGGCCGGGCATGGTCTTTATGCGTCAGTGGGCGAGTACATGAAGTTCATCCGCATGTGGCTCAACGACGGTGCGGGACCGAACGGGCAGGTGCTGAAGCCGGAGACCGTGAAGCAGGCCGTCAGCAACGGGCTGCAACCGCACCAGAAGGTGGTGATGCTGCCGGGCGTGGTGCCGTCGCTGTCCAACGATGCGGAGTTTTTCCCCGGCCTCAAGAAATCCTGGTCCTACACGTTCATGGTCAATGACGAGGTCGCGCCCACGGGCAGGCCTGCCGGGGCAATCGGCTGGGCGGGACTTGCCAACCTGTTCTACTGGATCGACAGGGCGAATGGCGTCGGTGGCTTCTGGGCGACGCAGGTGCTGCCGTTTGCCGATGCGGTGTCGTTTGGCGGATATATGGACTTCGAAACGGCGGTCTACTCTGCTCTCGGTGCTCGCGACGCCGCCTGAAGCTGAAGCGTCAATCCTTGGGGCGGTTGTCGATGATGCGTTTGGCCTTGCCCAGTGAGCGCTCGATGGTTTCGGGCTCCACCACGTGCACGGTAGACGACACGCCGATGTTGTTCTTGATGAGCTTCTGAAGTTCGCCGGCCAGCTGGATGCGCTCGTCCTCGGCTGCGGTGCCGGGCAGCGCCTCGACGTTGACGGTCATGGTGTCCATCCGCTCGGCCCTGCCTAGCTCGATGTAATAGTGGGGGCTCAAGCCCTCGGCGCGCAGGATCAGTTCCTCGATCTGCGTCGGGAACACGTTGACGCCTCGAATGATCATCATGTCGTCGGACCGGCCGGTGACCTTTTCCATGCGGCGCATGCTGCGCGCGGTGCCGGGCAGCAGCCGGGTCAGGTCGCGGGTCCGGTAGCGGATGATCGGCAGCGCCTGCTTGGTGAGCGAGGTGAACACCAGCTCGCCCTGCTCGCCTTCGGGCAGAACCTCGCCGGTCTCCGGGTTGATGATTTCCGGGTAGAAATGGTCTTCCCAGATGTGCAGTCCGTCCTTGGTCTCCACGCACTCCTGCGCCACGCCGGGGCCGATCACTTCGGACAGGCCGTAAATGTCGATGGCGTCCATGTCGAAGGCCTGTTCGATTTCCTCGCGCATGGAGTTGGTCCAGGGCTCGGCGCCGAAGATGCCGATCTTCAGCGAAGAGGCGCGCGGGTCCAGCCCCTGACGGCGGAACTCGTCGAGGATCGCCAGCATGTAGCTTGGCGTCACCATGATGATCTCGGGTTTGAAGTCGGTGATGAGCTGCACCTGGCGCTCGGTCATGCCGCCGGAGACGGGGATGACCGTGAGGCCGAGGCGCTCCGCGCCATAGTGTGCGCCCAAGCCGCCGGTGAACAGGCCGTAGCCATATGAGATGTGGCACTTCATGCCGGGCCTGCCGCCTGCAGCGCGGATCGAACGCGCCATCACGTCGGCCCACATGTCGACATCGGCTTGCGTGTAACCAACAACGGTCGGCTTGCCGGTGGTGCCGGACGAGGCATGAATGCGCACCACCTGTTCCTGCGGCACGGCAAACATGCCGAACGGATAATTGTCGCGCAGATCGCTCTTCACGGTGAAGGGGAACTTCGCAAGGTCGGCAAGCGAGTGCAGGTCGGACGGCTTGACGCCGGCCTTGTCGAACGAAGCCTTGTAGTGCGGCACGTTCTCGTAGGCATGGGCCAGGGTGTGCTTTAGCCGGTGCAGCTGGAGGGCGGCAATCTCGTCACGAGAAGCAGTCTCGATCGGGTCAGTCAGTGGAACGTACGCATCGCGATCAAGCATGGCTTTTGTCCGGGCTGATGATGGCGCCGCCGATGGTGCGCGAGTGACCGCGGAACTCCGCGACGCGCTTGCCTTCAGCGTTGGTGACGGTGATGTCGTAGATGCCCGACCGGCCGGTCCGGGACACTTCGCGGCCTTCCGCGGTCAGGACGTCGCCGCGCATTGCAGGTGCTATGAAGGTGATGGAACAATGCTGGGCCACGGTGCGTTCATCGTAGGTGTTGCAGGCAAACGCAAAAGCCGAGTCCGCCAGCGTGAAGATGAAGCCGCCGTGGCAGGTGCCATGGCCGTTGGTCATGTCGTCACGCACGGGCATGGACAGGACGGCATGGCCCGCCCGCACGCCGAGCAGGGTCATGCCCAGCGCCCGGGTGGCATTGTCGTCCTGCCACAGGGCTTCGGCGCATTTGCGGGCAATGTCGTCTGCTGTATCGGTCATCGGGGCTTTGACGTATCCGGGTGAGACCAGCACTGTGCCAAAAGTTGACCGGGGTGGCAAAGTTGTTTGTTGCGGCGCGCGCGCGGGCTTCTTATCCCTGACGTAATTGCAAAACAGGATCAGGCCATGGAACTGAGAGTGAACGGAACGACAGTCAGCCTCGATGCTGACCCGGACATGCCACTGCTATGGGCGCTGCGCGACGTGGCCGGCCTCACCGGCACCAAGTTCGGCTGCGGCATTGCACAGTGCGGGGCCTGCACGGTGCTTGTCGATGGCCAGCCGGTACGCTCTTGCGTCACACCGGTCAGCAGTGTCAGCGGCGAGATTACCACGATAGAAGGCATCGCCGCACAGGACGGCACGCTAAGCGCGGTACAGCAGGCATGGGTGGAGGGCCAGGTGGCGCAGTGCGGCTATTGCCAGTCTGGCCAGGTGCTGGCGGCAACGGCGCTGCTGAAGACCAACCCCTCGCCCAGCGATGCAGACATCGATGAGGCCATGTCCGGCAACCTGTGCCGTTGCGGCACCTATCCGCGCATCCGCGCCGCCATCCATGCGGCTGCGAAGAAACTGGCGGGGGCCTGAGCCATGGGCAAGATCCTGCGCCGTACGTTCCTGCTGGGCACTGCTGCCATCGCTGGCGGTTTTGCCGTCGGCTGGTACATGTACCAGAAGCCCTATCCGAATCCGCTTGAGGCAAAGCCTGGCGAGGGCGTCTTCACGCCGTTCATCAAGATCGCATCCGACGATACGGTGACGATGGTCATTCCGCGCGCCGAGATGGGTCAGGGCATGCTGACCACGCTGGCGGCGATGATTGCCGAAGAGCTCGACGTGGAACTGGCCTCGGTGAAGACCGAGTTCGCGCCTGCCGCCAAGACCTATTACAACTCGGCGATGCTGGAGGAGGGTGCGCCGTTCCCGGCCTTCGACAATTCGTTCGTGGCTGAAACCATGCGGGGCATGCAGGGCGTTGTCGCCAAGTTCCTCGCCATGCAGGCAACGGGCGGTTCAAGTTCCACGGTCGATGCTTTCGACAAGCTGCGCGAGGCGGGCGCAGCTGCGCGGCTGATGCTGGTGCATGCGGCGGCGGAAGAATGGGGCGTGGTGGCGGCGTCGCTCAGGACCGAGAACGGCAAGGTCATCGACCCGGCGCTCGGCAAGACGCTGAGTTACGGCGCGCTGGCTGAAGCTGCATCAAAGCGCAAGGTGCCGTCCGACGTGACGCTGAAGCCGCGCGACCAGTGGCGCTACCTGGGCAAGACGCAAGCCAAGCTCGACATGGAAGCCAAGGTCACCGGCAAGGCGACCTTCGGCATCGACGTGCGACTGCCGGACATGCTGTTCGCGACTGTGCGCATGAACCCGCGCCAGGGCGCAGTCATGACCTCGATGGACGAAGGCGCGGCGCTGGCCATGCCTGGCGTGGTCAAGGTCGTGAACCTCGGTACCGGCTTCGCGGTGATCGCCAACAATACGTGGACTGCGTTCCAGGCAGCCGAAGCGGTCCAGCCTCAGTGGGCCGAAGCGCCGTACCCGGCCACGACGGACGCCGTGTTCGGCAAGATCGAGGAAGCGCTTGTGTCGGGCGAAGGCTTCGGCATGCGTTCTGATGGCGATACGCCTGCCGAGGCAGCGGGCAGGGGCGAAACGATCAAGGCGCGCTACTCCGCACCCTATCTCGCCCATGCCTGCATGGAGCCAATGAACGCCACGGCGCAATGGCAGGGTGACAGGCTGACGATCTGGTCAGGCAACCAGGCGCCGACCTCCATCGTGCAGCAGGCGGCGGCGGTGTTCTCCATCCCGGCGGAAAACGTCGACGTCGTCAGCACCTATCTTGGCGGCGGCTTCGGCCGGCGGTTCGAGACCGACTTTTCCATCCTCGCCGCGCGCGTTGCAAAGGAGACAGACGGCAAGCCGGTTCAGGTGACGTGGACGCGCGAGGAGGACATGCGCCACGACATGTACCGGCCCGGCGCCCTGTGCGATGCGGAAGCAGTGCTGGGCTCCAACGGCATCGAGGCGGTGAGCTTCCGGACTGCCAGCCAGTCGGTGATGGCGTCGGCCTTCGGGCGGCTGGAAGGGGCGATGACCCCGCCCGGTCCGGACAAGCTGATCGTCGATGGTCTTTGGGACCAGCCCTATGACCTGCCCAACTTCCACGTGACAGGCGTGCCGGTGGACCTTGCCATCCCGGTGGGATTCTGGCGCTCCGTGGGCCACTCGTTCAACCCGTTCTTCATCGAAAGCTTCATGGACGAGATCGCGGCTGCCTCGAAGCAGGATCCGCTGGAAATGCGTCTGAAGCTGATGGCCAAACATGTGCCGGCAGTGGGCGTGCTGGAAGCGGTGAAGGAAATGTCCGGCTGGGGCACGCCGCTCGATGCCTCGGGCGTCAAGGCGCGCGGCCGGGGCGTTGCCTTCTGCCTGTCGTTCGGCTCATGGGTGGCGCAAGTGATCCAGGTGGCCGACACCGATGCCGGCATCCGGATCGAGAAGGTGTGGTGTGCGGCTGATGTCGGCATTGCGCTCGATCCGGGCAACCTGGAGGCGCAGATGATATCCGGCATCGTCTACGGCCTGTCGGCTGCAATGGACCAGCAAATCACCTTTGCCGATGGCGCTGCAGTCGAAGGCAACTTCGACAGCTACGATGCCATGCGGATGGGCCAATGCCCGGCCATCGAGGTGAGGGTTCTGGAGAACTCGCCGAAGATGGGCGGGGCCGGTGAGCCCGGCACGCCGCCATCGCTGCCCGCTCTGGCCAATGCGATCTTTGCTGCCACGGGCAAGCGGGTGCGCAAGCTGCCGCTGTCCGGCGAGGTGACGTTTGCCTAAAGGGCGTCGGGGCCGGTTTCGCCGGTGCGTACGCGCATGGCGCTTTCAAGGTCGATGACGAAGATCTTGCCGTCGCCGATCTTGCCGGTGCGCCCGGCCTGGGCGATGGTCTCGACCGCCTTGTCGGCAACGTGGTCGTCAACGGCGATCTCAAGCTTCACCTTCGGCAGGTAGTGTACGGTGTATTCGGCGCCGCGATAGATCTCGGAGTGGCCACCCTGGCGGCCGAAGCCCTTGACTTCCGTGGCCGTCATGCCGGTCACGCCGACGGCTGACAGGGCCTCGCGCACGGCATCAAGGCGGTGCGGCTGGATGATGGCGATGATGAACTTCATTGGTCAGCGATCTCCCTGCATGCTGGCGTTTCAGAGATTATAACCAGTTTCGCCGTGCGATGCGAAGTCGAGACCTTCGCGCTCCTTGTCCGCCGAAACGCGCAAGCCCGTGACGGCCTTGACGATCATCACGATCACGATGCTGGCCACGGCGCAATAGGCCGCGGTGACGACGACGCCGGTGGCCTGGACGAGGAACTGGCTGCCGGCGGTCACGCCTTCGTCATAGCCGATGCCGCCCAACGCATCGCTCATCAGGAAGGCGGTCAGCAGGGTGCCAACGGCGCCCCCGACGCCGTGGACGGCCATGACGTCGAGCGAGTCGTCGATCCTGAGCCGGTTGCGGATAAGATCGACGGCGAGGTAGCAGACGACGCCGCCGGCGAGACCGCAGGTCAGGCCGCCGATGGGGCCGACATAGCCTGAAGCCGGGGTGATGGTTGCAAGTCCGGCAATGGTGCCGGTGACAGCACCGACGAGGCTGGGCTTGCCGAACCGGACGCGCTCAATGACGATCCAGACCAGCGTGGCGGTGGCAGCGGATACATGGGTGACGAGCATGGCCATGGCGGCGTCAGCGCCAGCCGACAGTGCGCTGCCGGCATTGAAGCCGAACCAGCCGACCCACAGCATCGAGGCGCCTACCATGACCATCCAGGGCGCATGCGGCGGCTGGACGTTGCTTGGGAAGCCCGTGCGCTTGCCCACCATGATTGCCATGACGATGGCTGCGACACCGGCGGTGACGTGCACCACGATGCCGCCGGCGAAGTCCTTGGCGCCCATCGCGCCGAGCCAGCCGCCACCCCATACCCAGTGCGTTACCGGGGCATAGACGACAAGCAGCCAGAGGGCGGAGAACAGCATAACCGCGGAGAACTTTATGCGCTCCACGAACGCGCCGACGATCAGCGCCGGGGTGATGATGGCGAAGGTCATCTGGAACATGAAGAACAGTGTTTCGGGCAGTCCGGTTTCACCGAATACCGTACCCCGCTCGACGCCCGCCAGCATCATCTTGCTCAAACCGCCCACCCAGGAGGTGCCGTCAGCGAAGGCCAGGCTGTAGCCGGCCACGAGCCAGACGATGGACATCAGCGCGGCGATGGCCACGCACTGCATCAGCACCGACAGGATGTTCCTGGATCGCACGAGACCGGCATAGAACAGCGCCAGCCCCGGCAGCGTCATGAACAGCACAAGTGCGGTCGATGTGAGAATCCAGGCGGTATCAGCCCCGTTGATCATGTTTCAGCCCCTCCCGATGACCGGACGGCGCTTCGAGGCCATCCGTGGTTTTCGGGGCGAAACAGTTAGTCGATCACCATCTGCGTGCAACTGGAATCAGCATAAAAACCGTGCAGAAGCTCAAGAATCTGCACGGTCAAATTCAATTTGCCTAAATCAAGTGCAATTGCCTAGCGCAAACGCTCAAGAATTGACACATAATTGGCCACGGCTGCGCCGCCCATGTTGAAAATTCCGGCAAGCTGCGGATTGTCCAGCTGCATGCCGCCGGCATTTCCGGTGAGCTGCATTGCGGCCATGACGTGCATCGATACGCCGGTCGCGCCGATCGGGTGGCCCTTGGACTTGAGCCCGCCGGAGGGGTTCACTGGCAGCTTGCCGTCCTTCGTGGTCCAGCCTTCCTTGATGGCGCGCGCGCCCTCGCCCGGCTTCGTCAGGCCCATGGCCTCGTATTCGATCAGTTCGGCAATGGTGAAGCAGTCATGGGTTTCCACGAACGACAGGTCGTCGAGCGAGGTGCCTGCCTGCTCGTGTGCGCGCTTCCAGGCCTGCGTGCAGCCCTCGAACTGGACGATGTCGCGGCGCGCCATCGGCAGGTAGTCCTGGGCATGGGCGGCGGCGCGGAAGTGCACCGCCTTGGGGAAGCGCAGCGCGGTTTCGGTGTCGGTCATGACCATGGCGGCGGCGCCGTCCGATACCAGCGAGCAGTCAGTGCGCCGGATGGCGCCGATCACCGTCGGGTTCTTCTCGGACACGGTATTGCAGAATTCGAAGCCGAAGTCCTTCTGCATCTGGGCATAGGGGTTGTGCACGCCGTTGGCATGGTTCTTGGCGGCGATGCGTGCCATCGCTTCGGACTGGTCGCCATAGCGCTGGAAGTAGAGGTCGGCGATGCGGGCGAACACGCCGGCAAAGCCCCCCGGCGTATCGGCCTCGGTCTTGCGGTAGGAGGCGTTGAGCAGGATGTCGCCGATCTCGGCACCGGATGCCTTGGTCATCTTTTCCGCGCCCACCACGAGCACGAAGCGGGAGCGCTTGGCGGCAAGGTCGTTGAGGCCCATGTGCACGGCAGCCGAGCCGGTGGCGCAGGCGTTCTCGACGCGGGTGGCGGGCTTGAAGCGGAAGGCAGGGTCTGCGTCCAGGGTGAAGGCGGCCGGGAAAGACTGCTTCTCGAACATGCCGAAATTGCCCACATAGATGGCGTCGATCTCGTCGAAACCGATGCCGGCATCCTCCACCGCCTCGCGCGATACGGTCGCGAGCAGGTCTTCCAGTTCCATCTCTTCGAGCTTGCCGAACTTCGAGTGGGCCCAGCCGATGATTGCCGACATCTGATCGATCTCCTGTGCGTTGAACTTGTGTGTTGCGCGGCAAGCTAGCACCGCTGGCGCCGCATGGCGAGCCTCAAGGGCGCCAGGTCTCGCCAACCTCCAGCACCCGGAATTCGTGGTCTGCAATGCCGTGCCGGCGGCGCGCTTCTGCTAATTCCCGGGCGGGATCGTCGATGCCCTCGTCAGTGAGCTGGATGGTGGCGTGGTGGATGGCGACGGACGATTTCGCGCCAAGCAGCTTGTGGGCGCGCACCGCCTCGTCGGGGTCGATGTGCTGAGGCGCCATGAACCAGCGCGGCTCGTAGGCGCCGATGGGAATGAGCGCCAGGTCAGGCTCGCCGTACATCTCGCGGGTGTGTACGAAATGATCGCCGGTTCCGAACCCCGTATCGGCGGCGAAGTAGATCTTGTGCGTGGGCGTGGTGATGTAGAAGGCCGACCACAGCGCCCGGTTGCGGTCAAAGAGCGTTCGCCTCGACCAGTGCAGGGCCGGTGTCGGACTTATCTTCACGAGGGCATGCTCGTGAACGTCGTGCCAGCCCAGTTCAAGGACGCCGGTGCCGGGCTTCAGCCGCCTGACATGTCGGGCATTGCCATGCGGCGTCACCAGAGTCAGCGCATGGTCATGTGACAGCCGCTCCAGCGTGTCGGTGTCCATGTGGTCATAATGATTGTGGCTCAGCAGCACGAGGTCGATGGGCGGCAAATCGTCCAGCGCTATGCCGGGGGCGCGCACCCGCTTCGGCCCGGCAAACCGGAACGGGCTTGCCCGCAGCGAGAAGAACGGATCGGTGAGGATGTTCAGCCCTTGCGTCTGGATCAGCGCCGTGGCGTGGCCGATCCAGGTGACGGAGAGGTTGTCACCTTCCACCCGCCGGGCGGGCGCCGCATGGGGCCTGTTCTCAACCCAGTCCGGCCAGGCAGTGCGCTTGCCGTTGCGCTGCCAGCGCCAGAAGTCCTTCAGGGACTTGGTGGTGTCGTGGCCGGGCAGGGTGAAACGGCCATCCTGCAACTGGCGGGCGAGGTGCCGTGTAACCTTGTCTGTCATGCCGGATATATAGGTGGCCGCAACATGGCGTTAAAGCGGCAGGCCTTACACCGTGCGCAGGTACCATGCAAAGTCGAGCGCCGTGGGCTCGGCGTAGAAGCGGTCTGCCTCGACTTCCTTGATGGTGGCGAAGATGTCCACCAGCCGTTCGCCAAGGTAGGTCTTCATGACGTCCGACGCCCGGAACGCTTCTGCGGCTGAATACCAGTTTGTGGGCATGGGCGGTGCGGGTTGCTCGTAGCCATTGCCGGTGACGGGGGCACCCGGGTCGAGCTTGTTGACGATGCCGTGGTGCATGCCCGCAAGCACGGCTGCAAGCACAAGGTAGGGGTTGGCGTCGGCCCCGGCAGGGCGATGCTCGATGTGCATTGTCTCGCCCGTGCTGGCCGGCACGCGCACCGACACTGTGCGGTTGTTGACCGCCCAGTTGGGCGCGACGGGGGCATAGCTCGACTTGCGGAAGCGGCGGTAGGAATTGGCGTTGGGGGCGAAGATCAACATGGCGTCCGCCATTGTGTGCATCATGCCGGCGATGGCCTGCAGCATAAGCGTGGACTCTTCTGCACGATCAGCCGTGAACGCGTTGCTGCCGTCAGGCCGTGCCAGCGAAGTGTGCACGTGCATGCCGCAGCCGGTGAACTGGCTGTAGGGCTTGGCCATGAAGCTTGCGGCAAGGCCGTGCTTGTCCGCCACAGCGCGCACCAGCCGCTTGAGCATGATGGCCTCGTCGGCGGCCTGCAGGGCGTTGGCGCGGTGCTTCAGCACCACCTCCATCTGGCCCGGCGCATATTCCGAGATCAACGTGCGGGCGGGCAATCCTTGCGCATCGCACGCTGCATAGAGGTCTTCGAAGAACGGTGCGAAATCATCAAGGTCATTCAGCAGATAGGCCTGGAAATGTTCCGGCCGTGCCTCGTTCACCAGTGCGCGCGGCGGGCGCGGTGTGCCGGCGAGCGCCGCCGCCCGGTCAAACAGGTAGAACTCCAGCTCGATGGCTGCGACCGGCGTGAGGTTCAGCTCTTCAAAACGTTCGACGACGCCCTGCAGTACGTTGCGCGGCTCGGCGACGGAGCGGCTGCCATCCATCTCGCGCATCGTGGTGATGAACTGGGCCGACGTGCCGCCCTCGATCCACGGGACCGTCTTCAGCGTGCCGGGCACGGGCCAGACAATGCGGTCGGCGTCACCATCTTCCCAGACAAGGCCGGTTTCCTCGATGTCCCGGCCGGTCATGTCGAGGCTCAGGATGGAGCCCGGCATGAAGCGGCCGTCGCGGTAGGCGGCCATCAGCTCTTCGCGGCGCAGGTGCTTGCCGCGCTGGGCGCCGCACAGGTCGGTGAAGATGAGCTGGAAGGATTGCGCTTGCGGGTTGGCAGCCAGAAAGGCTTCCGCCTCGGCGACGGCTTCGGGAAACGGGTTGGCCGGCATGGTGTGGTTTTCTCCGGGCTCAGGCAGCAGAGCCGAGTTCTGTCAGGCAGCTGTCGAGCCCGTCGAGCAGTGCGTTCACGTCAGCCTGCGTGGTGGCAGGGCAGATGAGCATCATGTTGTGGAACGGCGTGATCAGGACGCCGCGGTTGAGGAGGTAGTGATGTACCGCCACGTCCACGGGCTTGTGGATCATGGCGTAGGCTTCTCCTCCATTGCGCGGGCGGTCGGGACTGCACATGAACTCCACCCGCGCGCCTACGCGCACGACGTGCCACGGTGCATCGTGTTTCTCGATCAGCCTTGCGATGCCGGCTTCAAGCTGTTTGGCAAGTTCGATGAGGGGCGCGAAAGAGCTTTCGGTGAAATAGTTCTCCAGTACGGCCCGCATGGCAGCCATCTGCAGGGCGGAGCCGGACAGCGTGGTGCCGATGCCGCTGAAGCCCAGCTGATCGCGACGGCCGAGATAATCCCGGATGCGCTGGCCAAATTCCTCAGAGACGCCGTAGACCCCCGTCGGCACCCCACCGGCCACCGGCTTGCCGAGCACGATGGCGTCAGGTTCAAGCCCCTCGGCCCTGGTATAGCCACCTGGGCCGGAGGACAGGCAGTGAGTCTCGTCGATGACCAGCAGCGTGCCGGTGCGCCGGGTCAGTTCGCGCAGTGCATCATGGTAGCCCGGATCGGGCAGCACCATGCCGACATTGGTCATCACCGGTTCGGCCAGTACGCAGGCAACGGTCCCGTCGGCAAGGGCCTGCTCAAGTGCGGCAAGGTCGTTGAACTCGACCATGCGGGTGTGCAGCGGCAGGTCGCGAACCTCGCCTACAAGCGACGGACTGGTGATGACCTTGCCGTCCTTGAGCGTAACGAAGGTGTCCTCGACGGCGCCGTGGTAGCAGCGGTTGAACACCAGAACCTGCGAGCGCCCCGTGACAGCACGGCACCAGCGCAGGATGGCCCGGTTGGCGTCGGATGCGGTGGCTGTCACCTGCCAGTAGGGCAGGCCGAAGCGGTCGGCCAGCAATTCACCAACGACGGCGGCATCGGCAGACGGCAGCATGGTTGTCGTGCCGCGCGCGACCTGGGCGGCGATGGCCTTGACCACAGGTTCCGGCGTGTGGCCGAACATGGCGCCGGTATCCCCGAGGCAGAAGTCGGCATAGGTGTTGCCGTCGATGTCGGTCAGCGTGGCGCCTTCCGCCTTGTCCATGATCAGCGGGAAGGGGGTGCCCCAGTCGCTCATCCACAGCATCGGCACGCCGTTGAGCCAGTGGCGGCTACCGGATTCGGCGCGGGCGGCGGAGTTCGGGTTGCGCTGGCGATAGAGCGCGTCTTCGCGCCTCAACATGGCGTCGATTGCGGTATCGGTAATCAAGGTCACGGGCTCCTGCTGATGCTCTGTCATCCGGATAGCACGGCGAAAGGGGAGGGCGGCAAGCGGAATCTCCGCATGAGGCTGGTCATAGAGCTTGCCGGTTTCTGGCTACTTGTGGCACATCGGCTGGCAATGCGACATCGCTCGCAATCCAACCAGCCAGACACGGGGCATTCAGACCATGAGCCGCACAGTTTTCGTCAATGGAGAGTATCTGCCGGAAGAACAGGCGAAGGTGTCGATCTTCGACCGTGGCTTCGTGTTCGGCGACGGAATCTACGAAGTGGTGCCGGTGATCGGCGGCAAGATGGTGGACAAGGCGCCGTTCCTGGAGCGGCTGAAGCGGTCACTCGGCGAACTGCGCATCGACATGCCGATGAGCGAGGACGAGTTCGTCGCCATGCACGAGAAGCTGATCGAGCTGAACGGCATTGACGAGGGCGGGGTCTACTCGCAGATCACCCGCGGCGTGGCCGACCGGGACTTCGCGTTTCCCGCACCCGGCACCAAGCCGTCGGTAGCCGCCTTCACCATGAAGAAGCCGCTGCTCGACAACGCCAATGCGCGCACCGGCGTGAAGGTGGTAACGGTTGACGATATCCGCTGGAAGCGCCGCGACATCAAGTCGATCGCGCTGCTGGGCCAGGTGATGGCCAAGCAGGCAGCGGTGGAGAAGGGCGCCTTCGAGGGGTGGATGGTCGAGGACGGCTACGTCACCGAGGGCACCTCGTCGACGGCCTATATCGTCAAGGATGGCACAATCATCACCCGGCCCCTGTCCAACGAGATCCTGCCGGGCATCCGCCGCAAGGTGATCAAGCAGCTGTGCGCCGACAAGGGCGTGAAGCTGGAAGAGCGGCTGTTCACGGTGGAAGAGGCGCTGGCCGCTGACGAGGCATTCCTTTCGTCGGCCACCACGCTGGTGATGCCCATTGTGGAGATCGACGGCCATACGATCGGCGGCGGCCAGCCCGGCCCGGTGGCGCGGCAGATGCGCGAATATTACGTCGCCGCCATCAAGGAAGAAGCGGGCCTCGCCTGAGACAGGTTCCTGCCTGACGTGTAATTTATCCCGACTGCGTCTTGAGCATTTCAGATTTGAGTGGTGTCAGGAATTGCCCCAAGACCGGGCATTTCCTGACATACTCTTGATTGCTGGAAATCTGAATTGCTCTAATCCATCAGGCTCGGCAGCCAGGTGATGATGCCTGGGAACATCAGCAGCCCGATCACTGTTACCACGTCGGCCACGAAGAACGGGCCGATGCCGCGGAACACGTCCTGCAGCGGGATGGCCAGCGAGTTGCCCTTGTCGTCGGTCAAGTCGCGGCTGACGCCCGCCACCACGAAGCAGTTCAGGCCGATGGGCGGCGTGATCAGGCAGATCTCGGCCATCTTGACCACGATGATGCCGAACCAGATCGGATCGTAGCCCAGCGCGATGACCGCCGGAT
>CAZYKZ010000036.1:0-16249 GCA_964648175.1 uncultured Anderseniella sp.
CAGAACAGCATCCAGTCGTCCGGCGGATTGGTATGGCGGGCCACCGCAGAATGCCGTCGCACCAGGCAAGGTCGAACTGCGGCCCGCGCAACTGTTCCGGATCCTCGGCCGAGAAAAGATGCGCCTGACTGCCATCGGGCCAGACCAGCAGCCGGCGCGAGCTGACCAGTTCCGGGCGGCGGTCATGCCACTCCAGCGACATCAGGCCCGACACGCCCTCGACCATCACCTCGCGCGCTTCCGCATAGCTTGGCCCGACCAGGGCGATGCGCAGCGGCCGCACCGGCCTCGACGGCGAGCGGATCAACGATCGCACCCATTCCGCCCCGGCCCGCGTCTTGCCCGAGCCGCGTCCGCCAAGGATCAGCCAGCTTGACCAGTCCTGCAGCGCCTTGTGCCCACCCGGCGGCAGCTGGGCGGCGTGCGCCCACGTCGGCCAGTCGCCTTCGATGAACCACAGATCATTGTGGTCCAGCCGGTCCAGCGTCTGTTTCAGGCGGCGCTTCGCTGCACAGAGCAATAATGCGTTGCGCAATTCTGTGCCGCAGCGTGTCATCGTCGTCGCCGGTCCGCTCAGCGGATGCCCTGGCGGCTTGCCTGGTGCGTTCAAGTTCTGCCTCCAGCGCAGCAATCGATTCCATCAGTTTGACCAGTCCGGCAGCGACCTTGGCCAGCCGTTCGCGGTCGGCGAGCGAGGCTTCCTCGTCCACAGCCTGTGCGGACTGCTCCAGCGCCGTGAGCTCGCGCGAGACAAGCTTGCCGAGCCGTCGAAGCATCGCGCGCCGCTTCGTCCAGGTGGCGCCCGCGTGGCGCCTTTCCCAGTCTTCTTCATCGATGCGCCGGTAGATGGTCGCCTGAGCCACGCCGAACTTCCGGGCGATCTCGGTTACCTTCAGTCTGCGGTCTTCATATGCCTCGCGGATCCCGGTCCAGTCCGGAGCCGGGGCAGCATCGTCAGTCATGTCGGGAGTCTTCCTGTCGGCGATGGGCAAGGTAGGCCGGAACCGTCCGGCCCGCCTCAAGCCCCATTTGTCGAGCATGCCCCTTTATAGGCCAAACAGCGGGTCGCTGTCAAGCATAAAATCCTATAAGGGGTATTTTTTCTTCTTACCAGTCGACGATGCGATCCGGCAGGTCATCAACTTCCACTTCCGTTTCGTTGGTCACCCTGCCTCGCACCGATATGCCCGCTTCATGAACGGTTTCGCTACTGCCCGACACCAGCGGATGCCAGTCTTCGAGCGGCTTGCCCTCCCAGACCAGCCGGTAGGCGCAGGTTGCCGGCAGCCAGCCCAGTTCGTCGACATTATCCGGATCGAGCTTGATGCAGTCGTCCACCAGCTGATGCCGGTTGGCATAGTCTGTGCAACGGCACGTTGAACAGTCCAGAAGCCGGCAACTCACGTCGGTGGTGTAGATGATGCCGGTGTCCTCGTCTTCGAGCTTCACCAGGCAGCAGCGGCCGCAGCCGTCGCACAGGGATTCCCATTCCTGTGGCGTCATCTCGTGCAGTTGCTTGACCTGCCAGAAGGGCGGGCTGGATGTCATGGTTCTTGCCGTACCCGATGAGGGAATTGGTGAGTTGTTCAGACAATTGTATTAGGGTAGCGGTATACCGATACACGCGAAAGTGGGTTTGCCCAATGCACGAGTGGGGGCATATTGGTTTTTGCGTACGGGTTCAGGGGGGCTGAGCTTGGTCATTAGCGGTAACGGCGGCCAACGAAAGCGAGCAAGACGTTGAACTTCAAACCGATCATCGCCTTCTTCAGGGCAGTGGACAGCTATGTGTCCAGCGCCCTGTTTGAAGTCACCGACGGGCTGAGGCGCGCATGGCTTGCCTATTCCTCGTTCCTGCTGCGGTTCCGGATCACCGGCCTGAAGCGCATCATCGTCGACCTGGCAGATGATGCCGCCACGTTCGGCATGGTGTTCGCCATCGGCATCATCGCGCTGGCGCTTCCCACGCTCAAGGAAACCGACGACATCTGGAATGCCGGCCGGCAATATGCCGTGACCTTCACCGACGCCAATGGCGAGATCATCGGCAAGCGCGGCATCCTGCAGGATGACGCCATTCCGCTGGAGGAAATCCCGCCCCACCTGGTGAAGGCCGTTCTGGCAACCGAGGACGTCCGCTTCTTCCATCACTTCGGCGTGGACGTGCTCGGCACCATGCGCGCCATGGTCGCGAACGCGCAGGCGCAGGGCGTGGTGCAGGGCGGCTCGACGCTGACGCAGCAGCTTGCCAAGAACCTGTTCCTGTCGCCGGAACGCTCGCTGCGCCGGAAGGTCCACGAAGCCTTTCTCGCGCTGTGGATCGAAGCGCGCCTGACCAAGGCCGAGATCCTCAAGATGTATCTCGACCGCACCTACATGGGCGGCGGCACCTACGGCATGGAAGCGGCGGCGCAGTTCTACTTCGGCAAATCGGTGCGCGACGTGAACCTGGCCGAGGCCGCCGTGCTGGCCGGTCTCTTCAAGGCGCCATCAAGCTATGCGCCACATGTCAACCTCGAGGCCGCGCGCGAGCGCGCTGCAGTGGTGATGGGCCGCATGCTGGACGTGGGCTACATCACCCAGGGCGAACTGCTGGAGGCCACCCGCAATCCGGCGCAAGTGGTCAAGCACGACAACTTTGCAAGCCCCGACTACTTCCTCGACTGGGCCTACAAGGAAACACTCGACATCATCGAGAAGCAGGGCCTGACCGACGACTACGTGGTCGAGGTGAAAACCACCGTCGACCTCGACATGCAGAAGGCAGCCGCCGAGGAAATCAACCGGATGCTGACCACTGAGGGCCCCCGGTACAACACCAGCCAGGCTGCGCTGGTCTCGATGACGCCGGACGGCGCGGTCAAGGCCATCATCGGCGGCCGGAACTACGAGGAAAGCCAGTTCAACCGGGCAACCGACGCGTTGCGCCAGCCGGGTTCGTCGTTCAAGCCTTTCGTCTACCTTGCCGCGATGCTCGAAGGCCTCACGCCTGAAACCGCCATCGTCGACGGTCCGATCACCATCGGCAACTGGTCTCCGAGGAACTACTCCGGCGGCTATGCCGGACGCACCAACCTGATTACCGCGCTGGCCCGGTCCTACAATACCGTGCCGGTCAGGCTGATGACGCAGATCGGCCGCAAGAAAATCATCGACGCCGCCCATCTTGTCGGCGTGCAGTCGAAGCTCGCCTCGATCCCGTCGCTGCCACTGGGCGTGAACGAAATGACGGTGCTGGACATCACCCGCGGCTATGCGACGTTTGCGGCGGGCGGCAGGCTCTCCCAACCCCACACCGTACTGGAAATCCGCCGGGCCTCCGGTGAGCTGATCTACGCGCGCGAGCGCAACGAGCCCCCTGCTCCCCAGGTCATTCCGGAGGAGGTCGCTGCCGACATGAACCGCATGATGGGCCAGGTCGTGACCGGCGGTACCGCCCGCAATGCCGACCTCGGCTACACGCCGGCTGCCGGCAAGACCGGCACGACGCAAAGTTATCGCGATGCCTGGTTCGTCGGCTTCACGGCCAAGTACGTGACCGGTGTCTGGTATGGCAATGACGACTATTCGCCGACCAACCGCGTCACCGGCGGCTCGCTTCCCGCCAAGACCTGGAAGGCCTTCATGCTGCGGGCCGACCGCGCCAAGGCGCCGATGTCGCTTGCCGGCCTGCCGGCCACGAAGCAGCACGCGGCGTTCCTCGAGGAAAACCGCAACCTGCTCGACAATGTGGGTGGCGAGGAAATCCAGCTGGCGTCGGCCCAGACGGACGATGAGTCCGCTGGTAGCGAGACAGCATCCGGTCAGAGCCGCGACGATGCGGTTATCAGGGTTCTGCGTGACATGTTCACGCTGTTCAAGAAGGAAGACCAGAAAGTCCGGATCGTTCGGCCCGGCAACCAGGCAAGGCCTGCAAAACAGGCCAGCACATCAGACGGTGTCCGCATCATTTCTCCAGGCAACGTCTCTCGCGGCCTGTTCGGCAACGGCAACTTCCAGCAGAAGCGCAATTTCAACCTGCATCAGCACCGCAACAATCAGCGGGAACGATAGAAACCCGGGGAGCTGCAGGATTGGCAGCAGGCTCAACAATTCGTTTTGCCTCGAGCCTCCTCATCGGGGCCGCCATCGGCGTTGCAAGCGCACATTACATGGCGCAACCGTCCAACCCGCTTGTCAATGAGCGTCACGGCCAGTGGTACGCCTGGCCCGCCTCGGGCGACCCCCGCAGCAGTCCCTACAGCCAGGCGCAGTTTCTGCTCGACGGACATCTTCCGGAAAGTTTCACGGAAGTGACTACGCTGTATCGCAGCCATGACGATAACGGCGGGCGGATTTCGCAGTCGTGCGTCTATCTGGTGTCGATGAAACGCCCGGATGCTCGCCGCTGGACATTGAGCCTGGTCGATCAGGATGGCACGGCCAGCAGCCTCGTTACACAGGACGATGTGTTTTCCGTCGGCGGCAACATCGATGTTCGTCTCGCCGGCGTGCCGCAGCCGGGCAACTGGCTGGCATTCGCGGGCCGGGATCCGGATCGCCTGGTGCTCAGGCTTTATGACGGTGAGGATCGTGCCAGCTGGGCTGAAATTGACGCGGGCCTGCCCAGGGTATCGCGGGAGAGCTGTTCATGAACTCATCGAGAACGTTCTGGCTCATATTCGGCCTGCTAACCGCCGTCGCCGTCCATCTTGCCTATATCCTGTTCATTCCGCAGAGCCAGCTGAATGACCGGATTGCGGCGCTGATCTCCGAGGCGGGCAACAACAAGCTGGTCGTGGCTCAAGAGGGCACTGCTGCTGCCGCTCTCGCATCGCATCGCGCAGAACTCGCCTATGCGGTTTGTGCGTTCGATCTGTCGGGCGGGCCGCTGGAGATCAAGGCGAAGGTGCCCGACCAGTACTGGTCGATCGAGGTCTACGGTCCTCGTGGAAACACCATCTATACGTTGAACGACATGCAGGCCCCGAGGCGGCAGCTCAGCATCTTCCTGCACGATGAAAACCCGGACCCGCAGGCCATCGTCGAAGCCGCCAAGTCGAGCAACCGCGGATTGAACGCGATAACGGTGCTCACCGGCACGACTACGGGGGTAGCCGTATTGCGCTCGGCCGGAGCCGGTGCGCTGGAACAGCGCCGCGCGCTTGATGCGTTCAGTGCAAGTTCTTGCGGGCCCGCCTGAGCGTTTCCGCGCTATTACTTTCCGGCCCGCTTGGTGGATGAACCGGGTTCCGGCGCGTCGAAGTGCTCGCGGCGTTCGAAGCGGACACCTGGAAAGATCACTACTTCGCAAGGCGCATCGCCGGACGGTTTTCTGCCGGACGTCACAATTCTTGGCGCATCATGAAAACTCAGGACGTTGGACATCGTTGAACGGCACCTTCAGGCCCCTCATTGTTGCGATGTCTGCGATTAGGCGGGCTGTTTGGTTAAAAATTGACTAATCCTTGAAACAGTCGCGGTCATTACCGGGCACAACACGCCATTATTCACGCAAGAATGCCTGTCCTGAACGGTCTTCTACCTCGATTACCCAGATATCGGGATCGTATTCAGCCTGACGGCGCAGATACTCGTCAACCTTCTGCTGGGTGACGGGGCCATCGAATCGCAACTCGAAGCGCCGCTCCCCGGCCTCATCGAGCAACGGTCCGACGGGCGGGCCCATAAGCCAGACCTCGTCATGCGCTGCGCGGATTGCGATGAAGATGCTGCCGGCCTCAGGCGCGCCCTTGCGCACGATCACGACCGGCATGGCAGCCAGTTCGCACCGCCTGCGATATGCCGAGACCCAGATGTCGGTCTTTACGGACACGGGGACCCGGCCGGGGCCTAGTTCGACGTCGCCGACGCCAGATTGCCCGAGCCGTCAAGCTCGGCAAGCAGACGATCCGAGATGTCGCCGGTTACCGTCCAGCCGCGATCGGCCTCGAAGACGCGGATCGCCTCGCGCGTCTGTTCGCCCAACCTGCCGTCGATTGTGCCGGGCGCATAGCCGAGCTTGGCAAGTTCCCTCTGGACCTTGTGGACCACGATGTCAGTCTGCGTGGCGCTTTCCACCGTTGCGGTCATCTGCATGTGGTCCAGCACAGGCCTGGTCACGATCCCGGTCACGGGCAGGCCGTGGGTGGCCTGATAGTTGCGCACCGCCGCTTCATGGGCGGGACCGACCAGGCCGTCTACCGGGCCGGAGTAGAACTTCAGCGCCGCCAGCGCACGCTGGGCCTCGATGATCAGGCCGGGCTCACGCTGCGAACCGGCTTCTTTGGCCGCAGGCGGACCGGCGTCCACAGCGATCGAACCGGTCTGCATGATGAGCTGGCCCAGCGGGTCGTCCGCGGCCGGAGGCTGGTTCTGCGGCACCACACTGACGTTCACGCTGGCCGCCGGAAATGCATTGGTGGTCTTGCCGGCGCTCAGGCCGCGCGGAGCCAGTTCAACCTTGACCGGGTCGGGAGTTGCGCTGCGTTCATAGACCTGGTGATCGCCCGACAGGAGATTGGACCAGACAGAGCCTGCCATGACTGCCGCGATGCAGGCGCCAGCAATCATCACCCCGCGTGACGGCTGGGTGTGGGTTAGGCCACGATCTGCATGCACTTTCATGTCGATCCCTGTTGCTGGTTTGAGGCTCCCGGATTCCCGGTTGATCAGATAGTGTCATTGTTCGGTTAACACAGCCTTGCCAGACAAGGCTCAGTTCTCGGCCCGCTCTTGCGCAAATGCGCGGAAATCTGCGGCGAAACGGATTTTCGCGGCCGCTTGATTAAAATTTGAATCAAACTCTCGTCGAATGAGACTCAAGTTCAACGGCTCACCTTGAATCCGCACTAATTTGTCCGTGGCACATTTGGCACAACGAATATTTGGATCAACCGAATATCGAGGGGTCAAATGGGTATCTTCAAATATGCAGTCGTTGGCATTGCCGCTTTCGTGCTCATGCCAATGCCGCCAGCCGAGCAGAACGCAAACGCACCTCAGCCAGCGGCTGCGGTCCAGACCGAGGACATCGTGTCCGTGGCGTTCGGCACTTTCACCGATCTCGCTTCATTCTGCGTGCGCCAGCCGCAGACCTGCGAAGCCATGGCAAGCATTGCAGCCGTGGCGCAGGCGAAGGCCAAATACTCCATCCGGCTTGCCTATGAGTGGGCCAACGGCCGCGAGGGAGATGCACATTCCCCTGCAGCCACCACCACCGGCACCCAGCCGCTTCCCGCTGCCGTCCAGCCGGTGCCGGCAATGCCCACCACCGGCACAGGCGATGCTGAGGAAGCCAGCACGACCATCCTCAAGCAGTCTTCGGCCGATCCGCTTGTGACCGGCAGCAACAGCCGCATGGCCGCGAACGAGGAAGGCACCAACAGCTTGCGGCTCGATGATCTCATTCCCGAGTGGCGCGGTCCCGCGCCTGCTCGCGAAAGCTAACCCCACCCGGCAACCCACCGGGCTACTTGGCCGCAAAGCACTCCTGCCCAATTTGTGCTTTGCGGCCATTTTCCTTTTTCCAGTACACGGCCACGCTTGAGGCAAATTGCCCGGCGGGCTTGAGATTGGCGCACTCGCGGGCTATGCCGCTGCCAGAAGGTTTCAATCAGGCCCCCCGGGAGCAATCGCCGTGGCAGAACCCACTTTCGCTCAATTGCTGGATGACTTCGAGTTCCTCGACGACTGGGAGGAGCGGTACAAGTACGTGATCGAACTTGGCCGCGGGCTTGAACCGCTGGCGGACGCCGAGCGTACTGCCGAGACCAAGGTCCAGGGCTGCGCGAGCCAGGTGTGGCTTGTCTCGGACATCAAGGACGGGGGCTCCGGTCCCGTGCTGAGCTTCCGGGGCGACAGCGATGCGCTCATCGTAAAGGGCCTCATTGCGGTCCTGCACATCCTGCTGTCGGGCCGCAACGTGCGCGACATCCTGGAAACCGATGTACAAGCTGAACTGGGCAAGCTTGGCTTGCACGAGGCGCTGACGCCCCAGCGCTCCAACGGACTGGCCGCCATGATCACCCGGCTCAAGTCCGATGCCGCCCGGGCTGCCGCCTGACCCGGCTCAGCTACCCTGCGGCGCTGGCGCTTCGTCTGCCGCCAGATGACCGAGCAGGTCGGGACGGTAGTCCGGCAAACCCCACACCTGAAGCCCGGCGCCGCCGCGCGCCGTGCCGGTCTGCCCGTAGCCGTAGTGCTGGGCCAGCCGTTCCAGGGCGATGAGCAAAACCAGCCGCGCCGACCGCTTCGGCCATTTGAGATGCCGCTCGGCCGCCTCCAGTCCGCTTGCAAGGCAACATACCTCCAGCAGGATCGACGAAAGGCCGGGCCCAACGTGCTGCAAGGCCCGCCAGACCCGCTGCCGGGCGGCAAGCGCGCGCTCGCTACGGCTCAGCCCGTGGTCGGCGACGCCGGACCGGCCCCTGCTGCCCGGCATGATGGATGCACCCCACTGCGAGGTTACGCGTTCGCCCATCTGGCCTGTCTCGAAATCGCGGCGCAAGCGCTCGCCCGCCTGCAGCATGTCCGGACTCAGCATCGGTTTGCCATCCGCGTCCTTGCGCCCTGCAAGCCAGGCAAGCGGGCTTTCAGACGCGTTCACCGCTGCGGGTGCATCGCCCGCAGTTCCGGCTGTTCCCTGCGGCCGCCGGAGCCTGACGCCCTGTGAGGCAAGCCACGCCCGTCCGCCGTTGCTCAAGATCATGCAGCCCAGCGGATCCAGCTCTATCCAGCCGCACGCCTGCATTGCGTCGACCAGCCTGGCACTGCACAACGAGACCGGGCGCTTGTGCCCGTTCCGGGCGGTCATGAAGCCCCACTCGTCCGGCCTGGCTGCGGCAGAACGGTCCAGGTAACACCCCGCGCCTGCCAGCTTGCGCAGCAGGATCCTGGCCTCGCGTTCGAGTTGGTGACGGGAAATGGCAGACGTCATGGCGGGCTCCTCTTTCACTGGAACAGAAAGAGGAAATTATTCCATTATAGGAATTATGTCAACCAGCTAGACGGCGAGCAGATCAGCCTGCCCTTCATCGCAATCGGCGAGATCAACCAAGACCTCGCCTGACGGGATGCAAATGTCGAACCCCAGGATCTGGTCGATGCCGTCACCACTGACCGACAACGGCAAGCGCATCCAGAACTGAACGAGGTGGTCCTTGGTGGTGCGCGGCGACCTGATGGCGCCTTGCGCCGGCAGGCCGGTTTCCAGAACGCAGGCACAGGCCCGATGCCAGTATCCCGCGCTCGACATCCTTTCCAGCTCGCTCACGGGCAGGCCGGTGATTTCCCGGTCGAACACTTCGCGCAGCAGCGTTCCTGCGAGCCGTATGCGGAATCCGCACGACCGGTCCGCCTCGATCAGGCTCACATATGGCAGCAGCTGGGGAATGTCAGATGGGCGAATGGACTGGCGCCGGGCGAAGGGCTGGCCGTCACAACATGCCAGCCAGTAGTCGAACAGCTGTTGCTGTTGCGACACGACCAACTGTGCCCTGAAGCCTGCCAAGTCGCCGCCCACGATCGTTCGCCCCGTATCGAATCGTCTTGGACCAACTCTTGCCCGGCAGCCCGCTGATCCGCAAGCCCCTCAGGTCAAATGTGAACAAGACGCGGGCGAAAGATGCAGAAAGGGCGGCCCTCCAGCCCGGAGGACCACCCCTTGCATCGCAGCCTGTGGGGCCGGATCAGCTGGACTTGCGTCCGCCCTGACCGAGGCCGATCTTCTTGGCGAGCTTGGAGCGCTCGGCAGCGTAGTTGGGCGCAACCATCGGGTAATCCGGACGCAGGCCCCACTTCTCCCGGTATTCTTCCGGCGTCATGTTGTAGGACGTGCGCAGGTGACGCTTGAGCGACTTGAACTTCTTGCCGTCCTCAAGACAGATCAGATAGTCCGGCGTGATGGACCGGTTGACCGGAACCGCCGGGTCAAGCTTCGGCGCTTCGGGCGCAGCCGCCTTTGCGCTGGCCTCGGTCAGTGCGCCGTGAACCTGCTTGATCAGCGCTGGAATTTCAGATGCCGGCACAGCATTATTGCCGACGTATGCGCAGACTATTTCTGCTGTCAACTCTACGAAAGTAACGTTCTGCTCTTCGATTTCTGCCATCGGGAATCTCACAAATTCAGAATGGTGATTTAGCGGCCCGCACTGGGAGTCCTGAAAGCCGCGAACACACTCACGAATATCAACTCTACTGGGCAATATCAAGAGTGGCTGAATATATTTTCAAGTATTGGACCCATCGATTAGCTTGATTGGGAATTCTTGATTTTTTACGCAACGGAAATCAGCTTGCGTTCACATCTATTCCCCAGCCAAAGACTTGACGCTAGCGGCAATTAACGTGATAGAGAATCAGTGTACGGTCCAGCTTCACGTGATGCCCAATCCCAATAGGACAGCAACATGCGCGCCTTGTTGAACGAGAGACTGTCGAACAGCGCGTGAAGCTCAACAATCCGGTTCTCGCCCTTTATGGCGCACGAGGGAGACGCCACCCAGCGGTTCAGCGCCTGGGCCATGGCAAGCCGGGACTGGGCCATGGCCTTGAAGACGACTGCCAACGGTTCGCCGCCTGCGTCCTCCACGATCATCGCCGCCGTTTCCGGCGCGATCCGGCAACAGCGCGCAAGGGTTTGCGCGGCCTCAGGCCGGCCTGCCTCGATCTGCGCCACCAGTTCCTCGACGTCGGCAGGCTTGGCCTGACCACCGAGCGGCGGGATGGCGCCGGCGGCTATGCCGACATCGATGACGCGCCCAAGTGAGGCGGATTCGGTGAGAAACCGGCTGAGCAGATAGCGGCGGAGGTTGCGGTTCGCCTGCCAGAACAGCTTCAACCCGACCGCCTGCGGCAGGTCTGCGCGATTGCACAGAGCCGACATCAGGTCCTCGTGGCCCGCGATGATGTGCGGCAGCAGGTCCAGGGATTCCCGGGAAAGCTGGCAATCGGCATTGCGCAAAAGGTCGAGAATGACGGGGAGATTTCCGGTTGCGATGAGTGCATCGCAAACCGACATGCTCAGCAGGCGCCGGCGGGCGATAAGGCGCAACTGCTGTTCGCTGGCCTTGGGTATCAAGCGCAGCAGGTCCGGATCGGCGAGGTTCTGCGCGTCCTTGAGCATCCGGCACGAGATGTCCTTGTCGGGATGATTCAACAGGAAGCTGCGCAAACGCTCTGAAACCAGTTCCAGGCGGGCAACCGTGCGGGTCAGGTTCGCCAGTTCCGCCGGCTGCAGATGGGGCAGGATCGCGACCAGGGCATCGCCGGCGAAAAGGCGCTCCTGGGGCTGGGCCTGACCGGATGGCAGCGTCATGATGGCAACCAGATCGCGGCTGGCGGCGGCAAATGACTGGCTGCCCATGCTGGGAACTGCGGGCGGCGGGGAAACGTCGGCCGTCTCGATCTCTTCAGGCAATTCCGCAACAGGCAAGGCCTGGGGAGCAGCCATCACCGGTTGGACAGGCGCGGCCTGAGGGGCAGCCATGTCCGGTGGCGGAGGCGTCACCGGTTCGGGTACGGGCGCGGCCTGTGCCTGCGCATCCGGAGACGGTTGCGGGCGGCTGACGTCATCAAGACTTATGCCGAGAGCGGGCAGGAAGGCTGGGTCAACCGTGAGGTCACCGAGGCGCTGCATGCGATGCGCGCCTCTTGCGGTGCTGCACGGCGCAGATGGATCGCCACCCTTTGCGATCCGCGCGGCATCGACCAGCAGGCGCGTGACCAGTGTCATGCCCGTTGGCGGCACAATCTGCCCGGCTGTACTGCTGTACCCGCTCACGTCCACGCCGTTAACCGCTGCTTAAGCCCGTTGAACCCCTAAGTCTCTGCCAGATAACCGCAAGAATGGTATAAGGCGGCTTAACGAAACCGGGAATCACTGAACAGTTCCCGGTAGGCGGCCGAGGGGGAGGGTTGAATTGTTTGATATCGAGACACCGGATGGCCTGATCCCGCTTCTGGGCGAGACAGCCGGCCCGTCAAGCTGGATCGAAGTTACGCAGGAGCGTATCAACGCATTCGCCCACGCCACCGATGACCTGCAGTGGATCCATCTCGACGAACAGCGCACCAGGGCCGAATTCGGCCATCCGCCCATAGCGCACGGCTATCTCACGCTTTCGCTGCTGGCGCCCGCCATGTACGAACTGATCAATATCCGCCGCGTCGGGCAGATGATCAACTACGGCATCAACAAGGTCCGCTTCATTGCGCCAGTGCTTGCCGGAGACCGCATCCGGGCCACCGTGTCGATCGCTCAGGCGGTGCGCGAGGAGGGCTTCGTGCGCGTCATCCATGACGTGACCGTGAACAGCGACCGGCTTGATAAGCCGGTGATGATTGCCCAACTTGTCGTACTGTATTTCGACCCAAAACCTGAAGGCTGAGTCATGGCTGAAGACAGACGCAAGAGCGATGCCGAATGGCGTGAACAACTGACGGACGCCGAGTATTACGTGCTGCGATCGCACGGCACCGAACGTGCATTCTCGCACCCGCTCAACAACAACAAGAAGCAGGGCGACTATGTGTGCGCGGGCTGCGGAAACCCGCTGTTCACCTCGGACGCCAAGTTCGATTCCGGCACCGGCTGGCCCAGCTTCTACGAGCCAATGTCGGACGGCGCAGTCTCGGAGCACGAGGACCGTTCGTTCTTCATGCGCCGCACGGAAGTTCGCTGTGCCGCTTGCGACGGTCATCTCGGCCACGTGTTCAAGGACGGACCGCAACCGACGGGCCTGCGCTATTGCATGAACGGCGTCGCCCTCAAATTCGTTGAAGACAAGTAACACGCGGCGTCCGCCGCCAGATCCAGGACATCCATGACCGCATCCGCACCCCGGGCCGCCAGGAAGCCCGTCACCACGACCATCCATGGCATAGACCTCATCGACGATTACGCCTGGCTGCGCGATGCCAAATGGCAGGACGTCATGCGCGACCCGTCCGTGCTGACGCCGGACATCCGTGCCCACCTGGAAGCAGAGAACGCCTGGACCGAGGCCACCCTGTCGCCGACCAAGGCATTGCAGGAGACGCTGTTCGGGGAAATGAAGGGCCGCATCAAGGAGGACGACTCCTCGGTACCCTCGCCGGACGGCCAGTACTCCTACGGCGTAAAATACGTGACCGGCGGCCAGCAGCCGCTGTTCATCCGCACGCCTCGCGATGGCGGCAATGAGACCGTGCTGGTGGACGGCAACAGGGAGGCCGAAGGCAAGGACTATTTCCGCTTTGGCGGGGCGTCGCACTCGCCCGACCACAAACTCGTTGCATTTGGTTTCGACGACAAGGGATCGGAGTTCTTCACCCTGATCCTGCGCGAGGCGGACACGGGCAAGAACCTCGCCGACGTTATCCCGGATTCGAGCGGCAGCGCCGTTTGGTCGGCGGACAGCAGCCACGTGTTCTACATCAAGCTCGATGAGAACCACCGCCCGTCGAAGCTTTACCGCCACAAGATTGGTACACCTGTCGAGACGGACGTGCTGGTGCACGAGGAGAAGGATCCAGGCTTCTTCATGTCGTGCGGCAAGAGCCAGTCAGGCGACTGGATCGTCATCGACTGCCACGACCACCAGACCTCCGAGTGCTGGCTGATCCCGGCCAACGACCCGGCCGCGAAGCCCCGGCTAATCGCAAAACGCGAAACGGGCCACGAGTACTCCGTCGATGAAGGCGGCGGCCTGCTTTACATCCTGACCAACTCAGGCGATGCGGAAGACTTCAGGATCGTCACCGCGCCCGCAACCGACCCAGGCCCGGAAAACTGGACGGACCTCGTGCCGCACAAGGCCGGCACGCTGATCATAGACATGGCCGTGTTTGCAGGTCATCTCGCAAGGCTTGAACGGGCGCAGGGACTTCCGCGCATCATCATCCGCGATCTCAAGACCGGCGAGGAACACGCCATCGCCTTCGACGAGGAGGCCTATTCGCTGGGCATGTCGGCAGGCTACGAGTTCGACACCACCACGCTTCGCTTCACCTATTCGTCGATGACCACGCCGGCCCAGGTGTTCGACTATGACATGGCCAGCCGTGAACGCATCCTTCGCAAGACGCAGGAAGTCCCCTCCGGCCATAATCCCGACGACTACGTGACCCGCCGCATCATGGCTCCAGCGGCGGATGGCGAGCAGGTTCCCGTCTCTCTGCTTTACAGGAAGGACACGCCGCTCGACGGTTCCTCGCCCGTGTGGCTTTATGGCTACGGCTCGTACGGCATTTCGATTCCGGCTGCCTTCAACACCAACATCCTGTCGCTGGCCGACCGCGGCTTCATCTATGCCATCGCCCACATTCGCGGCGGCAAGGACAAGGGCTACGGCTGGTACAAGGCTGGCAAGATGATGACCAAGAAGAACACCTTCGAGGACTTCATCGCCGCGGGCCGTCACCTGGTCGCTGAGGGCTTCACCACCGAAGGCAATATTGTGGCCCAGGGCGGAAGTGCCGGCGGCATGCTGATGGGGGCGGTGGCCAACATGGCGCCTGAGCTGTTCAGGGGCATCATTGCAGAAGTGCCGTTCGTCGACGTGCTCAACACCATGCTGGACGACACCCTGCCACTGACCCCGCCCGAGTGGAACGAGTGGGGCAACCCGATCGCCAGCAAGGAAGCCTTCGAGTACATGCGCGCCTACTCGCCTTATGACAATGTGGCGGCGAAGGCCTATCCCAACATCCTCGCCGTGGGCGGGCTCACCGACCCTCGCGTGACCTACTGGGAACCGGCCAAGTGGGTGGCGAAGCTGCGCGAGCTCAAGACCGACGGCAATCACCTGCTGCTGAAGACGCAGATGGGCGCAGGGCACGGGGGCGCACCCGGCCGCTTCGACCGGCTCAAGGAAGTGGCGCTGGTCTATGCCTTCGGGCTGATGGTGACGGGGAAGGTGTGAGGGGTCGGCTAAGCAAACTACAATTTGCGAGTTGTATATTGTAGTTTTCAGGTCAAAACTATAATTTCGGTCTCTGGAATTATAGAAAGCTCACACATGGACGTCACCAGCTTCACCAATCCCTCGGGCGAATTGGTCAAGACCATTGAAGACGCGTGGGCCTTTATCCCCGCTCCCCTGCCGCCCACCGTCAACATGGCGGAAATCGCGCTGAACCTCGCACAAGCGATGAACGCAATTGGCGAGCTCAAAGGTGCAACCAAGCGGCTGACCAACCCTTATCTACTGGTGCAACCATTGCAACGGCGCGAAGCCCTGACATCATCCGCAATGGAAGGGACCTATACCACTGTCGATGCACTAATTCTCGATGAGGCAGGCATAACCCATTCTTCGACCGACGATACAAGAGAGGTCTCAAATTACATCCGTGCGATGCGCCATGCTACCACGACGCTGGCAAGTCTGCCGCTGTCTGGACGCCTCATAAAGGAAGCGCATGCCATCCTGCTTTCCGGTCTGAGTTCTGCGCGTGGGTCGAACAAGCTGCCGGGCCAATACAAGCGCAATCAGAACATGATCGGGGGAAGGGATATACGCACAGCCCGATACGTTCCACCTCCCCCCGGTGATACAGACAAGGCCATGGGACATCTGGAGGCTTACATAAACCGTGCTGACGGCAACTCAGGCGAGAGGCTCATCGACCTCGCGCTGGTTCACTACCAGTTCGAAGCGATCCACCCCTTCGCAGATGGCAATGGCCGCATTGGCAGAATGCTCATCACTCTGATGGCAGTGCAGAACGGACTGCTGGATGCTCCGATCCTGTATCTCAGCCCCCGCCTGGAAAACCACAAGGACGAATACATTGACCTAATGCACAATGTCTCGACCAGGTCAGAGTGGTCACCGTGGATCAACTTCTTCCTGCGTCACCTCGAAGAGACCTGCAAGGATGCCATCGGCACCATCGACGATCTGATCAACCTGCATCAAAGCTTTCGGGAGAAGGCCCAATCGGCAGGCCGGTCCGTCCGGTTGATCGAGATCGTCGACATGCTGTTCGAAACGCCGGTAACCACCATTCCGCGTGTGCAGGACAGGTTGTCGGTCACTTATGCAGCAGCGCGCCAGCTTGTTGCCAAACTGGTAGAGGCTGGCATCCTGCGCGAGGTCGACAGCCATCCGAAGTATTTTGTCGCCGATGAAATATTCCGCATTTGCCGACCCGCCTCTCACGAATAGACATCTGGCTCGAGTATGGCCTTCGGCCTCATGGTGGCGGAGAAAGCAACTGCACCCCACGCATAGGAATTGTGCGCCTGCAAACCTTGCTTTGTGGCCCGATCCAGCGCACATTGCCG
>CAZYKZ010000037.1:0-7154 GCA_964648175.1 uncultured Anderseniella sp.
GTCTTGATCTTGCCGCCCGACTGTTCCTTGATCTGTTCCAGCACGCGCCCCATGATTTCTTCGGCATGGTCCCAGTTCTCGTCGGAACCGACGCGCTTTTCCGGCCGGGTCGACAATTTCACCGTGATTTCGTCAAAGCCGAAGTCGGCATAGGTCGACAGGATCAGGTCGTTGATCCGCATGCACTCTGCCGCCAGCTGCTCCTCGGTGCAGAACACGTGCGCATCGTCCTGGGTGAAGCCGCGCACCCGCATCAGCCCGTGCAGCGCGCCCGACGGCTCATAGCGGTGCACATTGCCGAACTCGGCAAGCCGGATCGGCAGTTCACGGTATGACTTGAGGCCGTGCTTGAAGATCTGCACGTGGCCCGGGCAGTTCATCGGCTTGATGGCGAACACGCGCTCGTCTTCCGTCTCGGTGACGAACATGTTCTCCTTGTACCAGCCCCAGTGACCGGAGGTTTCCCACAGCGCCTTGTCGAGGATCTGCGGCGCGTTCACCTCTTCATAGGTTCCTTCAAGCCGCCGGCGCATGTAGTTGACGAGATTCTGGAACATCCGCCAGCCCTTGGCGTGCCAGAACACGACGCCCGGCCCTTCCTCCTGGAAGTGGAACAGGTCCATCTCGCGGCCCAGCTTGCGGTGGTCACGCTTCTCGGCCTCCTCCAGCATGTGGAGATAGCCTTCAAGGTCTGCCTGGCTCGACCATGCGGTTCCATAGATGCGCGTCAGCATCTCGTTGTTGCTGTCGCCCCGCCAGTAGGCGCCGGCCACCTTCATCAGCTTGAAGGCGTTGCCGATCTGGCCCGTGGAAGCCATGTGCGGCCCCCGGCACAGGTCAAACCAGTCGCCCTGGTGATAGATCTTGACGTCCTGCTCGTCCGGAATGGCGTCGATCAGCTCTACCTTGTACATCTCGCCCTTGTCACGGAACACCTGCTTGGCCTTGTCCCGGTTCCAGACTTCCTTGGTGAACGGCTTGTTGCGCTGGATGATCTCGCGCATCTTCTTCTCGATCACCGGCAGGTCTTCCGGCGTGAACGGCTCATTGCGCTTGAAGTCGTAGAAGAAGCCGTTCTCGATCACCGGGCCGATGGTGACTTGCGTTCCCGGCCACAGTTCCTGCACGGCTTCCGCCATCACGTGCGCCGCATCGTGCCGGATCAGTTCCAGCGCCTCGGCGTCATCACGGGTAATGATGCGGAAATCCGCATCCGCCTTGATCGGATCGGCCAGGTCGGCCAACTGGCCGTTCAGCATTACCGCTACGGCCTTCTTTTCGAGGCTCTTGGCAATGGAGCCGGCAACGTCGCGCCCGCTGGTGCCAGCTTCATACTGGCGTACGGAACCATCGGGAAATGTAAGGGAGATCATCGGGGCACCTCTTGCTCACTCTCTGCATACGAACGCAGGTAAGCTCTTGTGTGTGGATATGTGTGCTTGAGCCTTCAGGCGCAAGGCGGGCTCTACATGCCTTCCGCGCCCGGGTTCGTCAAGCCATGAGCGCGCTAACCCCTACTTAACCACGTTTCCCAACCGCTGCTTAAGCAAGCCGGTTTACCATGCGGAACTGTTCGCAATCAGGGTACCCCCGAGTGTCGCGCATCTCCCGCACCATCGCCATTGCCGCCATCGCCATCGCAGGCTTTCCCGCTTCAGCCATGGCGGCGGATGAAGCAGACCAGATGCTTGCGGCCATGCCACCGTTGAAGCCGTCGATCACTTCGTTGCGCGGTCCCTATGCCGGCATCATTGGCGGAGGCGATTCCGTAGCCGTCGGCCAACGCGATGGCGTGACAGATCTGAGAAACAACAAGGTATCCGCTCTGGGCGGCATCGTGGCCGGCTACCAGTGGCGCGCCGGCATGGGCCCGAGGCAAGCATTCTGGGGCCTCGAGACCGACATCGTATCACTGGATCTCCTCCAGGGCGGCCAACCCGGAGGCCCTGACTGGCTGGCGACTGTCCGCGCCCGCTACGGGATCAACCTCGTTGGCAACCTGTCGGTCTATGGCACAGCCGGTCTTGCCGGTTACGCGGACCACCAGGCATCCACGCGCATCAAACCGGCGCTTGCGGCTGGAGCCGGAATCGAAACTGCAGGTGCAAACAGCATCCGGACCCGCCTGGAGTATCTGTACTCACACAGCCTTGATGGCGACGTCAGTCATCAGGTCCGGGCCGCTCTGCTCATCGGACTTCGCTGAATATCCCATTGAATTCATGGGGATGATGCCGCGGCCAGCACAGCCGCGACGAATTCTGCCGCACGGAAACCAAAGATTAACCATCCTGCCGCTAGTGTCCGCTCATCGTTAACCATAACTCCAGACCAAGGAAACCACGATGAATTCCCTCACCAAGCGTGTTTCTCTGGCGGCGGCGTCTGCGGTTGTCCTTTCGCTGAGCGCCCTGCCCTCCTTTGCCGCAGATCTCGATCTGCCCCCGCCGCCTCCGCCGATGCCCGAACTGCGCGCTTCCGTGGCTGACTGGTCCGGCCTCTATGTCGGCGCCCAGCTTGGCATTGGCTGCCTGGAAGCAAACTACATTCCGCCGACGGGCATCGATCCCAACATGGCCGGTTGCGCCGGCATGGGCGGCGTCTATGGTGGCTATAACTACCAGCTGGGCTCTTCGTTCGTGCTGGGCCTCGAAGCCGACTACTCCGCGGCGTTCGACGGTCATCTTGCCCATGCACCGGGTCCGGAAGACACCAATTACTATATCAACGACCTGACCACGGTTCGCGGCCGCCTCGGCTGGTTGGCAAACGATAGCACGATGCTTTTTGCCACCGGTGGCGTGGGCTGGCTTAGCACCACGTTCGACGGCCTCGTAGGCCCGGCTCCGTCCGAATTCATCAGCCAGGACGACACGCTGTTTGGCTGGGTGGTTGGCGGCGGTCTCGAGACCAAGGTCACGGAAAACTTCCACATCAAGGGCGAATATCTCTATGGCCAGTTTGAAGATGGCCAGTACGACTTGAGCCCCACCGGCGGCTGCGGCACCGCAAGCTGTGTTGTCGACATGAACGTGGATGATTTCCACACGGTCCGCATCGGCGCCAGCTACAACTTCAATTTCGGCGGCGGTTATACGGCTGCCCCGACCAAGTGGTAATCACTCACTGATTTCTGCAAACAATCTTGTGAGTTGGGTTTTGGCCGGTCTTTCCTGATGGAAAGGCCGGTCAATGTGTTTCGCGCTGCCTGTATCCGGCATAGCGCCAGAACCGCAGCTCGCCGCGAGGCACCTCGCCGGGCACCGGGTCGAACCCGCTCGACCCCCACGGATTGCACCGCGCAATCCTGAACAGTCCCAGCCAGAATCCGGCCCATGCCCCATGCCGGCCGATGGCCTCCATGGTGTAGCTTGAACAGGTCGGCAGATGACGGCAGGTGCGCCCGAAAAAGGCTGACAGCGTAAGCTGGTAGCCGCGAATGAGCAGCATCATGGCGCTTGCAGCAATGCCCGGTTTCGTCTTCTTCTCCACCATCTTCATCCGATGTCTTCAACCGCCACTTTCAGAGGCCTGATCAATGGCGCAATCAAAGCCCAATATCCTGTTCATCATGGTCGACCAGCTGGCCGCGCCATTCTTGGCCGCATATGGGCACAAGGTGGTGAAGACGCCCAACATTGACAAGCTTGCCGAGCAAGGCGTGGTCTTCGAGAACTTCTACTCCCCCTCCCCGCTGTGCGCACCGGCACGCGCGGCGATGATGTCGGGCCAGCTGCCGTCGCGCAATCGCGTCTATGACAACGCGGCCGAATTTGCCTCGATGACGCCAAGCTTCGCCCATTATCTGCGGCTTGAGGGCTATCGCACCTGCCTGTCCGGCAAGATGCATTTCGTCGGGCCGGACCAGTTGCATGGCTTCGAGGAGCGGCTGACCACCGACATCTACCCTGCCGACTTCGGCTGGACGCCCGACTGGCGCAAACCGCAGGAACGCGTCGACTGGTGGTATCACAACCTGCTGTCCGTCAAGCAGGCCGGCATTGCCGAACAGACCAACCAGCTCGAATACGACGACGAAGTGGGTTTCCAGGCAGTGCGCCGCATCTACGACTATGCGAGGAACCCCGACCAGCGCCCGTTCTGCCTGGTTGCGTCGTTTACCCACCCGCACGACCCGTATGCAGCCCGGGCAAAATACTGGAACCAGTACACGGCAGACGAAATAGACGCTCCCGCCACCCCCTGCCCCGGCTACGACAATCTGGACCCCCATTCGCAACGGCTGTGGATGGTCTCGGCGATGGATGATTACGACATCACCGCCCAGGACACGCTGAATGCGCGGCGTGCCTACTACGCCAACATCACCTACCTCGACGACCACGTCGGCAAGATGCTGGAAACGCTGGAAGACTGCGGCCTGGCCGATGACACCGTCATCGTTTTCACCTCAGACCACGGCGATTTCATGGGCGAACGTGGCCTGTGGTACAAGATGAGCTTCCTGGAGCACTCGGCCCGCGTGCCGCTCATCGTGCACTTCCCCTCGCGCTTCAAGCCTCGCCGCGTGGCGCAACCGGCGTCGCTGCTCGACATCCTGCCCACCCTGACCGCCATTGCCGGCCACGAAGGCCATGCCGCCACGCTTGACGGCCGTTCACTGCTGCCGCTGCTCGATGGCGCGGGCGAAGACGCTTCTGCACCGATTTTCGGCGAATTGACCTGCGAGGGCTGCATTGCGCCGGTGTTCATGGTGCGGCAGGGCAACTGGAAGCTGATCACCTGCCGGGCCGACCCGGACCAGCTGTTCAATCTTGCCGATGATCCTCACGAACTGAACAATCTTGCGGCCGATTCCGCCCATGCGGACATCTTTCAAGAGCTCAAGTCCATGGCGAACACCCGCTGGAATTCTGCGAAACTTGAGGGGGAAATCCGCGAGAGCCAGCTTGTGCGTCTGACCGTCTGGCATGCGCTGCGCGAAGGCAAGTGGTACCCGTGGGATTATCAGCCGCTGCGCGATGCCTCGGAACAGTACATGCGCAACCACAAGGACCTGAACGTGCTGGAAAAGACGGCCCGCTTCCCGGTGCCGCCGCAGCCGGAAAAGAAGTCAGGCTGATTGCGCGGCAGCTTCAGCGCCGGTCTTGCCCTCGGCCATGTCGAGCGCCTTGACCACCGCATCGAAGGTCAGCAGCGTCGAGGCGTGGCGTGCCTTGAAGTCGCGGACCGGGGTCAGTGCCTGCAGGTCGGCCCAGCGGCCTTCAGGCGCGGGACCGTCTTCCTTGAGCATCTTGTACATCTGGTCGCGGAGCGCGCGCAGTTCGTCTGCAGTGGCCCCGACGATGTGCCGCGCCATGATCGAGGACGACGCCTGCCCCAGTGCGCACGCCTTCACGTCGTGGGCAAAATCGGTCACCACGCCGTTTTCGAGCTTCAGGTCGACGGTCACCTTCGATCCGCACAGCTTGGAATGGGCTACAGCCGTGCCATCGGGCGCATTCAGCCGTCCCAGACGCGGAATATCCGCGGCAAAGGCGAGGATCTGCTTGTTGTAAATGTCGTTCAGCATCACGGACGCAATATGGCGGCGCTTCGGTTGTATTGCCAGAGCTTTCCTACCATATGAACGTCCGGTGCCGTAATCCGGTTCAATGGTGCGGCAACTTCCGGTTTTGCACGCCGCCGCTAAGGTGCTAAACACTTGGACTGCGCGCTTGAGGTAAAAATATTTTGGCACCGGGGAACCCGTATCGCTGGTGGGGCATTTGAGTGGGGTGATTACGGGTATGCCTACCAACACTGGAAAATCGACTGAGGTCATCATGGATGCTGTCGTCAAGCGCTTGAAGCCCACCCAGCCGGACATCGGCGCAGGGCCAGACATTGCCAAGCCGTCCGAGGAAGAGGCGCTTGCGGCTGTGCGCACCCTCATTGCCTGGGCTGGCGACAACCCGGACCGCGAAGGCCTGCTCGATACGCCGCGCCGCGTGCTGAAGGCCTATGGCGAGCTGTTCTCCGGCTACAAGGAAAGCGGCCGCGACGTTCTTGAGCGCACCTTCGAGGAAGTCGGCGGCTACGACGACATCGTGCTGGTGCGCAACATCGAGTTCTTCTCCCACTGCGAGCACCACATGGTGCCGTTTTCGGGTCACGCCCACATCGCCTATCTGCCGACCGACGGCGTGGTCGGACTGTCGAAGCTTGCCCGCGTGGTGGAAGTGTTCAGCCGCCGCCTGCAGACCCAGGAAAACCTGACGGCCCAGATCGCCCATGCCATCGACATGCAGCTCGATACGCGCGGCGTGGCCGTGATGCTGGAAGCCACTCACCACTGCATGACCATGCGCGGCGTGCAGAAGCGCGACGCCTCGACGCTGACCACCCGTTTCACTGGCGAGTTCAAGGCACAGCCCTCACAGCAAGCCCGCTTCATGGAGATGGTCCGCTACCGCAAGGCGGACTGACCTGTCCCGTTGACCGACACTGCCTTCCCCGCCCCCGACGAGATCAAGGACATCGAGGAAGGCAGCGTATTCGCGCCACGGTTCACCTCTGACGGACTTTTGCCGGTGATGGCGGTGGATGCCGCCTCACAGTCGCCCCTGATGTTTGCGTGGATGAATGCGCAAGCCCTCCAGCTGACGCTCGATACCCGGATCGCACACTACTGGTCGCGTTCCCGCGGCAAGTTGTGGAAGAAGGGCGAGACGTCGGGCCAGCTTCAGAAGGTGATCCGCATCCGTACCGACTGCGACCAGGACGTCGTTGTGCTCGACGTGGAGGTCCAGGGCGATGGCGCGGCCTGCCATACCGGGCGGGCTACCTGCTTCTATCGCGCTGTGAACGAGGACGGCTCTCTTGTCAGCATCGATGACGAGCGCCTGATCGATCCCGGGAAGGTATACGGCAAATCCTGAAATCCGGCGGTTCGCGCCCTGCCCTGCAGCTCTCTCAGGTGCTGAAGCTGGCCCAGCCTTGCTGAACCGGCGCAGCCTGCTGAGGCTGCTGCGGTTGCGCAGTGGCTTGTTGCGGCACCGGCTGATCGAACTGTGGCTGCGGCACCGGCGCGAAAGCGGCTGCGGAAGGCACTTCAGGAGCCGCCGCGTACACCGGCACCTGCGGCACCGCCAGTTGCGGCTGCTGAAGCGCTGAATCCTCGTGCGCAAGCTGGGAAAGATCCGCAGCTGCAG
>CAZYKZ010000037.1:7254-16213 GCA_964648175.1 uncultured Anderseniella sp.
GGCTGCTGAAGCGCTGAATCCTCGTGCGCAAGCTGGGAAAGATCCGCAGCTGCAGGCTGGGCCGGCTGAAGGTCCGCTTGTTGCGTCTCGGCCGCCACGGATGCCGCCTGCTCCGGCGTAGCTGCCGCGGACTCCTCGCCGCCGAGTGCCTGCATCAGCAACTCGGCCACATCATGCAAGCTGATCAAGCCCTTGATGGTGCTGCCGTCGCAAACGAGCACGAAATCGTTGTTGGTTTCCGTCAGCAATTCCAGCACTTCGATCATCGACGTGGATGCCTGACAGACCGGCGCCTGATCGCGAACCAGTTCGCCAGCGGTCATCTGCATGACGGATGATCCAAGCCGCCCGGATGTATGGACGATGTCGCGATGCGACAGGACACCCTTCGTCTCGCCTCGCCCCGACAGAACCAGAGCCGCCGGTGACTTGGTCGACCGCAGATAGGCGCACACGTCCACGATCATGGCCGTGTCCAGCGTGGCGGGAATGCCGCGCCCGAAAAACTCTGTAATGTCAGCTGCGTTCATGTCCAGGTTTCTGGCGAAAGGCGTTTGATTTCAGGCGCTGATGCTCGCTTAAAGTTCTCGCATGAAAGCGTTAACCAGTCCTTTCATTACCAGTACTGGTTGCGCACGCCGCTCCACCTGTCAAACAGCGGGAAGGCCAGAAGTCCGGTCAAAAAGCCGCCCAGGTGCGCTTCCCAGGCGATGCGCCCTTCGGTGAGTACACCCGTGCTGGCTGTGAAAATGTCGATGCCGAGCCAGACCACCAGAAAGGTAACGGCCGAACGGTTGGTGAAGAGCTTCAGCAGCGGTTCCGGCGGCGCGTTGGTCACGTCACGCTGCATGATGGTGCGAAGCGAGCCGCCATGGGCAAATATCAGCCGGACAGCGATGGCCATCTGCCCGGCTATGGCGCCCGACGCGCCTACCAGCACCATTTCCTGCCCCCAGTTGAGCACAAGCGAGAACGACGCCGCCACCGCTGCGGCAAGCGCGCTGAACAGGAGGAAGCTGACGCTGCCCAGCCGCCGCGCTGCAACGGAGCCGAACGCCAGCATCCAGAAGGAGTTCATCGCCAGGTGCATCCAGTCGCCGTGCACGAAGCCATAAGTGACGAACTGCGTGATCCGTGCGACTTCACCGCCGGGCAACGCCGATCCCCCCTCCACCAGCCGTAACGGAATGAACGCCAGCACCAGCAGAAGCCAGTTTGCAAACCGGTCGCCGGCAACCTGGAACACGACATGGACAGCCAGAAACGCCCCTGCCAGCCAGACCACCACCGGCGGGGCATTGAACATGGGCGCCGGCCGGTCCTCGGCGTTGAAAATGCTGTCCGGTTCCCGGCCGCTTCCAGAGTCGCCAACGGCTGGATCGTGGTCCGGTCCGTCCGGCCTGTGTTCGTTCATGTCGCGATAATCGCCTTCATGGTCAGCTGAAATGGCACGGCGCCTGCATCCCTGTGAGCATCAAGTTCAGCTTTGGGACAGTGGACCCCTCCACCACACACAGGCAAGGCACGTTATGGCAAGCAAGACACATATTTTCAACAACGGCCCTGATGAGTCAGCAATGCACCCGGCAGGCCGGACGCTGCTTCGGACGTGGGAACGTGTACGCGGCGAGCAAAGTGCCCCGAACCGCACGGACCTGACCATGCGGGATCTGGCCAACATCCTGCCCTGGGTGTGCGTCCTGCACCGCGACCCCGAACAGTTTGCCTATACCTGGCGCCTTGCCGGCACGGCTGTGTGCGAGACGTGGGGCAAGAGCCTGACCGGCCAGCCCGCCTTCATGGACTGGCCAAGCTTCGACCGGGAAACCATCGTGCGCGGTCTCGATACCGTCGTCGGAATGAAGCAACCCTGCGTCGGCCGCTTCCTGGCAAGATCGTTCGGCGGCCGCGAGGTTGGTTTCGAATTTGCCGCCGTTCCGGTGATCGCCAGTGATGGCGAAAGCGTGCACGCCATGGCAACTTTTGCGACGTTCCGCGACCAGCGCGATGTGACCGGCGATCCCCTCGTTGACTTCGAAATCCGCCGCATCCGAATCCTGTGGAGCGACCAGTTGCCGGGAACCCCGGCCTTCGCCACCACACCGGCTTGCGGCAACAACGACGTTCGCCGCATCAACTCCAGCTTCCTCCGGGTCATCGATGGTGGCAAGGCCTGAAGGGCAAAAGCCGGCCTTTCCTTGCGTCAAAACATTGGGGCAAGACCGGGAATTTTAACAAAGCGTTCACCCCGTCAGACGTATGTTCACAGTGGTTCGGACTAACCTGTCCGAAAACCGCCTGCCGGGGAGAGAGAGTACCCAGGCTCTCAACAAGGATTACTGCTGTGAACGCTTTTTCACTGACTGCCGACGACGGCTTTGCGAGCCAATCCAGCGAAAGCACTTCAAACCGCATCCTGTTTGGCCGTTTCATGCTGCCCGACATGAGCGAACATCCCTGTCAGGTCGGCAAGATCGATGCAGACGGCGTCGACATGCTCACCGACATGCCCGTTGCCAGCGGCACCGCGATCATTGCCTACCTCGACGACATCGGCCGGGTCGATGGAGTTGTCAGCGGCAAGTTCGATGCGGGCTTCCACGTCGCATTCAACCTGACCGGCGCACGGCGCGAGCGGATGGAGAAGCGCATCGAGTGGCTGGTCTCATCCAGTCCCGAACAGCGCCGCCACGACCGCTTCAAGCCGAAGGAAGCCGAGTCGCTGATCACTCTGGCCGACGGCCGCGAGTACAAGTGCGAGGTGCTCGACATCTCCATCTCCGGCGCGGCCATCAAGTGCCACGTACTGCCGTCCATCGGCACCTATGTGAACCTGGGCAAGATGCGCGGCCGCGTGGTGCGTTACACCTCCGATGGCTTTGCCATCGAGTTCATTCGCAAGATGGATCCTGCAAACCTGAAGCTGCACGCCCAGCTCTGAACCGGACAACATCCGGATTCAACCCAGTTCAAGACCCGCCGGTCCCTTCCGGCGGGTCTTTTGTTGCAAGGCCCGAGCCTCCTGAAAACCCGCCTGTAAACGGTTCGCAAACCAGTTAGCACAGCCTTCATGATTAACGGATTTCGCGGGACTCGATTCAAATTCGGGACATCCGCTTAGCTGAATCTCAAATCGCGCCCTGTACGCTTCAGTCCAATAACAAATGGGATTGGGGCGTCAAAAATGAACATTCTCAAGGGGACAGCCGTATGTCTGGCGCTATGCGCCATGACGTTTCCGGCACTGGGTTACACAAACAAGGCCAACACCAACCTGACTTCGCCGGGCGCGATTCATGCACCTGTTTTCGGGGTCACGCTGCCGCCGATCGGCTACGTGCAGTTCTGCGCGCGCTACAAGGCAGAATGCCGCGAAACCAGCCGCGGATCGTCGGAAGCCGAACTCAACGAACGCACCTGGTCGCAGATCGTCGAGGTCAACTCGTTCGTCAATACGAAGATTTCGCCGGCAACGGACCAGGAAATCTATCAAACCGTCGAACGCTGGGAGTACCCGTCGACCGCCGGTGACTGCGAAGACTATGTGCTGCTGAAGAAGCGCTATCTCGAAGGCCTCGGCTTTCCGGCCGAAAGCCTGCTGATCACCGTGGTGCTGGATGAGAACGGCGACGGCCATGCCGTGCTTACCGTTCGCACCAATGGCGGCGACTTCATCCTGGACAATCGCCGCAACACGGTCCTGCGCTGGTCCGAAACCGGCTACCAGTTCCTGAAGCGCCAGTCGCAGCAGAACCCGCGCATCTGGGTATCGATGTCCAATCAGCACCCGCGCAACAACGAAACGATTGCCGGCGCCAACTGAGGCAACGGCACAAGGAATACGAAACGGCCCGGTCGGCGTCCCCTCCCCATCCCCCACCAGACCGGGTCCCAGGGGCCAGCATCGATCCCACCCGATGCTGGCCCTGCCTTTTTTCAGGCAGCCATCTCAGGTTTCGATGAGCTTGAGGCCATTCTGCACGGCATAGCGGTGCACCTTGTCCACATAGGCAGCGGCAGCCTTGGCCAGCATCGCCTCGGCTTCAGGCCCCAGCGTCTTGACGATGCGGCCCGGCGCGCCCAGCACCATCGAATTGTCTGGAATGTCCTTGCCCTCGCCGATCAGCGCATGAGCGCCCACGATGCAGTTGCGCCCCACCGTCGCGCCATTCATCACCGTGGCGCCCATGCCCACCAGCGAACCGTCCCCGATCCGGCAACCGTGCAGCATGGCCAGATGGCCGACCGTCACCCGGTTGCCTATGGTCATCGGGAAACCGGGGTCGGTATGCAGAACGCAGTTGTCCTGGATGCTGGTTTCCTCGCCGATGGTGACCGGATCGTTGTCGCCGCGAATGACCGCGTTGAACCAGACACTCGACAGCTTGCCCAGCGTGACCTGCCCGATCACCTGGGCGCTCGGCGCGATATAGTAGGGTCCATCGTCCGGCAATTGCGGGCGGTGGCCTTCGAATTCGTAGATGCTCATCGTCTCTCCCGGCAGCAGCGCTCCACCTTTTGCCAGGCAGGCAGTACGCCCCGGCCTCAGGCGGAGATCAACATGTCGACGAGGACGATTAGCACGATCCCGCTCATGAAACACCACATCGCTGCCGCAACAAGCCCAAGCAGCGATACGCCCGCATAGCGCCAGCCCGCGCCCAGGTGGCGAAGCGCCGATCCGGCCAGAATGAGCGGCGCGGCGAACATCACGCCCAGCACCCTCAGTGGCACCGTCATTGCCGGCCCTTCATCGATGATCGAAACGAACGATGGCCGGGTAGCGCCCAGCCAAAGCCACGCCGAATGCACCAGACCGGCGCCTGCGAGACCAAAGGCCATCACCAGCAGAAACGTATTGTAGTCCATGACACATGCTCCCCGTACTCACTTGCAGCGCCCCCAGAAGCAGCAGAACGGTTCATCGCTGCACACTTCGAGGGTTCTTGCACCGGGGGCTTGCAACAGGCATACCAAACGGGTTGCGAGCTTTCCGGCCCGCCTTGAGGAGCGCCAGTATCAAGCCATGCGCCGCCATCGCCCCGCTTACGGCCCGCAGGAGCGTTCAGTCGGACGCCTGGCGCTGACATTCGCCGGCATGCTGATTGTAACGGCGGGGTTCATCGTCGCATGGCTGTTCGTGGCCGACCGCGACCTGCTGTTCTCGGCGCCGTCGGCCAAGAGCGATCCGCAGCAAGGCCCGGTGATGGCCCGCTACCGCTTCGACACGGCCGAGCTTGTGGCTCCGACGCGTCTGGTGACGCGGGTGGACAAGCGCACGCTCGGCAATGTCACCAAACTGGACCTGCTCCTGCCGTTCCCATACCAGCCTGGAACCGTGCCCACGCTGCCGGACACGGCGGCAGAGTTTGACAACTGGCTGATCCTCACGCTGGACACCGGCGGGCACGATGAACTGACCCCGGTTGAGCGCTATGGCGAGATCTATCCGGTCTATTTCGACGGAGAGCCTGAACAGGTAGAGGGCAACCTGCTGCAATACCGGTTTCGCGAGGGCTCGCCCTATGCTGACCTGGTGCTCTACGTGGCCAATGCCGGCGGCAACCAGGTTGTGCACCGTTGTGACAAGAAGCCGTCCGTGCTGGGCCCGATCCTGTGCGAACGCACCATCAGGCTGTCACCCGACATCAGGTTGCGCATCCGGTTTGCGCGCGCTCATCTGGAGCAGTGGGCCGACATCGAAGGCAATGTCCGCCTGGCAATGGCCAACATGTTTCGCAACCTTCGGCCTTGAACGCCGGCGGCGTTCGCCCGATCCCGTCTACTCGAGGTCGTAATCGAGGATCGCCATGGAGAAGTTGTAGGACAGGTCGTCCGGATCCTCGTCGTCGCGGAACACCACGCCGATGAACTCTTCGCCCATGTAGACTTCGCAGGAATCTTCCTTCTGCGGACGCTGACGAAGCTGGATAGCCGGCTGCTTGAATGTCTTCTGGAAATACCGGGTCAGCTTGCTGATTTCGTCAGGTTTCATGTTTGCCTCTTGGAATGTTCTCGGGCGCCGGGCGTGGGCCGGAGCCGACTCGCCATGGCGGTCAGCCCCGTCTCTGTTCTGGTCTAGCCTTTATTGGTCGCCCGGAACAAGCCCCGGATGACGGCTCATTCTCCCTGCGGGACGGTTCTTTCGTCCTCGGGCAGAAGCTGGTCCATGATGCGCGCCGGCTCGCTGCAGCCCGCATAGCCCACAACCTTGGCCGGAACGCCTGCCACGGTGCGGTTCGGCGGCACGTCATGCAGCACGACAGACCCTGCCGCCACGCGCGAGCAGTGGCCGATCTCGATGTTGCCGAGAATCGACGCGCCGGCGCCGATCAGCACGCCCTGGCGGACCTTGGGGTGCCGGTCGCCGTCCGCCTTGCCGGTGCCGCCAAGCGTCACCGAGTGCAGCATCGACACGTTGTCCTCAACCACGGCAGTTTCGCCAATCACGATCGAATGCGCATGGTCGATCATGATGCCGCGTCCGATGCGCGCGGCCGGGTGAATATCCACGCCGAAGATCATCGAGGAGCGGCTTTGCAGGTAGTAGGCAAAGTCCTTGCGGCCCATCTGGTAAAGCCGGTGCGCCATGCGGTGAGTCTGCACCGCCTGGAAGCCCTTGAAGTAGAGCAGCGGGTCAATGTAGCGGTGGCACGCCGGATCGCGGTCGTACACGGCGAGAATGTCTGCCCGCGCAGCAACGCCGATGTCGGGATCGGCCTCGAGCGCATCCTCGAAACCATGCACGATCAGTTCTGCGCCGATGTCGGCATTGCCAAGCCGCTGGGCAAGCCGATGGCACAGCGCTTCCTCGAAACTGTCGGGGTTCAGCACCGAGGTAAAGATGAAACCGCCAAGGCTGGTATCGGCCCGGGTAATGGCCTCGGCCTCCTCGCGGATGCGATCCCAAACGGGATCAACCGTGGCAACCTGGGGAATGATCTGCTGCTTCGGCATGATGTGGCCTCCTCCGAAGGCCCGCACCGGACTGGCTCCGTGCGGCGTTGTTGGCCCCTTATGTACGCCTGAACCGTGTCAACGCCAAGTCAACTCGTCGAAAAAGGTGAGTAACGCATCCGTGAACACATCGTTCTTGTCGCCCGCCACCATGTGCCGCGCGCCCGCAATATCGGCAAATTTCGCGTGCGGAACCGCCTTCACGAAGGCGTCGACCTCGTCCTCGCCGACCAGTTCGCTTTCGCGGCCGCGCACCAGCAGAACCGGCATTTTCAGCCGCCGGGCGGCATCGAACCCCTTGGCCTCGACATCGCGGGCATGGGCCTCCGGGTCTTCGCGCGAGGTGATGAAGTTCGGGTCCCAGTGCCAGCGGTAACGCCCGTCGGCGTCCTTGCGCAGGTTCTTCGACAATCCTGACAGGTTGGTCGGCCGTGGGCGGTGCGGCAGGTAGGCGGATATGGCGTCGGCGGCTTCCTCAACCGTGGCGAACCCCTCCTCCGCGTGTTCCTGCATGAACCCGATGATGCGGCTGACCCCGTCGACGCGCATTTTCGGCGTGATGTCCACCAGCACCAGCGCGGACATCAGCGCCGGGCCTTCCTCGCTGCCCCCTGCAAACAGGCCCGCAAGCCCGCCCAGCGATGCGCCGACCACTGCCGGCACGAAGCCGGTTTGCTCGTGCAGCGCCTTCAGGACGCACAGCATGTCGCGTGCGAACCATTCGAAGCTGTATTCCCCGGTCTTGATCCACTCGCTGTCGCCATGGCCGCGCTGGTCGATGGTGACGGCGGTGATGCCGCGTTTGGCCAGCGCGCGCGCCGTGCCGCCCCACGAATGCCGGGTCTGGCCGCCACCATGGGCGAGCAATACGCAACCGCGTGGTTCTTCTGCCGGATGGATGTCGGCAACCAGCCGGTTGCCCTGTGCGCCGGTGAAGTTGACGGTGTGTTTTGCAGTCATGGCCGCCTGTCGAGAAAGTCCAGTACTGAAAGCTTGTAGGTCTTGTCGCCTACCGCCTTCATGTGATCGCGCCCCGGCAACACCACGCCTTCCGCGCCCGGTATGGCGTCTACCAACGGTTCTACCGCGCCGGCAATGGTGTCATCCTCGCCTGCGACAACCAGCGCAGGCGCCTTGATGGTGGCAAGCTCGTCCTCGCCGACCAGCACGCGATGCGATGACATGCACGCAGCAAGCGCCTCCAGATCCGACTTCGTCTGCTCTGCGAAGGCGCGAAACGCCTTGCCCTGTTCGCCTTTTGCCTGCGCAAGCGACGGCGCGCGCAAGGCCGCCACCACCTCTTCCGATCCCGGCACGCCCCGGATCATGTTGGCGGCCAAGCCGGCAATGATCAGCGAGCGGGCCTGCTGCGGGTGGTGGATGCCCAGCAGCGCCGTCAGTCGAGCCCCCATGGAATATCCCATAATGTCGACCCGTTCGTGGCCCAGATGAGCGATAAGACGGCTGGAATCGAGCGTCATTTCGCGCGCCGAATAGCGCTCGGGATCATGCAGCTTGGCGCTTTTTCCATGGCCTCGATTGTCAATGACGATGGCCTGCCGGCCTGCCTTGGTCAGCAGCTCGACCCATCCGGTCGAGCCCCAGTTGACCTTCCCGTTGGAAGCAAACCCGTGGATCAGCAGGATCGGCTCGCCTTCGCCATGGACTTCATAGGCGATCTCGACATCATCTGACATGAAGCTGGGCAATGGATAACGCGCTCCGGTTGGCGTGACAGGACTTGGCCGTAGGCGCAAAGGTATGCTATCGCCAGCACAAGGACCACCTTCTAGCTCGGTTCCATCAACACCCAATTCCGCTGCGCCCACGCAGCCCAAGGCAGGCGAAGTCATGGCATCCACCGGCACACCGAAGTTTCACAACGACATGGGCGTGGCCCAGATCGAGATCGGCGCCCGCGAATTCCAGTGCACTGGCGCCCATGCGCCGTTCGACCATCCGCACGTGTTCCTGGACATGGGCGACGAGAACGAGATCGTCT
>CAZYKZ010000038.1:0-16167 GCA_964648175.1 uncultured Anderseniella sp.
TCCATGCCCGAGCCGCGCATGGACTTGTAGGAGCTTTCGCCCATCACCCAGCGCAACGCTTCGAGCAGGTTTGACTTGCCGCAGCCATTCGGCCCGACAATACCGGTCAGGCCGGGCTTGATGACAAGCTCGGTCGGTTCGACGAACGATTTGAAGCCCGATAGCCTGAGCTTGGAGAACTTCATCTGCCCTTACACCTCAACCCCACTGCCACCATACTCAAGATGGCAATAACACCTGAATTTGCCCTTTGCAGGCATGATTCGTCACCAAGGCGGGGCTGGACCGGCAGGGTTTTCCCCAGCTGTCAGCTGCTCATGGCCTCGTCGATGGCCTTGCGGAAGCCCTCGATGTCACGCTCGCCTTCCATCTTCTTGCCGTTGATGTAGAAGGTGGGCGTTGCGTTCACGCCGTACTTGTCGGCCCCATCCTTGCGGATATCGAGGATGCCCTTGGCGAGATCTTCGTTCTTGAGGCACTCGTCGAACTGCGCTTCGCTCAAGCCAGCAAGCTTGGCCAGCTTCAGCAATTCATCGCGCGCATTCTGACCGGCCCAGGTGCGCTGCTGTTCGTAGAGCAGCGACAGCATGTCGAAATACTTGTCGTCGGGCACGCAGCGCGCCACCATGAAGGCAGCCAGCGCCAGATCGTCCAGCGGAAACTCCCGCGCGATGAAGCGCACCTTGCCGGTGTCGATGAATTCCTTCTTCAGTTCCGGATACACGTTGGCATGGAAGGCAGCGCAGTGCGGGCAGGTGGCCGAGGCATACTCGACGATGGTCACCTTGGCGTCTTCGGAGCCGAGGATCTTGTCGCCGATGCGCGGCGCCTTCATGAATTCGTCCATGTCGAACGATTGCGCCAGCGCAGGCGCGGCAAGCGATCCTGAAGCTGCGGCCAGCGCGGCGAGCGCAAGTCCGGTGGTGAAGGTGCGGCGATTGATGTTCATGGCGTGGTGTCCTACTGGAAGTTGAAGTTTGATGCGAGCCGATAAATCGGCCTGTGGAGAACTCGTCAGGGCTTGTCGCGGATGGAGCTTGAAAGGGCCGCCTGTCCGAGGCGGGTCAGGGCTTCCTTCAAGCCGGGATCCTCTATGCCGGTAACCCGGGCATTCACCGTCTCGACCACCTGTGCGGGTGGTTGCATGGCCGGCAACCGGCCTTTGCTCACCCGGGGGCGTTCGCCCTGTATGACCTTGACCGTGGCCACGGCCCGGTATCCGTAGAAGGCGTTGACCAGTTCCGCGATGCGCCCGGTCTCATAGCTCAGCGCAAGCCCTGCGCCGGGATCGCACTTGACGCTCAGCGTCGCGCCTTCGGCGTGGCGGCTGCCAGCCTCGCGGCCCTTCGGCCAGTTCATCTTTTCCGGCCAGCAGCGCGCAGCGAGGTCATCACCGACGATCGCGGCCCATTGCGCTACCAGTTCGCCGTGGGCGAAGCCGTAGCGCTCGAATGCGGGCCGGGTAATCTGCCTGAAATGCTTGTCGAGACTGTCCATGCGTGCCAGCTATAGATGATCCGACCTGAACCGTAGCTGAATGTTAGCCCAAGGCGTGAGCGAACTCATCACATGTCCGTGACGTTGCCGCAAGTTAATGATGAAAGCCTGAGCCACCGCTTGCTGGACTGGTACGACCGGCACCGGCGCACCTTGCCGTGGCGCGCGCTGCCCGGCGAACGGCCTGACCCCTACCGGGTGTGGCTGTCCGAGATCATGCTGCAGCAAACCACGGTGGCAACCGTCGGGCGGTACTTCGTGGCTTTCACCCGGCGCTGGCCGCAGGTGGAAGACCTGGCGGCCGCGGACCTGGACGACGTGCTGCGCGAGTGGGCCGGGCTGGGATACTATGCCCGGGCTCGCAACCTTCATGCCTGTGCAAAAATGGTGGCGAATGAACTTGGCGGCCGCTTTCCAGAAACCGAAGAAGGCTTGCAGTCGTTGCCCGGCGTCGGTCCCTATACGGCGGCGGCCATCGCGGCCATCGCCTTCAACCGTCCGGCCGCGGCGGTCGACGGCAACGTCGAGCGCGTCATGTCGCGGCTGCGTGCCATCGAGGAGCCGTTGCCGGCCTCCAAGCCTTCCATCAGGGCTGCAACTTTGGACCTCGTGCCTGATGACCGGCCGGGGGACTTCGCCCAGGCCCTGATGGACCTTGGCGCCACCATCTGCACGCCGAAATCACCCAACTGCCTGATCTGCCCCTGGTTGGATGCCTGCACAGCGCGAAAGCTTGGCATCGAGGCCGAACTGCCGCGCAAGGCGCCGAAGAAGGACCGCCCTGTTCGCCGCGCCCGAATCTACTGGGCCGAGGATACCGCTGGCCGCGTGCTGATGCGCCGGCGCGCGGAGAAGGGGCTGCTTGGCGGAATGCTGGAGTTTCCGTCCAGTCCGTGGGTGGAAGCCAGCGCGTCAGACGACGCGCATGCACCGTTCGACTCCGGCTGGCACAACGGCGCTGGCCGGGTCGAGCACACCTTCACGCACTTTCACCTGCTGCTCGACGTTCACGTGACCGACGAGGTTTTCGAAGCAGGACCGGATACGCAGCACGACTGGCGCTGGGTAGCGCATCGCGATCTCGCCGGCGAAGCCTTGCCCACGGTGATGAAGAAGGTTGCGGTGGCGGTCTTGGGTACCGATGCACTCAGGAAGACGCGTCAGTCCTGATGCAGCAGTTTCTCTACCGTCACCACGTCACGCCACACGCCGTCGAGTTTCGCGTGGCGCAGGTGCGTGCCGACAACGCGGAACCCTGCTGCCCGGCAGGCTTCGAGGCTTGCCACATTTTCGGGGAAAATGCGTGAGGTGAGCTTCCAGCCACCGCTTTGAACGGTGGCCTCGCTGAGCGCCAGCAGCAGGAGTTTCGAGAGCCCCTTACCGCGTGCCGTCCGGTCGACGTAGATGGAGAACTCCCGGATGCCGTTGTAGCATTCGCGGGTGCTGTAGGCGCTGGACGAGGCAAAGCCCAGCACCCGTCCACCAACCTCCGCAACCACTACCGGCAGCGCGCCCGGAGCAAACCATGCCTCGATGTCTTCAGGGGTACGCAGCCGCGTTTCGAACGTGGCGATGCGCTCTTCAATGCCCTGGTTGTAGATCGCGCAGATGGCGGCCGCATCGCCCGCCGTGCCGGCGCGCAACGTGGGCGGCAAGGTCAGATGTCCTTCATCTCGGCGCGCACCTTCTGGCGCAGCACGTCGATCGGCATCAGCTGCTTGCCCTTGCGCACGTGCCAGAAGGTCCATCCGTTGCAGGCCTCGGCCCCCATGACGTGGGCGCCCATCTTGTGGATCGAGCCGGTGGCGTCCTTGACCGACAGCGAGCCGTCGGCGCGCACCCGCGCGGCAGTGCGCTGGGCCGGATCGTACAGCGTGTCGCCCGGATTGATCAGCCCGCGCTCGACCAGCGAGCCGAAAGGAATGCGCGGTTCGGCCTTCTTGCCGGTGGTCACCTTCAGCGCTTCGGCGTCACCTGGCTCGATGGCCGCGATGCGCTGCTGCGCGATGGCGATATAGCCTTCGTCCCGTTCGATGCCGATGAAGTGGCGGCCTAGCCTGCGCGCCACGGCACCCGTCGTTCCGGAGCCAAAGAACGGGTCGAGCACCACGTCGCCCGGCTTCGATGAAGCCAGCAGCACGCGATGAAGCAGCGCTTCAGGCTTCTGGGTCGGATGCGCCTTCTTGCCGTCACTGTCCTTCAGCCGCTCGCCGCCGGAACAGATCGGCAGCACCCAGTCAGAGCGCATCTGCAGGTCGTCGTTGAACGCCTTCAGCGCCTCGTAGTTGAAGGTGTAGGTCTTCTGGTCCTCCGAGCGCGACGCCCAGATCAGCGTCTCGTGCGCATTGGCGAAGCGGGTGCCGCGGAAGTTCGGCATCGGGTTCACCTTGCGCCAGACGATGTCATTGAGGATCCAGTAGCCCAGGTCCTGCAAGGTCGCGCCAACGCGGAAAATGTTGTGGTAGGAGCCGATCACCCAGATGGTGCCGGTGGGCTTCAGCACCCGTCGGCATTCGGCAAGCCATGCGCGCGTGAAGGCGTCATAGGTGGCAAACGAGTCGAACTTGTCCCACTCGTCGTCGACGCCGTCGACCTTCGACTGGTCGGGCCGGGTGAGCCCGCCGCCGAGCTGCAGGTTGTAGGGCGGGTCCGCGAACACCAGGTCGACCGAGGCCGTGGGCAGCGCCCGCAGTTGCTCGAGGCAGTCCCCGGCGAGAATGGAGTCGAGAAGCGGCGCGATGTCCGGCTTGGAGGCGATACCCATGAGACGGCTGACCCTGTTTTACGCATGTACTGACTGACTGTCGGGCCATCAGGCCCCGGCCCTTCTGTCGGAGCCGGGTTACATGTTGAATCAGCCGGGATTCGCCGTGAATCGAATTCTTAATGAATGGTTAACGCACCATTGCTTCGAGCGCGTTGCGCACCGGCGAGAACGAGCGGCGATGGTGCTCGCAGGGGCCCAGCCGGGCAAGGGCGGTGAGATGGTATGGTGAACCGTATCCCTTGTGGCTTGCAAAACCGTAGTCCGGATACTGCCGGTCGATCGCCAGCATGATGCGGTCGCGCGTCACCTTTGCGATGATCGAGGCAGCCGCGATGGAGGCGCAGGTCTCGTCCCCCCCGACCACGGTCTGGCAATCGCAGGCAAGCGCTGGCGGGCGGTTGCCGTCGACCAGTGCGAGGCAGGGCCGCCTTGGCAGGTCTTGCACGGCTTGCGCCATCGCCCACAAGGTGGCGGCGAGGATGTTGTCCCGGTCGATCCGCCCGACATCGGCCACGCCGACGCCGACTTCTGCCGTTGCCAGGATATGGGCGAACAGGTTTTCGCGGGCGGCTTCGCTGAGCTTCTTGGAGTCGTCGAGCCCCGGGGGAACGTTGGCCGGATCGAGGATCACCGCGGCAGCCACTACCGGGCCAGCCAGCGGCCCACGGCCTGCCTCGTCGATGCCGCACACCAATTTCGCGCCGGCCGTAAAGGCAGCTTGTTCAAGTTCGAAGTGAGGTCCGGGTTGCCGACGAATCGCCATGGCAAAGGACCATAGCGAAAAATCCTACAGCAGCGATAGCTGCTCTCCCGGTTGCACAGGCCGCGTGAAAAGGTCGGCGCGCAGCTTCTGCTTCTGCCGGTTGAGACCCAGCCGCTTGCAGGCCAGCTCGAAGCGCCGCCCGATCTGCCAGGCATAGGGACCGCGGCCCGACATGCGCGCGCCGAACTCGGGGTCGTTGTCGCGGCCTCCGCGCGTATCCCGCACCAGGTTCATCACGTGCTTCGCCCGGTCGGGAAACTCCCGTTCCAGCCACTCGCGAAACAGGTCTTTCAGCTCGTGCGGCAGCCGCAACAGCACATAGCCCGCCTCGCGCGCTCCGGCTGCCTGGGCCGCACCCAGCAGCTTCTCGATATCCATGTCGTTGATGGCCGGAATGACCGGCGCGGTCATAACCACTGTTGGGATCCCGGCCGCGGACAACATTTCCAGCGCCTGTAGCCGGCGGCCCGGCGTGGCAGCGCGCGGTTCCAGCTTGCGGGAAAGCTTGTGGTCGAGCGTGGTCAGCGACAGCGCCACCTTGACCAGGCCCTTCTCCGCCATCGGCTTCAGAATGTCGATGTCGCGCGTCACCAGCGCCGATTTGGTAACGATGCCGACCGGGTGATTGGTTTCGTTGAGAACCTCCAGCACCGCGCGGGTGATCCTGTATTGCCGTTCCACCGGCTGATAGGGATCGGTGTTCGCCCCCAGCGCAATCGTCGCCGCCTCGTAGCCCTTTGCGCCCAGTTCCTTGCGCAGGAGTTCCGCAGCGTTGGTCTTGGCGAACAGGCGCGTCTCAAAGTCGAGCCCGGCAGACAGGCCCATATAGGCGTGGGTGGGCCGGGCATAACAATACGAGCAGCCGTGCTCGCAACCGCGATAGGGGTTGATCGACCGGTCAAAGGAAATGTCCGGCGATGTATTGCGCGCAATGATCGTGCGCGCGATCTCCGCCGTGACGTGGGTCTTCAGCGGCGGCAACTCATCGTCGCCACGCGCCCAGCCATCGTCGAAACCGATGCGCTTGAGGGCTTCGAAGCGGCCAACCGCATTGGTGCCTGCCCCGCGCCCGCGCACCCGGACGAGCGGCGCCGCCGGACGCACCGGTTCGGCGGTCGAGAAATCCAGGTTTGCTCGGTCTGGCATGGCGTTCATCATCGCCCGAACTTAATTCAGAAAGAAGAACATAACAAGAACAAAAATCACGTGGACTTGTGTTCCGGTTCGCCGCCGGGGCCGGTATTGTCTCGCCGTCATGAAGCTCTCGGTGATCATACCTGCGCTGAACGCCAACCATTTGCTGCCCGCGGCCGTCTCCCGGCTGAGGGCGGAAGATGTGCACGAGATCATCATCGCCGATGGCGGCAGTTCGCCACCGCCATCCGGCCTCGGCGAGGGCGTCACCGTCATCACCGGCGCACCTGGACGGGGTCAGCAACTGCATGCCGGCGCGGCAGCCGCAACCGGCGACTGGCTGCTGTTCCTGCATGCCGACACCGTGCTGGGCAAAGGCTGGCTTGAGGCGGTACACGGTCATGCATCGCACCATCCGGACAAGGCGGCGGTTTTCCGGTTTGTACTGGATGATCCAGGCGCGGCCGCCCGGCGGCTTGAGCGGGTCGTCGCCCTGCGTTGCCGCCTTCTGGCCCTGCCCTATGGCGATCAGGGCCTGCTCGTTGCGCGCACCCTGTACGATCAGATTGGCGGCTTCCGGGCCATCCCGCTGATGGAGGACGTGGACATTGTCCGCCGTATTGGAAGGCGCCGGCTGGTCATGCTCGATGTGCCGGCGATTACAAGTGCCGCCCGCTACCGGCGCGAAGGCTATCTCCGCCGCATGGGCCGGAACCTGCTGTGCCTGTCGCTGTTCTTCGCCGGCGTGGATCCTGCCCGCATCCGCAAGATCTATGCATGAGCAAGCCTGCCCGCCACCTCGTCATCATGGCCAGGCAGCCCCGGCTTGGACGGGTCAAGACCAGGCTTGGCCGCGAGATCGGTCCGGTGGAGGCCACCCGCATCTACAGCGTCATGCTTGCGGATCTGCTGCGCCGGCTGGGCCGTGACCCGCGCTGGCAGACGTGGCTGGCGGTCGATGGCGTGCACGAGGTTGATGCCCCGGTCTGGCCGGCGGGCTTGAATGTCATCGATCAGGGCCGTGGCGATCTTGGTCAACGGATGCAACGCATGTTCGACACGCTGCCGCAAGGGCCTGTGGTCCTGATCGGGTCCGACATTCCGTCGGTCACGCCCTGCGACATTGCATCGGCGTTCAGGGTGCTGGGCGGCAGCGAGTTCTGTTTCGGACCCGCCGATGACGGCGGCTACTGGCTCGTAGGTCAGGCGGCGCGGGTGCGGGGTACGCCGATGTTCGCCAATGTCAGGTGGTCAAGCGAGCATGCGCTTGGCGATACCATGGCGAACCTGGCTGGACGGGAGGTGGCAAAGGTGCGGCAGCTGGCCGACGTCGATGACGCCGCCAGCTACCGGCATTTCATTCGGTCTCGTCAAACATCAAGCTGGTAGCTTACCGGCACGTAGTGGTACGAGCCGTCGGCGCGCTTGTCGATGTAACCCACCGCCGGGAACGGCATGTGGTAGCTGGTGAACGGAATCCGGTCAGCTGCCAGCATGTCCAGCACCTTCTTGCGGGTGGCCACGGCGCCATCCTTGTCCATGTCGAACCTGACGTGCCACTCGGGCTTGGCGATCGACAGATATGCCTGGTTGGCGAAATCGCCGCCCACGAGGATGCGCTGGCCGGCGCTTTCGATGTGGTAGGCGGTGTGACCGGGCGTGTGGCCGTTGGCGGCCATGGCCCGGATGCCCGGCGCAACCTCGTCGCCGTCCTTTACGAAGGTGAACTTGTCCTTCATCGGCGTGATGTTGCTGGCAACCAGCTTGGCGACGCGCTCGGTCGGGCCGCTCATGCGCTCCTCGGCAGACCAGAAGTCGTGCTCGTTGGCCGCCGCCACGTAGGTGGCGTTCGGGAACGTGGCGTTGCCGCCCATCATCAGACCGCCGATGTGGTCCGGGTGGTAGTGGGTGATCACGACCTTGTCGACCTGCTCCGGGCTGTAGCCGGCGGCCTTCAGCGTGTGGTGGATCAGGTGACCGGCATTGGGCATGCGCGCATCGCCGTTGCCGGTGTCGAACAGAACCAGTTCGGAACCGGTGTTGACGATCACGGGCGTGAACGAGATCTGCAGCTTGTCGGTCGGCAGGAAGTTGGCCTTGGCCTGGGCTTCGAACTCTTCCTTGGACGCGTTGGTGCCGAAAATGCTCTGCGGGTCTTCCATCGAGACCGCGCCGTCGTTGATCGTCGTGATGGTGAACTCGCCCAGCTTGAAGCGGCGATGGGTTGGCCGGTCGACCTCTTTCATGTCGGCCTTGGCAGCCGCGGGTGACAGGGACAGGTTGCCGGCGAGCGGTGCAGCTGCGGCAGTGACGGCAGCGCCGGCAATCAGCTTGCGGCGGGACAGGGGCAGGCGGAATTGTGACATCGTCTGAACCTCGTTGATCAATGAAAAGGCAGGCCTGGCAAAGGAAGACCTGCATGAAACATTGCTGTAACGAAGTTGTGGCGGAGAAGTTCAATTTGACTTGAACCGTTCCGCATCCTGAAAGGGTAGTGCATTCCGCGCACAGGCCGTGTGCGCGGCTGCCGGGTGCTTCAGCCCTTCTTGCGCTGCAGGTGCTCTTCGAGCCGCGGCATGATCTCGACGAAGTTGCACGGCATGTGCCGGTAATCCAGTTGCTTGACCAGTATTTCGGTCCAGCCATCCTTGCAGGCCCCGGGCGAGCCGGGCAGGCAGAACACGTACTTGCCGGAAGCTACCCCGGCGGTGGCGCGCGATTGCACCGTTGAGGTGCCGATCTTCGCCCATGACATCATGTGGAAGGCGATGGCGAAACCTTCCGCCTCCTTGTCGAGCAGCGGTTTCACGGCCTCGATGGTGACATCGCGGCCTGTCAGGCCGGTGCCGCCGGTCGTGATGATGGCATCGGTGTCGTCCCGCTTGAGCCACTTGCGCATGGTTGAGCGGATTGCGCGGATGTCGTCCTTCACGATCGAACGGGCAGACAGCAGATGACCGGCCTCGGCAATCAGGCTTGCGAGCGTGTTGCCGGACTTGTCCGTCTCCAGCGTGCGGGTGTCCGATACGGTCAGCACCGCGATGCGGACCGGAATGAAGGGGCGGGATTCGTCTATTCTGGACATGAGGGCCACCAGTTATGACGTTAACGGTTTGGGCGCGATCTGGTTGCTTTGAAGGGTGCCGGATCGCTCATGAGATCACTAAACACGATCGCCGGCAGCCGTTCAACGATTGGCCGGTTTCGAAGTAAACATTTGACAAATATGGAGAAAAATTGACGTAAACCATGCGCGTTTACAATGTAAGGGTAACCCTAACAGCCGGTTTACAGACAAGTCGTCCAGCGCAAGTCCGGGTACTGATTTCTGCGAAAAATGCCGCTTGATGAGGTTCGAAATAGCTCTGCTCACTGATTTTTCAGCAGTTCCTTTACGGTCAGAAGGTCCCGCCATGCCAGCCGCTTTGCCTCTGGCGAGCGCAGCAGGTACGACGGATGCAGGCTCGGCATCACATCCAGTTCCCGCCCTGCCACCATCAGCTTGCGCCAGTTGCCCCTGACCCTCGTGATGCCTTGCGTGGTCTCAAGCAGGGCCTGCGTGGGTATGTTGCCCGCAGTCATGACGACGCGTGGCGCGGCGAGCTCGATCGCGCGGCGCACGAACGGCAGGCACATGAGCAGTTCCGCGGTGGACGGGTTGCGGTTTCCGGGCGGGCGCCAGAACACGGCGTTCGTGATGAATACCGAGGTTGCAGGATCGTCGCTGTGCCGGTCGAAGCCGCCGGCCTTGAGCATCCTGTCGAGCAGCTGGCCAGACTTTCCAACAAACGGCAGACCCTGCTCGTCCTCGTCGCGGCCCGGCGCCTCGCCCACGATCATCAGGTGCGCGCCGGGCAAGCCATCGGCAAAGCACAGCCGGGTGGCGGTACGCTTGAGCGGGCAGGCGTCGAAGCCATCAAGAAACTGCGCCAGTTCATCAAGCGTCTTGCAGGCCTGGGCCATCGCTTCAAGCTCACCGGCGGGAATGGCGGGCACGGCCGCAGCCGGGGAGCGCGGCGCCGCGGCCTCCACGGCCGGCGCTGCAGCCTGGGGCCGGTTGAGGGCAGGGCGCGGCAATGCGGGGCCGGTGCTGCCGGACGTGCTGGCGGCAGCGTCTGCCTTGAGCGCTTCGCTTTCGGCGAACCTGTCAATGGGCTGCGGCAGGATCGCCTCGTCGGCGCCCATCTCCGCAAGCCACTTCAGCGCCTGTGCTGCGTCCAGCGCCATCTTTCCTCCGGTTTGTCAGGTCCCTGTGTCGTTTTGTACCTGATGATGACGTTTCTGAGGCTGTTTGCCCCAGCGGGCAACTTCAATATAAGAGGTGTCAACACGATCAGCAAAACCGGCGTGAAGTCTGGAGAACGAGGGCACATGAGCGAGAACGGGGCAATCGAGCGCGAGTCGATGGAATATGACGTGGTGATCGTCGGTGCAGGCCCTGCAGGCCTGTCGGCAGCCATCCGTCTCAAGCAGCTCGCCGCCGAAGCCGGCAGCGATATCTCGGTCTGCGTGCTGGAGAAAGGCTCCGAGGTCGGCGCCCACATCCTGTCCGGCGCGGTCATCGATCCCGTGGCGCTGAATGAACTGATCCCCGACTGGAAGGAAAAGGGCGCGCCGCTGAAGACCGAGGTCAAGGAAGACCGCTTCTACATGCTCGGCCAGGCCGGGGCCCTGCGCTTGCCCAACTTCCTGATGCCGCCGCTGATGAACAACCACGGCAATTACGCAGTGTCGCTGGGCAATGTGTGCCGCTGGCTGGCCACCCAGGCCGAGGAACTGGGCGTCGAGATCTACCCCGGTTTCGCCTGCTCGGACCTGGTCTACCGCGAGGACGGCTCGGTGAAGGGCGTCGTCGCCGGCGTGTTCGGCATCGGCAAGGACGGCGAGCCCGGGCCTGACTACCAGCCGGGCATGGAACTGCACGGCAAGTACGTGATGATTGGCGAAGGCGTGCGCGGCTCGCTCGCCAAGGTGCTGATCGAGAAGTTCAAGCTGTCCGACGGCAAGAGCCCGCAGAAGTTCGGCATCGGCATGAAGGAACTGTGGGAGGTCAAGCCCGAGAAGCACAAGCAGGGCCAGGTCACTCACACCATGGGCTGGCCGCTTGACACCAAGACCGGTGGCGGCTCGTTCATGTACCACCTCGAGGACAACCTGGTGTCGATCGGCTTCGTGGTGCACCTGAATTATGCCAACCCGCACCTGTTCCCCTACATGGAGTTCCAGCGCTTCAAGCATCACCCGATGATCGCCGAGGTGCTCGAAGGCGGCCGGCGCATTGCCTATGGCGCGCGTGCCATCACCGAGGGCGGTTACCAGTCGGTGCCGAAACTGACCTTCCCGGGTGGCATGCTGATCGGCTGCTCGGCCGGTATGGTCAACGTGCCGCGCATCAAGGGCACCCACAACGCCATGAAGTCCGGCATGCTGGCGGCAGAGGCCGCTTTCGCTGCGGTTGCCGCAGGCCGCGAGGGCGATGAACTGACCGAATACCAGAAAGCCTGGGACGCCTCGCCGATTGCCGCCGACCTCAAGAAGGTGCGCAACGTCAAGCCCATGTGGTCGAAATTCGGCCTGATTGGCGGCCTGGCGCTTGGCGGGCTCGACATGTGGACCAACCAGCTGTTCGGCTTCTCGTTCTTCGGCACCCTGAAGCACGACAAGACGGACGCTCAGGCCACCGGGAAGGCGGCGGATTTCAAGCCGATCGACTACCCGAAGCCCGATGGCGTTCTGTCGTTCGACCGGCTGACCAACGTTGCCTATTCGGCCACCAACCACGACGAAAACCAGCCAGCGCACCTGAAGCTGAAGGACGCATCGGTTCCGGTGGCGAAAAACCTGCCCGAATATGCAGGACCTTCGCAGCGCTATTGCCCGGCGGGTGTCTATGAGTTCGTCCAGGACGACAGCGGCAAGCCGCGCTTCCAGATCAATTTCCAGAACTGCGTGCACTGCAAGACCTGCGATATCAAGGATCCGGCCCAGAACATCAACTGGACCGTTCCGCAAGGCGGCGAAGGCCCCAACTATCCCAACATGTGAGGTTGCTGCCGGGCGATTCATTCGCCCGGCAAGCCCTTGTGTAAGGCCTTGAAGCGCCAATATCTTTGCCGCTGATAACCACACTGGCGTCATTTTGTTGCCCGCTTTGAAGGCAATCCTGCATACGCTGGGAGCCAACAGGGAGGCTTCTGATGTCTCAGGGAATTATTCGCGCACTCGCCTGTGCAGTGTGCATCGTTGCCATTCCGGCAACGGCGCTGCCGGAGTCGCTCGATCGCGTAAATCGGGAGGGTGCAGACGTTCGGCCCTCGAAAAGCCTTATGTCGATCCTGCGAGGCGAGCAGGACGATGACGGCTCGCCTGCCTACAACACGCTGCCGGCATTGCAGACGCCCAGCGTGGTCGGCAATACGTCCATCAACATCACGCAGCCTCAGGTTCCCGACAGCGTACAGCCGCAGGCTGCCCAGCCGGATCCCGAGCCCGCTGCACCTCCTGCTGCTGCAAGCAACCCCCCGCCCGTGGTGGAAGCCCAGCCCGAGCCGCGCCAGCAAACGCGCTCGCGCAGCGCCTCCTCCAGCGTCAGTGAGGCGGACTGGTGGAAGGATACCGGAAATCCTGCCGTGTTCACCTTCAGGGACTGCCTGTCGAGGTATTCCCGCGCGCAGGCTCTCGAACATCCCAAGCTCAATTTGAAGACTGTCCTTGCCAATGCGATGAAGGGCGAGTGCAAGCAGCAGTTCGACACCGTGTCTCTGGCTCTGGCGGAAAGGTTCGGCAGCAAGCGCGGCCGCAAGATGGCGGAGGAACTGAGCGGATCGACCTTCGTCCCGGCAGTCAGGGAAGCCGTCCTCAACGTTCGCCAGGAACAGAAAGTGGCTGCTGCCCCGGCACAGCCCGCCAAGCCGGCCGTTGCGGCGCAACCGCCGGTGCCGCAACCGCAACCCGCTTCGACGGAGGCGGCAGCCGCGGCCGCGCCTTCAGCCGGTAACGGCTCGCCGCAGCCAGTGGGCCCGCACCTCGAACTGGCCATCGCCAAGGAAGAGATGTTCACCTGTTACCGTACGCGCACCGACCGGGCCGGACCGCAGCCTGCCAAGCCGGTTGATGCCGTTGTGGATCAGGTGCTGCTCGAATGCAGCGATCACACCCGCGCCTTCTTCAAGCGGCTTTTCGAGGTGTATCCGCACCCTGAGGCCCAGCAGGCCGACAAGATGCGCGAGGCCATCGCCACCAACTACCGCCCGGCCATCGCCTCGCGTGTAGAGCAGCTCCGGTCAGGCAATGCGACCGCGCCGGCAACGGGAACCGCCAGCAGCACGGTGGTGAAGTCGGCTACCTCAGCTTCGCAATAAACGGCCTGTTCGGCCAGCAATCGACCGGCAGCCCCAGCTTCTTCTGGTGCATGCCGGTGGCCGTACGGGTTCGGAAGCCGATCAGCCCGTCGATGGTGTCGCCGACATTGTACCCCATGTCCACGAGCTTGCGCTGAACCTTCTGCATTTCGGGCCGGGTGAATGTGTCCACCTCGCGCCACGGCGTGATGAACGCCCCGGACCCGGCTATCCTGTCCGCCAGGTTGCCCACGTAAAGCACGTAAAGGTCGGACTCGTTGTATGCCTTGATGGCGTAATAGTTGTCCGTGGCAACGAAGGCAGGTCCGAACCGTCCTGCCGGCATGATCAGGTAGCTCTTGGCTCCCATCAGCGATTGCGGCCACTGGCGGCCCGCAACCCGCGTTGCCCCGCTGGCAACCCAGTCTGCCACCGGCCGGCCTGCGTCCGGGCCTTCCAGCGTACAGTCCAGACTGCCCGACGGTTCCACTTCGTACGCCCAGCTCAAGCCCGGCACCCAGCCGCTTGCCTTCAGGAAGCTGGCCGACGTCGCCAGCGCGTCTGGCACGGAGTTCCAGATGTCCACCTTGCCGTCGCCGTCGCCATCGGTTGCATGCTTCAGGTAGAGCCCCGGCAGCATCTGCGTATGGCCCATCGCCCCGGCCCATGAAGACTTGAGCTGATTGACGGGCACCACCCCGCGCTCGGCGATCTCGAGGATTGCCAGCACTTCGGGCCGGAAGAAGTCGGGCCGGCGCCCGAGATAGGCCTGCGTGGCGAGCACCGACATGGCGTCATGCGGAATGCTGGCGCGGGAATAGGCGGTCTCGCGGCCCCAGATGGCGGCGAGGATTTCCTTGTCGACGCCGGTGCGTTGCTCGATGCGCTGGAGTGTGTCGCCAAAGCGCGCCATTTCCTTGCGGCCGATGGCGGCAAGGTTGTTCATCGACTTTTCGCTGAAATATCGCCCGGGAGAGCCGAATTCTGCCTGCCGCTTCGGTGATGGCTTGGGGTCTTCTCCACCCATTGGCGGCGGGTCGAGATCGGGGATATCCCATTCGATCTGCATCCGGCTCACGGCCCGGTCAAAGGTCTTGCGCGACACACCGCGCTGCTGTGCCTCCGGCCAAAGTCCTTCGAGGAAGCTCCTGAAGCCGCGTTCGGCCGTGCTCCTGTATGCAGCCGATACCTCTACGGCTTCTGCCCCACGTGGCGGCAGGAGGCAGGACGCGGCAAGACCCGCGAGGGCCGGGATGAAGAGACAGGACCGCGCAAAGCGGCGAATCAGCGTGCGTGTCATGAGCCCAGTGTGGGCGAACCGACGGGGCGGTTTCAACCCGGCATGGAGCCGCAATGGGCCACTTTGACGGCAAATGCCGGTGTTGTGACATATGGCTTGCTTGCGGAGCGGCCCAAAAACCATCACATTGCAGGTCAATGCATGCGGCCTGCACCGCGAGCGGCTTGTTGAGGCCGCGTTCCGTCTGGATTGGATACGATAAACATGACCTTGAACCTGCGCACGCTGAGTGCCGTTTTCCTGTTCTGCCTGCCCTTTTCCGTGCCGGCAGCCGCGGCACAGACGCCAGGGGATGACCCCTATGCCGACCTGCGCATCGAGGAAGCCTCGCCCTCCGGCAGCTATCTTGCAGGCCGCTATGCCAGCCGCCAGCGCGAGACGGACATCGCCGCACGTTATATTGCCCGCGCGCTGGAGAGCGATCCCAACAATCCTCTGCTGATCGAGCGCGCGTTCACGCTGGAAGTATCGTCCGGCAACATTGAATCGGCCACGCGCTTTGCCAAGCGGGTGCTGGAGTTCAACGACCAGCACCGCCTGTCGCTGCTTGTCCTGGGTCTCCAGGCCGTGCGCGATGGCCAGCAGGCTGTTGCCCGCGAGCATTTCACCAAGGCCGGCTACACCCCGATCGGCGAGTTGACGTCCGCATTGCTGTCGGCCTGGTCCTATGCCGCCGAGAACAATCTCACCGGCGCAATGTCCGAACTGGACAAGCTCAAGCGCAACCAGGCGTTCGAGAACTTCCGGCTGTTCCATGCGGCCATGATTGCCGACCTCACCAACGACCGCACCCGCGCCGAAGCCAATTATGTTGCGGCCTACGAGAAGGCCGGAACGTCACTGCGCGTGGTTCAGGCCTACGGCAACTACCTTGAGCGCACCGGCCGGGCGGACAAGGCGCAGGAGATCTACGAACTGTTCCTCCGCGCCACCCAGCAGAACCCGCTCATCCAGGCTGCGCTTGACCGGGTCAAGGCCGGCGGCGAACCGGGCCACTTCATTGAGGGCGCCGAAGGCGGCATCGCGGAGGCGCTGTATTCCATTGCCGGGGCCCTGACCGACGAGCGTTCGATCGACATCGCACTGATCTACGCGCGGCTTGCCCTGTCCATGAAGCCCGGCTTCCCGGAGGGGCAGACCCTGCTCGGCGAGATCTACAACGAGATGAAGCTGTACCGGCAAGCCATCACGGCCTATCAGGCAGTGCCCACGGACAGCCCGTTGCGTTCCAGCGCGGAAATCCAGATCGCCACCAGCCTGAACCAGCTCGAGCAGCCGGAAGAGGCCGTGAAGACGCTCAAGGCGCTGATTGCCCGCGAGCCGGAGAACTACAACGCGCTGCTGGCGCTGGGCAACCTGTACCGCC
>CAZYKZ010000039.1:0-15983 GCA_964648175.1 uncultured Anderseniella sp.
TTCGGTTGTCCCAGTGAATGCCTGCAGCACGCCTGAAAGCAGGCGTTAATGGCTTAGGCAGCGAGAAACCTTTTCGTGCCACTTCCTGTCCTCCGGGCTCGCAGCTAGGATTGGCTAAATCCGGCGAGCATGACTACAGGGAGGAATGCCATGCGCATCGTCGTTGCCCTGGGCGGGAATGCCCTGATCCGCCGGGATGAACCCGCTTCCATCGACACGCAACGCAGGAATGCGAAGACCGCCGCCCGTTCGATCACCAGCCTGATCGGCGCCGGTCACGACGTGGTGCTGACCCATGGCGACGGTCCGCAGATCGGCCTGATGGCACTGCAGGACGATGCCTATGACCCGGTCCTTGCCAGCCCGCTCGACGTTCTGACGGCGGAAGCGCAGGGAATGGTCGGGTACGTGTTGTTGCAGGAACTTGAGAACAGCGCAGGGCTTGGCGGCAGGCTGGCAGCCCTTCTGACCCGGATCGAGGTTGATCCTGCCGATCCGGCCTTTGGCCAGCCATCCAAGCCCATCGGGCCGGTCTATGAAGCCGGAGAGGCTGATGAACTGGCAGCGCGGCATGGCTGGAAAATGGTGCCGGACAAGGGAGGTGTGCGCCGCGCCGTACCTTCGCCGCGCCCGTTGCGCATCCTTGAACTGGCAATCGTCAAGCAGCTTCTGTCCAGCGGAATCACTGTGATCTGTGCCGGTGGCGGGGGTATTGCAGTAGTCAAGGAAAGTGGCGGCTGGAGAGGCGTTGAGGCGGTGATCGACAAGGATTTCGCCAGTGCGTTGCTGGCGCGGGATGCGGACGCGGATGTGCTTCTGCTGCTGACCGACGTGGATGGCGTTTATGCAGACTGGGGCAGCAAAAACCAGCGGCTGATTTCCGCCGCGACGCCGGAAGAACTCAAGCAACACGAGTTTGCCGCCGGATCCATGCGCCCCAAGGTGTTGGCGGCAATAGAGTTCGTCGAGCACGGCGGAGCGTTTGCAGGGATTGGCAGCCTCAAGGATGCGCTCGCCATCGTTGAGGGCAGGGCGGGTACCCGGATCAGGCGCTGACTCTGGCTCAACGTGTGGTCCCGGATGAGGCTCCCCAGCGCCAGTTGCGCACCTCCGGCAAGTCCTCGCCATGGTCGCGAATCCAGCTCCGGTGGAGTTCCAGCTTTTCTGTCACAAGTTCCCGCAGTTGCTCTGCCTCGGGCGTCGGCTCCGGTATGGCATCTATCGTCCTTAGCACCAGATTGAAGCGGTCAATGCCGTTCAGCACGGCCATGTCGAACGGCGTGGTCGTCGTGCCTTCCTCCCTGTAGCCAAACACCTGAAGCCTTGCGTGACAGGAGCGGTGAAACATCAGGTTCCTGATCAGAGACCGATAACCGTGAAAAGCGAACAGGACGGGTGCTTCCGTTCCAAAGATGTCGTTAAATTCTGCATCGTCCAGCCCGTCGGGATGCTCATCGGGCGGCGCCAGCGCCATGAGGTTCACCACGTTGACCACCCGTACCGCCAGCCGGGGCAGATGGTGACGCAGCAGGTCCGCGGCTGCTAGCACCTCGGTGGTCGGCACATCACCGGCGCAAGCCAGTACCACGTCCGGGTGCCTGTCGCCGCCGGTGCTGGCCCAGCGCCATATGCCCATGCCCTTCGCGCAGTGCTGCCGGGCGTCGTCCATGCCGAGCCACTGCAATTCCGGCTGCTTGCCGGCGACGATCACGTTGACCTTGTTGCGCGAGTTCAGGCAGTGCTCCGCCACGGCGAGCAATGTGTTGGCATCGGGTGGCATGTAGACGCGCACCACCGAGGGCTTCTTGTTCGCCACGTGATTGATGAAGCCCGGGTCCTGATGGCTGAAGCCATTGTGGTCCTGCCGCCAGACGTGGGATGTCAGCAGGTAGTTGAACGAGGCAACCGGCACCCGCCACGGCACTTCTGCAGCAGTCTTCAACCACTTGGCGTACTGGTTGAACATGGAATCGACGATGTGGGTGAAAGCCTCGTAGCAGGAAAACAGCCCGTGCCTGCCGGTCAGCAGATAGCCCTCCAGCCAGCCCTGACACAGGTTCTCGCTGAGCACTTCGAGCACACGACCGTCCGGGGCCTGGTTCTCGTCGGTTGGCAGCAACTCGCCAGTGAAGCAGCGGTCCGTGACCTCGAACAGGGCGGAAAGCCTGTTCGACGCCGTCTCGTCGGGGCCGAACACGCGGAAGTTTGCACGGCTCATGTTGAGAGCCATGACATCCCTCAGGTAACCACCTAGCACCCGTGTGGCCTCACTAACTGTTTGACCCGGCTGGTCCAGCTTGATGGCGTGGCCGAGCACATCAGGAAGCTCAAGGTCTTTCAGCAACTTGCCGCCATTGGCGTGAGGGTTGGCGCTCATGCGCCGTTCGCCCAAGGGTGCGAGGTCCGCCAGGTCCGGGCGCAACTGGCCGCCTTCGTCAAACAGTTCCTGTGGGCGGTAGCTCCTGAGCCACGTTTCCAGCAGGTTCAGGTGGGCCGGGTTGTCCGCAAAGTCCTTCAGGGGAACCTGATGCGCCCGCCATGTCCCCTCCACCGGCTGTCCGTCAACCTCTTTCGGGCCGGTCCAGCCTTTCGGCGTGCGCAGGATGAGCATGGGCCAGCGGGGACGATCATCATTTCCATTTTCCCGCGCTGCCTGCTGGATGTGCCGGATCTGTGCGATGCAGCGATCGAGAGCTTCGGCCATTTCGTGGTGAGCCTGAAGCGGGTCATCGCCTGACACTTCGATCGGCTCATAGCCGTAGCCCAGGAAAAGGCTGAACAGTTCCTCACGCGGGATTCTGGCCAGCACCGTGGGGTTGGCGATCTTGTAGCCGTTCAGGTGCAGGATGGGCAGAACGGCTCCATCCCGAACTGGGTTGAGAAACTTGTTCGAATGCCAGCTTGCCGCCAGCGTGCCGGTTTCAGCTTCGCCGTCTCCCACCACGCACACGGCCAGCAGGTCCGGATTGTCGAAAACCGCGCCATAGGCGTGCACAAGGCTGTAGCCTAGCTCGCCGCCTTCGTGGATCGAGCCCGGCGTGCTGGCTGCGGTATGACTGGGAATGCCGCCTGGCCAGGAGAACTGCCGGAAAAGGTGCCCCAGGCCATTTTCGTCCCTCGACACTTCCGGGTAGAGCTCGCTGTAGGTGCCTTCCAGATACGTGTTGGCGACGATGCCCGGCGCGCCGTGGCCCGGCCCGGTGATGAAGATCGCGTTCAGGTCGAACTGCCGAATGGCGCGGTTCATATGGGCGTAGATGAAGTTGAGGCCGGGCGTCGTGCCCCAATGGCCGAGCAGGCGCGGCTTCACGTGCTCAAGCTTGAGCGGCTCTTTCAGTAATGGGTTGTCGAGCAGGTAGATCTGCCCGGCCGACAGGTAGTTTGCGGCACGCCAGTAAGCGTCAATCTTCTGTGCAAGGTCGGGTGTCAGCATGGGCTGGCAGACTACCTGCTGATGGGCAGGGCATGTATTGCTGCAAATCAATTCACCATCGTTCAGGTCCGGGCAGAATGCAGTTGCGCAGGCGAGAAACTGAGCGTGCCTGACGGGCTATCCCTGAGGAGACCTCCGATGAAACTGTCGTTCCACGGCGCAGCTGGCGGCGTCACCGGGTCCTGCCACCTCGTCGAATGTGCTGGCCGGAAACTGCTGGTGGATTGCGGCATGTTCCAGGGCGGCCGGGAAAGCGAGGAAGAAAATGCCGAGCCGTTCGGGTTTGATCCCGCCGAAATAGACTTCCTGCTGCTGACCCACGCGCACCTCGACCATTGCGGCCGGATTCCGCTACTGTACCGGCGCGGTTTTCGCGGCGAGATCATTACCTCGCCGCCGACGCGGGAACTGACCCGCCTGGTATTGCTGGATTCAGCCCACATCCAGGAAGAAGAGGCGGAACGCCGTCAGCGGCACCGGCATGAGGGCCATCATCGCCACGGCGGTGGGGACGGGGCCGACCTGAAGCCGCTCTACAGCATTCTCGATACGCTGAACTCGTTCGACTGCTTCGGCAGGCCGGCGAGCTATGGCAAGGAGATCGAGGTGGCGCCCGGCATCACGGCGATGTTTGGCGATGCGGGCCATGTGCTGGGTTCGGCCTGGATCCATCTCAAGCTGGAGGAAGGCCACAGGCATACATCGGTGCTGTTCTCGGGCGATCTCGGCAATGCCGGCCGGCCCCTGCTGCATGATCCGGTGGCGCCGCCACACGCAGACCGGCTGGTGATCGAAACCACCTATGGCGACAGGCGCCACAAGGACCTGGAAGGTTCCATCAATGAACTCTACGAGGGCATCAACCATGCCCTCGATCACGGCGGCAATGCCATCATCCCAACCTTCGCGCTGGACCGGGCGCAGGAGATCCTGTTCTTCCTCAAGCAGGGGGAACGCGAGGGCAAGCTGCCGCGTAATGTGCCGATCTTCCTCGACTCGCCCATGGCCATTACCGCGACCGAGATCTACCGGCGCCATCCAGACTATTACAAGCCGGAGGTGCGTCACCTGTTCGAGACCGGTGACGACCCGCTGCAGCCGAACGGTCTGAAGATTACCCGCGAGACGGCGCAATCCGTTGCGCTCAATTCAGTGACCGGGGCGGTCATTCTGGCCGGGTCGGGCATGTGCACGGGCGGGCGGGTGCGCCATCACCTGCGCCACAACATTGCCCGGCATCACTCGAGCATCATTTTCGTCGGCTATGCGGCAGAGCACACGCTGGCGCGCCACATCATCGACGGGGCGAAATTCGTACACATTTTCGGCGACCAGTTGCCGGTCAAGGCGAAGATATTCACGGTCAATGGCTTCTCGGCCCATGCCGACAGCAAGGAGCTGCTGGACTGGGAGCGTTCTGCTACGCCGGACGAGATATTCCTCGTGCACGGTGAAAAGCCTGCCATGGAACACTTCGGCAAGCACTTGAAGGACGCCGTGGTTCACATGCCGGCGCTGCACAGCTCGTTCGAACTCTAGTCCAGACTGGCGAGCATTTCGGCGACACTCGCTGCCAATGGCGCGGAAATGTCTATGGCGTTGGTCTCATGGAGCACGGTGTTGCAGGTAACGATCCGGCCTGCGCCTGCGGCAACGAGATCGTCGTGCGCACTGCCTGCAAACAGGCCGTGCACGCCAATGCAGACCGGCTTTTCAGCAAACTCGCTGCGGATTCCGGAGATGGTTTCCACCATCGACTGGCCGGTGGAAATGATGTCGTCGACGATCACCGGCGTCCTGCCGGACCACTTGTCGAGATCGGGGATGGTGACCTTCACATCCCTGTCGCCAAGGCGTTCTTTCCTGAGTGCAATGAATGGCGCACCTGCTCGCCCTGCAATGTCGCTGATCCATTGCCCGCTTTCCTCGTCGGGTCCGATCAGCACCGGTTGGGACACGTTGGCGCCGATCCAGGTGGCGACGACGGGCGCTGCGTGGGCAACGGTTGCGCGTGCGTCGTAAACGTCCGTCAGGTGGTGGATGCGGTGCAGGTGGGGATCGACCGTCACCAGCCAGTCGATCCATGGAGACAGCGTACTTGCGAAGTGGTGGGCGGTGACCGCTTCGCCCGGATGAAACGGCTTGTCCTGCCGCATGTACGCGAGGTAGGGCGCGACAAGCCCGACACTTGCCGCTCCCAGGTCCCGGGCCGCCGCGCAGGAAAACACCAGGCGGAGAAACTTCTCGTCAGGCCGGTCGAGCGTGCAGACGAAGATCACCTGCTTGCCGGCAATGGACGGATCGAGGCGCACATATGTCTCGCCGTCGGGGAACCGGCGGGTTTCAAGCGCGGAAACCCCTGCGCCGATGAGATGGCCAAGCAGCTGGCACATCTTCTCGTTGCCGGGCAGGGCAATCAGGACGCGGTTCATGGTTGTTCCCCGATCTCGTAGATGGGCGGATGGCTCATGATGAAGTTGTAGGCGTATTCCAGCTCGCCCGGAGCGTCGGCGTGCAACGTAAACAGCGGCTGCCTGCTTTCGACTTCCTGACCAAGCGCCACATGAAGCTTGATGCCGGCCGGCTTGTCCTCCGGTGCGCCGCACAGCCGTGCCGCGCGCGACAGCCTGCGATTGTCGACGCTGCGGATGTGGCCTGGCCTCTCGGCCAGCACCTCGCGGGTGTATGGTGCCAATGGTGGTGTCCGCATACCGCCCTGGGCCTCGCAGATGGCCTGGAACTTTGCCCATGCCAGCCCTGAGTCAAGGGTCTCGTTTGCGACGCGAGTGCCGTCTCCTGCAGCTGCAGCCCCGCCCATTTCCAGCAGAACACTGGCCAGCGTGACGGCGCGGTTGCGCAGGTCTGCCGGCGCTGCCGGCTCATTGCGCAGCACCGCCAATACGTCCATCGCCTCCAGTGACGGGCCAATGCCGCGGCCAACCGGCTGGCTGCCGTCGCTGATGACGACACGTGCCTTCAGGCCCAGGGTATCCGCCACGGTGGTCAGCGAACGGGAGAGGGAAGCTGCTTCCTGCTGGCTGGAGATCTTCGCCGTCGTGCCGGTTGGAATGTCGATGACGACGTGGGTCGAGCCCGCCGCGATCTTCTTGGACAGAACGGACGCGATGAGCTGGCTTTCGCTGTCCAGATCGAGCGCTCGTTCGATCCGGATCAGCGTGTCGTCGGTCGGGCTGAGATCCACCGCTCCGCCCCAGACGACGCAGCCGCCTTCACGCTCGACCACAGCCTGCATGGCCTCCACGCTCAGGTCGACCGGGGCGAGGGTTTCCATGGTATCGGCAGTGCCGGCCGGGGAGGTGATGGCGCGCGATGACGTCTTCGGCATCCGCAGGCCGCAAGCCGCCACGATTGAGACGACGATCGGCGTGGTGCGGTTGCCGGGAAGGCCGCCCACGCAATGCTTGTCGACCACCTGATCGTAGGGCCACGTCATGCGCTCGCCGCAGTTGATCATCGCAGAGGTGAGCCCGGTAATCTCGCTGATGCTCAGCGGCCTGGCAGCGCAGGCCGTAACGAACGAAGACAAGTGGATGTCGGAGTAGTAGCCAGCCGCGATGTCGGACAGGATTTCGGAAAAGGCCGCATTGCTGATCGGCTGGCCGTCGATCTTGGCCCGAATGTAGGCAAGGGAATCTATGGGCCTTGAATGCGAGACCGATATCATCGCGCCTTCGCTTTGACCCAGTTCCTGCCAGGCTCCTTCTGACAGTCCTGCCTCACCCATCGACAGGATGTCTCCGACCACGAAGTTGAGCGTGGCAATGATCGACTTGCCGCCAGCTTCGACGCGAACGCGGGTATGTGACGAAAATCCCTCCGCACGGCAAACGTCGCTGTCCTGGCGCAGGTAGACGACAAAGTTGTCATAGGTATCGATGCCAAGCCGTTTCAGGCGCAGGCTGTTGTTCATCTTGACTGGCCGATCTGCATGGTGCCTCGCACCTTTTTCCCGGCAATGACGATCATCACCCTGAATGAGTTTGTGGCCCAAGCTGGCGCGGATGGTCTTGATCGTGATCAACGCACCCTTTGCAAACTGGGCCACAATGCACGTGCAAGGATGAAAACTTGAAACCGGAGACCGCCGTAGGCCGCTCGTGCATGGACAAGCATGATGCCGCAAGGGCGGGGTTGAGACATTGCCTGCAATTGACCCGTCAGACGTAAAGGCCAGGGTGATCGCCATTCGCGGTCCGGTGCTGGACGTCGCCGTGTCCGGTCCGCTGCCTCCGATCAACCATGCGCTGGTTGTCGGTAATGGTGCGGGCGGGCTGACCGCCGAGGTGCAGGCCCATATCAGCGAAACCGCAGTCCGGGCGATTGCTCTTCAGCAGACGCAGGGCCTGGCCCGCGGCGCTGCCGTAACCCTGACCGGTGGGCCGGTCACGGCGCCGGTGGGCGATGCCACGCTGGGGCGCATGATCGATGTGATGGGCAATGTTTCCGACAGCCTGGATCCATTGCCGGCCGATGTGCCGCGTCTGCCGATCCATCGCCAGCCTCCGGCGATGGCCGAGCAGAATGCTGCCACCCAGATATTCGAGACCGGCATCAAGGTCATCGACCTGCTTGCGCCCATCGCCCAGGGCGGCAAGGCGGCGATGTTCGGCGGCGCCGGCGTGGGCAAGACCGTACTGGTGATGGAACTTATCCACTCGATGGTGGCCGGCTATGACGGAATCTCGGTTTTCGCAGGCGTGGGAGAGCGATGCCGCGAAGGCCACGAGATGCTGCACGAGATGAAGGCATCCGGCGTGCTGGATCGCACGGTCCTGGTTTACGGGCAGATGAACGAGCCTCCGGGTGCGCGCTGGCGGGTGCCGCTCACTGCGCTCACCATTGCCGAATATTTTCGCGACGAGCAGTCGAGGAACGTGCTGCTGCTGATGGACAATGTGTTCCGCTTCGTCCAGGCAGGTTCGGAAGTTTCGGGCCTGCTGGGCCGGATGCCGTCGCGCGTCGGCTATCAACCGACACTTGCCACAGAGGTTGCCAGCCTGCAGGAACGCATCGCGTCGGTCGGCACCGCCTCGGTGACTGCAATTGAAGCTGTCTACGTACCGGCGGACGACTTCACCGATCCGGCGGTTGGCGCGATCAGCGCCCACGTGGACAGCATGGTCGTGCTGTCGCGCCAGCTTGCTGCCGAAGGCATCTATCCGGCTGTTGATCCGATCCAGACAACGTCGGTACTGCTCGATCCGCTGGTGGTGGGTGAGGAGCATGCACGCGTTGCGGCCGATGTCCGCCAGACCATCGAGCACTATCACGAACTCAAGGACGTGATCGCGCTGCTGGGCGTCGAGGAATTGAGCGCCGAAGAACGCCTTGCCGTTGGCCGTGCGCGGCGCCTGCAGCGTTTCCTGACGCAGCCGTTCTTTGTGGCCGAAGCCTACACCGGCAGCCCCGGAAAATCTGTGCCGGTGGCCGACACCGTTGCGGGTTGCAAGGCCATTCTCGAAGGCGAATGTGACGACTGGCAGGAAAGCTCGCTCTACATGACGGGCACGCTGGAAGAGGCGCGCGAGAAGGAACAGAAGTCTGTTCCTGAAGGCGCTTCCAGATCGGCTGAGAAGACGTCAGTGGAGGCCGCATAATGACGCCAGCCGCCATGAAACTCGAGATCAGCACCCCGCTTGAAATCGTGGTGGAGGCGCAAGACGTCGCGTCGTTTCGCGCGGCCGATGCGAGCGGAGATTTCGGCATCATGCCCGGTCACGTCGACATGCTTGCGGTGCTGGAGACCAGCGTGGTGCGCTGGCGGGCAGCCACAGGTTCCTGGCATTTCTGCGCGCTGCGTGGCGGCGTACTTGCCGTCGAGAATGGCGACACGATCAGGATTGCATGCCGCACGGCAATCACCGGCGACGACCTGTCCAGACTTGAACGGGAGGTGCGCGAATACCGCGAGGCGGAAACCGATGCCGCTCGGCGCGCCCGCGTTGCCCAGACCCGGCTGCATGCCCAGGCGATCCGGCAGATCATGCGGCATATCGCTGACGGGACTGCGTCCGAGGCCGCTGAGCTGGAGGGCCTGATGCAATGAGCGAAGATTACACGCCAGGCGATGTGGTCGACCGCACCGCAAGACAGGCGGCAGACCGGGACCGGATGGCAAAGGACAATCCCGAACCGTCGCTCGGCCGGCGTTTCGGGCAGATCGGCGTGCTTGGCTGGATGATCGTGATCCCGGTCCTGTTGGCGCTGCTGGCGGGGCGCTGGCTCGACCGGTTGCTCGGCACCGGCATTACCATGACCGCCGCCCTGACCATGGCGGGCGCCGCGCTGGGTCTCTGGCTGGCCTTCAGATGGATGCATGACCAATGACAAGCTTCGTGAACCTGCCTTCCGGCCTGGAACTCGATCCCATTGCGGGCCTTGCCGCCGCGTTGGTGCTTGGGTTGATCGCGGGCTTCGTGCTCGGTGTGTTGCACTTCAAGACGTTGCGGCTGGTCAGTGACAGGCTCGTGCAGGGCGACATGAGCGCTGTTGCCCTGCAACTGGGGCGGTTCGCCGTGCTCGGGTTGGCCCTTTTCGGACTGGCGAAGCTCGGCGCCGTGCCGCTTCTGGCAGCGACCGCCGGCTTGCTTGTTGCGCGTGGTCGGGTTGTGGACGGCGGGAGCGCCCGGTCATGAACGGTTCGCCGCTTGCTGCCGGCATCGCTTTCCAGATCGGCCCGGTTCCGGTGTCGGTGACGGTGGTGACCACGTGGGGGATCATGATTGTGCTGACGTTGGTTTGCGCCGTTGCCACGCGATTTCTGGCAGTGCGTCCCAACACCCTGCAGGCGGTTCTGGAGCTGTTCGTCACCACCACCGATGCCCAGGTCAAATCCACCCTGCAACGTGACCCGGTGCCTTACAGGGCCGTTGTCGGCGGGTTGTTCCTGTTCATCCTGTTCGCCAATTGGTCTTCGCTGATACCCAGGGTGGAGCCGCCCACCGCACAACTCGAGACCGACGCAGCGCTCGCCTGCATCGTGTTCGTGGCGACGCTCTATTTCGGCATCAAGGAGAACGGCGCCCTGGGCTACCTGAAGACCTTCGCCGAACCCACGTGGGTGATGATACCGCTCAATCTGGTTGAACAGATCACCCGGACGTTCTCGCTGATGGTGCGCCTGTTTGGCAACGTCATGAGCGGCGTGTTCGTTATCGGCATCGTGCTGTCGCTGGCGGGCCTGCTGGTGCCCATTCCGCTGATGGCGCTCGACCTGCTGACCGGTGCTGTGCAGGCCTACATCTTCGCCGTGCTCGCTACCGTCTTCATCGGCGCCGCGCTGGGCGGCGAAACCGGCAGCCGAGGCGCTGCCCAAAGCTCGAAGGAAGCCAACTAATGGACTGGATCAAGATCGTCAGCATTGCAGCCGCCGCCATTGCCGTGTCGTTCGGCGCAATCGGCCCAGCGCTCGCCGAAGGCCGCGCCGTGGCGGCCGCCATGGATGCCATCGCCCGTCAGCCGGAAGCCGCGGGCACCCTGTCGCGAACCCTGTTCGTCGGTCTCGCCATGATCGAGACAATGGCGATCTATTGCCTGGTGGTGGCGCTGCTGCTGCTGTTCGCCAACCCCTATACCCAGTAGCGGTGCACCGGCATGGAATTCAACTGGTGGACATTCGGGTTTCAGGTGGTCAACGTCCTGGTGCTGCTGGGGCTGTTGAGCCATTTCCTGTTTCGCCCTGTGTCGGCCATGATCAACCGGCGCGCTGAAGAGACCCGCCAGGTGCTGCAGGAAGCCGAAGCAGCAAAGAAGGCAGCTGCCGAAACGCGCAAGGCTGCCCAGCAGGAGCGCCTGCAGCTTCAGCAACAGCGCCCGGAACTGCTGGAGCGGGCAAGGCGTGAGGCTGACCAGCAACGGTCCGAGCTGATCCAGGAAGCCCGGAACGAAGCGGCGCGGATCATTTCGGAAGCGGAGAAGAAGGCCGGCAGGATACTCAGCCGTGCCGGCCAGGCACATGCCGAGGAAACCAAGAGGCTCGCCCTCCAGGTTGCTGGCCGGCTGGTCGAGAACCTGCCCGAAGGTACTCCGGTCGCTGGGTATACCGAGAGGCTCGTCGAGGCGATAGGCAAGCTCGATGCCGGCAAGCTCGACGCGCTGCTCAACGGCGCCGGCAAGCTTACCCTCGTTGCGCCCTCATCGCCAGGAGACCGTGACATCAAGGCCGTGCGCAAGGCGCTGGCCGCGGTTGCAGGCAAGGACATTGCCCTCGACGTGGAGACGGACAAGGACATGATCGCGGGGCTTGAGCTCAAGTCGCGTCACGGTGTCATTCACAATTCCATCAGGTCGGACCTTGAACGGGTCACGGCGGCGGTCATGGGCAATGAGCAGCAAGACTGAAAGACGTCCGCGCAAGACCGGGTCCGGCAAGGGCCCAAAGGAAGCGCGCCTGCTCGACGATGCGGCAGAGGTGGTGTCGTCCATCAGACTGTCACCAAGACCCGAGATCGTCGGGCGGGTGGAAAGCATTGCCGACGGCCTGGCCAACGTGTCCGGACTGCCAGGGGCGGAACTCGGCGAGATGCTGGACTTCGGGAATGACTGCATGGGCTTCGTCTTCGCGCTGGAAGAGGATAGCCTGCAGGCCGTGATGCTGGACAGCGGTGTGGACGTCGAGGCCGGCGATGCCGTCCACCGCACAGGCAAGCTGGCAAGCGTGCCGGTCGGCGATGACCTTCTGGGCCGCATCGTCGACCCGCTGGGCCGGCCGCTGGACGGCGAGGAGCCGGTCGACACCGCAGAATCCTGGCCGGCCGAGCGCGCCGCGCCGAGGATCATCGACAGGGACTTCGTGAGCGAGCCGGTTCAGTCGGGACTGGTCGTTGTGGACGCGCTGTTTGCCGTCGGGCGGGGTCAGCGCGAACTGATCATCGGGGAGCGGGCAACCGGCAAGACATCGATCGCAATCGACACCATCATCAACCAGAAGAACAGCGACATCATCTGCATCTATGTGGCCATCGGCCAGCGCATCACTGCTGTGCAGCGGGCTTTCGACGCAGTGGCCGAAAAAGGCGCAATCGAGCGGTGCATCTTTGTCGTGGCCCCGCCAACGGCCGAGCCCGGCCTGCGCTGGCTGGCGCCGTTTGCCGGGACATCCATGGCGGAGTATTTCCGCGACCGGGGTGGCCATGCGCTGATCGTCTATGACGACCTGACCAAGCACGCCGCCACCCACCGCGAACTGTCCTTGCTGGCCCGCCAGCCGCCGGGCCGCGAAGCTTATCCCGGCGACATCTTCTACCTTCATGCGCGCCTGCTGGAACGCGCCGCGCAACTCTCACCCGACCAGGGGGGTGGTTCGCTGACCGCACTCCCCATAGCCGAGATCGATGCCGGCAACCTGTCAGCCTACATTCCGACCAACCTGATCTCGATCTGCGACGGGCAGATCGTACTCTCGACGCAGCTGTTTGCGGCCAACCAGCGTCCCGCGGTCGACGTGGGGCTCAGCGTCAGCCGGGTCGGCGGCAAGGCACAGATCAAGCCGCTCAAGCACGTGGCGGGGCAGGTTCGTCTTGATTATGCGCAATACCTGGAATTGCGGATGTTCTCGCGCTTCGGCGGGCTTGGCGACGAGAAACTGCGCAGGCGCATCGCGCACGGCGAGCGCATCAGCGCGCTGCTGGCGCAACCGCGGTTCTCGCCCTTGCGCAGCATCGACCAGATCGCCTTGCTGAGCGCGCTGGCCGAAGGCGAACTTGATGACGTGCCCGTGGAGGCGATCGCACGGGCCAAGCAATTGCTTCCGGACCTTATCGACGCTGACAGCAAGCTTTCCGGCTTCGCCGAGGACCCTGCCAGCCTTGGCGACGAACAGACGGCCGCGCTGATCGACGCGGTGCGCCAGGCGTTGGCGCGGGCGGCGCAGGTTCGGGACACTCAAGGGGACCAGTGATGCGGCGGCCGGAAGACGTCAAACGCCGGTTGGGCAACATCCAGCAGATCGAGGACATCGTCACCGCCATGCGCGGGCTTGCGGCCGCCCATTCGCTTGACGCCCAGAAGCACCTGGCGGCAATCAGCGCCCATGAGGCCACCGTGGCCCGCGCCATCTCGCAAGTGCTGGCCTATATGCAGGGGTCACACGGAGCCGACGCATCAACCGATGCCGGCGGTCCGCACCTCGTGGTGGTGATCGGCGCGGAGCAGGGGTTCGCAGGATCCTACAACGAAAACATCGTGGATGCTGTCCTCGGTGGCGGCGGCGCCAACGAACCAACGGAATTCATCGTGATCGGACAACGCGCCATCGTCGACTTCGATGTGCGCGGCCTGTCGCCTGTGTGGAGCGCCAACATGATCTCGCAAAGCGAACATGCCGCATCCCTGGCGAGCAACATCGTCGATGCAGTCTTTGACCGCATCCGGCAGGCCGGGGTAGTGCGCGTAACGCTGGCCGGAACGCGGCCCGATGCGCGGCGCGCGGGCATCGAGATGAAGCAGTTGCTTCCGTTCGATTTCAGCCGTTTCGCACAAGCTGCCAGCATGCAGCGGCCGATGTTCAACGTGCCTCCCTCACAGCTGCTGGAAGACCTCGTCGAGGAGTACGTCTTCACCGAATTGTGCCAGGCGATCATTCTCGCCTTTGCGGCCGAGAACGATGCGCGGATGCGGGCCATGACCCGGGCGCGCACGAACGTGGACCGGATCAGGCAGGATCTGAAGCTCGAACTCAACCAGAGCCGGCAGGAGCAGACGACGACCGAGATCATCGAATTGTCCGCCTCCAGCGCCGCGACCCGGGCGCGTTAGTCGAGCGTCCGGCGGAACCTGAAGAGAGCGAGGGCTGCAAAGGCGATGGCAAAGGCAACCAGCGCCCAGACCTCGCCGGCAATGACGGGATAGTCCGCCCCCTTGAGCATGACAGCGCGGATAATGCGCAGGAAATGCGTCAGCGGAAACACCTCGCCCAGTACTTGCGCCCAGTCCGGCATGCCGCGGTAGGGAAACATGAAGCCCGACAGCAGCAGCGAAGGCAGAAAAAAGAAGAATGTGAGTTGCATCGCCTGCATCTGGGAGCGCGATACGGTCGAGATCGAGTACCCCAGCAGGACGAGACCCAGGACATAAAGCAGGATGCAGGCCATCAGCAGAATGACGGAACCGAAGAAGGGAACGGAAAACAGCGCCTTGGCCGAGACGAGCACGACAACCACCTGAACCGCGCCCACACCGAGATAGGGCAGCACCTTGCCCAGCATCACCTCCAAGGGTGTTGCCGGCATGGCCAGAAGGTTCTCCATGGTGCCGCGTTCAATCTCGCGCGTGAGCGCCATTGCGGTCATCATGACCATGGTGAGTTGCAGGATCACTCCAAGCAGGCCCGGCACGATGTTGTACTGGGTGATGCCTTCGGGGTTGTAGCGGCGGTGAATGACCACCTCGACCTTGTCTGCCGCTTCCCGGTCGCTGACCGCTTGCTGGCCCAGCTCGCGCAGCAGGGCCGTGGCAGCGACAGTGCCGATGGTCGAGATGGCGCCGGACGCAACTGACGGATCGGTGGCATCGGCCTCGATCAGGATCTGTGGCCGGTCACCCCGATCCACCCGGCGGGCGAAGTCGGACGGGATGGTAACGACGAATGAAACGTCGCCCGATTCAATCAGAGTCTCGGCTTCTTCAGCCGAGTTCACCACGTGACTGAAGCGGTAATAACCGGTCAGTTCCATCGCGGTGACCATGGCTCGCGTGTAATGGTCGTGGCTGGTGGTCACCAGGGCGGCTGGGAGGCTTTTCGGATCGGTGTTGATGGCGTAGCCGAAAAGCACGAGCTGCATGAGCGGCACGCCCAGCATCATGGCGAAGGTCACCCGGTCGCGGCGCATCTGCACAAGCTCCTTGGCGATGATCGCCCAAAGCCTGCGGAGTGAGAGCAGCCGTTTCATCGTGCGTCGTCCTACTGCTCGTCCATCAGCTGGATGAACACGTCCTCAAGCGTCGTCTTGTCCTGCCGTGCGGACACGCCGGTTTCCTTGCAGATCTTGTCAATGGACTCCTTGAGCCGCTTCCGGTCCCGGCCGGCGACGTGCAGCATCGAACCGAACACCGCCACCTGATCCACCCCGTCCATGCCGGAGAGCATATGGGCCGCATCCGGCAGGCCCTTGCCCTGCAGCACGAAAGTGGTGAGGCCTGCCTGGGCGATGACCTCATCAACACTGCCACTGGCCAGCACCCGGCCTCTGGAAATGTAATGCACGCGGTGGCAGCGTTCGGCCTCGTCCATGTAGTGCGTCGAGACCAGCACGGTTAGACCGGAGGCCGCGCGGGCGTGGATCTCGTCCCAGAACTCGCGGCGCGCGCGCGGATCGACACCCGCAGTGGGTTCGTCCAGCAGCAACAGTTCCGGCTTGTGCATGAGGCAGGCCGCCAGCGCCAGACGCTGCTTCCAGCCGCCGGACAAGGTGCCGGCAAGCTGCTGGCGCCGTTCCGTCAGCCCCAGTTCGTCCAGTGTTTCGCGAACCCGTTCACTCGGCGCAGAAAGTTCGTAAAGGCGCGCCACGAACAGCAGGTTCTCCTCGACCGA
>CAZYKZ010000040.1:0-15960 GCA_964648175.1 uncultured Anderseniella sp.
AGATCAGGATCTGGATCAGCAGCGGCACGTTGCGCATGATCTCGATGTAGACTTCTGCCACCTTGGCGACGAGCCAGTTCTTCGACAGCCGCATCACGCCGATGATGAAGCCGATAATGGTGGTGGCGATGATGCCGCAAACTGCGACCAGCAGAGTGTTCAGGATGCCAACCATGACCGCACGGCCATAGGTCGAAGATTCGGTATATGGAATGAGCGTGAACGACAGGTCAAAGCCTGCGGTGGTGTCAAGGAACCCGTAGCCGGAGGCGATGTTCGCCTCGCGCAGGTTCTCGACCGTGTTGTTGAATATCTGCCACGCGAAGTAGGCTACAACGACGACCAGGGCGATCTGGACAGCCCAGGACCTCACTCTCGGATCGTTGAAGAATGCGACCTTGGGAGGGGCGTCGCCACCCGTTACCACGCTCATGCGCCTGCCTTCACCCTGTGCAGCGCGAGTTGAACGCAAACTCCATCACGCCCCGCTGCGCACCGCAGTTACACCCCGGTCCGGCCGGCATACTGCACGCTCCCGTCCATGCGCGACTTGCCCCGAACCCGTCATTCAATTCACCGGTCTTGCTGCCGGCTTGGGAAAGGAATTGATCGATAAATGAACCAAGCCACCCGGCAGGCGACTGGCCTGCCGGATGGTGCAATGCTTATGCTTAGCGGACCGGCGGAGCGTACTGGATGCCGCCCTTGTTCCACAGTGCGTTGATGCCACGGGCGATCTTCAGCGGGGTGTTCGGACCCACGTTGCGCTCGAAGATTTCACCGTAGTTGCCGGTGGCCTTGATGGCCTTCAGCGCCCAGTCGTTCTCGAGGCCGATGCCCTTGCCGAAGTCACCTTCGACGCCGAGCAGGCGGCGCACTTCCGGGTTGGTGGAGTTGGCGGCCATGTCGTCGGCATTGGCTGCGGTCACGCCGAGTTCTTCAGCGTTGAGCAGGGCGAAGTAGGTCCACTTCACAACGTTGAACCAGGCATCGTCACCCTGACGCACGACCGGGCCCAGCGGCTCCTTGGAGATGATTTCCGGCAGAACGACGTTCTCGTCCGGGTTCTTCAGCTTCAGACGCTCGGCGTACAGGCCCGACTGGTCGGTGGTGAACACGTCGCAGCGGCCGGCATCATAGGCGCCGATCACTTCGTCAGCCTTTTCGAAGGCCACGACTTCGTACTTCATGTTGTTGGCGCGGAAGTAGTCGGCGAGGTTCAGCTCGGTGGTGGTGCCGGTCTGGGTGCAGACCGAAGCGCCGTCCAGCTTGAGAGCCGAGTCAACGCCGAGCGACTTCTTCACCATGAAGCCCTGGCCGTCATAGTAGGTCACGCCGGCGAACACGAGGCCGAGCGAGGTATCGCGGCCCATGGTCCAGGTGGTGTTGCGCGACAGGATGTCGATTTCGCCGGACTGCAGCGCGGTGAAGCGCTCCTTGGCGGACAGCGGGGTGAACTTCACCTTCTGGCCGTCACCGAACACCGCAGCGGCAACAGCGCGGCAGAAGTCCACGTCGAGGCCGGTCCAGTTGTTCTTGTCGTCCGGGTTGGAGAAGCCGATCAGGCCCTGGCTGACGCCGCACTGGATGAAGTCCTTGCTCTTGACGTCGTCGAGGGTGCCGGCCGAGGCGGCAGAGATGCCGGCTACGGATACTGCGGCACCGAGAGCGAGCGAAAGCAACGTACGTTTCATGATTGGTTCCTTTGGTCGTGAATTACGGCAGCAGGAAATACCGGCCAGACAAGATGGCGTTGCGGTATCGAAAACCGATGATCCGTCCCGCCCTAAGTCAAATCAGTTCAGCCGGTCCCACCGTCCAGTGACTGTTGTAAGTTTTTACTCCCTGAGCGCGCGCTTCTGCGCGAGCGGACTTTATCCTGCCCAAAATGCGACCTTGGTCAAGCGTTGCGCAAAAAAATTCGACTTGAACCGGATGCAAAGGTTAAACATGGGGCCGGCGCGTTTCACTTTGCGAGACAGGACTCCATGCATAGAGATGATGAACATCTGGCCGGCATCAAGCCCGCCACGCGGCTGGTTACGTCTGGCCGGCAATATTCGGAACATGGAATCGTCAGCCCGGGCGTTTTCCATGCATCCACCATTCTGTATCCAAGCGCGGCGGCGCTGCGGGCAGGCAACCAGCCCTATACCTACGGGCGCAAGGGCACGCCGACCTCGCGGGCGCTGGAGGACACCATCGCCGCCGTTGAAGGGGGCCATGCGTGCAAGGTCACGCCGTCCGGCCTTGCCGCCATCGCATCGGTGTTCATGGCCTTTCTGGACACCGGCGACCACGTGCTGATCACCGACTCGGCCTATCGCCCAACCCGCACCCTGGCAAACGGCCTGCTGAAGCGGATGGGCATAGAGGCGACGTTCTACGACCCGACCGACCCCGGCGCCGTCAAGGCCGGGCTGAAGCAGAATACGAAGCTGGTCTTCACCGAATGCCCGGGCTCGCAGACCTTCGAGGTGCAGGACATTCCGGCCATCGTGAAGCTGGCTCATGAGGCCGGCGCCCTCGTTGCGATCGACAACACCTGGAGCGCGGGCCACTTCTTCAAGGCGTTCGAGCACGGTTGCGATATCTCGATCCAGGCTGCAACCAAGTATCTCGTCGGCCATTCGGACTGCATGATGGGCTGCGTAACGGTGAACGAGGAGCACTGGCCGCGCTACAAGCAAGCCTACGAGGAGATGGGCCTGTTTGCAGGGCCCGACGACATGTACCTAACGCTGCGCGGCATCCGAACGCTCGACGTGCGGCTTGAGCGGCATATGAAGTCCGGCCTCGCCATCGCCGAATGGCTGCGCGGCCGGCCCGAAGTGTCGGAAGTGCTGCACCCCGGCCTGCCAGGCGCGCCCGGCCACGACATCTGGAAGCGCGACTTCACCGGCGCATCCGGCCTGTTCGGCTTCGTGCTCCATGAAACCGCGCAGCACAGGATCGATGCCTTCCTCGATGCGCTGTCGCTGTTCGGCATGGGCTACTCGTGGGGCGGGTTCGAAAGCCTTGCAATCCCTTGCGACGTCACCACCTACAGGTCAGCGACCACGTGGGATCGTGACGGCCAGCTGATCCGGCTGCACATCGGGCTGGAGGACGTTGACGACCTCAAGCGCGATCTCGAAGCAGGCTTCGCTGCCATGGCCGTGGCCTGACCGGTCGAGCCACACGCAAGGAGGAACGTTACATGTCCTGGCTCAAGTCCATCGCCGCCTCACTCGGCATCGGCATGATGGTCACGTCGGCGCTGCCGTCACTGGCCGCTGAAGACGACCCGGAGCTGATCTTCAAGAAGTCGACCGTGTTCCGGCTGCTGTCGCCCAACGCCAAGCTTGCCGTCTATGCTCTGGATGATCCGCTTGTCGAAGGCGTGGCCTGCCACTTCACGGTGCCTGAAATCGGCGGCTGGAAGGGCTGGGCCGGGTTTGCCGAGGAACGATCGGAAGTCTCGCTGGCCTGCCGCCAGGTTGGCCCGGTGTCGTTCAAGGGCAAGTTCGAGCAGGGCGACGAGATGTACCGCCAGCGCCGTTCGCTGTTCTTCAAGAAGATGCAGATCGTGCGCGGCTGCGACCCCGAGCGCAATACGCTGGTGTATCTGGTCTACTCCGACCGGATCATCGAGGGCAGCCCGCAGAACTCGACCTCCACCGTGCCGATCATGCCCTGGGGCAACAACCCGGCACCGCGGTGCGAGGAGTTTCTGGAGAAATAACCATCGGCCGGTTGAAGATTTACCCCTGATTCACGCATTGCGTGAATAATGACGGTGTGATTATCGCCCGGCGTGCAGGCTATGCGGCCAATTCAGGCCTGCCCAGCGCGCCGGACAGCATCATCCGGGGGAATTGCCGTGCCGAAACGTTCATTGGCGTGCTGCCGCATTCTAGCGGCGGCGTGCGCCCTGCTTGCCGCGACGCAGGCTTCAGCCCAGTCTGCCCTCAATCCACAGGACATCGCCAGCCTTGACCTGATGGTCCGCGAAGTGGCCGCACAGGACACAGCCAGGCACCCGCTCCTGGACACAAAGAGGCTCGCAGCAGTCGCCGCGCCCGTACCGCGATCTTCCTGGTCGAAGCTGCATCCCCAGGTGCGCCGGACCCTGGCGGCCGTCGAGCGCAAGTTCGGCCGTCCGGTTGAGGTGACGTCCGGCTGCAGGTCGAGAAGGGCCAACCGGCTGGCAGGCGGTGCGCGCCATTCGCTGCATCTGTCGTGCATGGCCGCCGACTTCAAGGTTGCCGGGGTCAGCAAGGCAAGACTGGTGCAATTCGTCAGCAACCTTCCCGGCCGCGGCGGCATCGGCACCTATTGCCGCAATTCGATCGTGCATGTGGATGCAGGACCGGCGCGCAACTGGCATCAGCGCTGCCGCTGAACGGCTGGAGCGTCACACCAAAGGGCGGCCTTGCCCGGGATTGCCGGAAGAGACTTGAAACGGTGGCGCCGGGGCCTGACTATGGTTGTCTGGAGGAGACGGACCAGTGACCATTGCCCGGCATATGCGCGCCTGGATCTACGACACGGCCGGTGCTGCGCGCGACGTGATGCGCGAAGTCACCCTGGACATGCCATCGCCGGGTCCCGGCGAAGTGCTGGTGGAACTGAGGGTTTCTGCCGTGAATCCAACCGACGTGAAGCGGCGCGTCACGGGCCGCGAGCTCGGCCTGTTCAGCCCGATCATTCCGAACAACGACGGTTCAGGCATCATCGTGGCTGTTGGCGCGGGCGTATCCACATCGCGAACGGGCGAGAACGTATGGCTGTTCGGCGCGCAAGCAGGCAGGCCCCATGGTACGGCGGCCCGGTATGCCGCCCTGCCCGCGGCGCAGGCCATCACCCTGCCGGACAAGGCCAGCTTTACCGATGGAGCCTGCGTCGGCGTTCCAGCGGTCACAGCCTGGCACGCGGTGCTTGGCGGCGGGCCGGTTGACGGCAGGACCGTGCTGGTCACCGGTGCGGGCGGACGTGTCGGGCGGTATGCCGTTCAGATCGCACGTGCATCCGGGGCGCGCGTCATCGCTGCCACGCGGCGAGAGAAGTTCGACGAGGTAAAGCGGCTTGGCGCGCATGAGGTCATCGACTACATGGCCGGCGGCCTGTGCGACGCATTGCGTGCAGCCGCGCCTGACGGCATAGACCGTGTGGCGGACGGCGCCCTTTGGCTGACGCTTGAACAGGCCCTGCCTGCGCTTGGGTCCAGGGCCCACATTGCTGCCTATGCCAGCGACCAGAATGCCAACCCTGTGCTGCCGTTTGCAAAGCTGCTCTATGCCAACACCACCATCGAGGCATTCTCGATCTTCGGAATGTCCAGTGAGCAGCAACAGACGGCGATCGACGGGGTCAACCAACTGCTGGCCGGCGGCAAGCTGGAGCACAAGGTTGGCGCCCGCTTCGATTTCTCGCAAATGATCGAGGCGCACGAGGCTGTCGAGACAGGCAGTGTCGATGGCAGTTGCCTGGTCACAATCCGCTAGAGCTGCGGCCGGCGGCCCTCGCCCAACCACGGCCCTGCCGCCTGCTCGAACGCCATCGCTGCCTGGAATACATCTGCATCGCAATAGGTGCGCCCGACGATCTGCAGACCTGTCGGAACGCCGTTCTTCGCAAAGCCCGATGGCACCGAGATGACCGGGCACCGCGACAGCATGTTGAACGGCGTGGTCATGACCCAGCCCAGGAACGGGTTCACCTTGCGGCCGTTGATCTTCACCTTGTCCTTCGACTGGTCGTGATCGGCCTTCACCGCAGGCAAGGCGTTCGTCGGGCAGATCAGGACATTGTATTCCTCCAGCAGAGGCCCCAGCCGGGCATACATCCGGTTGACCATTTCCAGGCTTGCGACGAAGTCGGTCGCCTTCGACTTCCGGCCCTTCTTGGCAAAGGCGCGGGCGTAGGTGGTCATCTGCTTGCCGTGGCTGTCCAGCAGCCGCGACAGCGATGCGCCGAACAGATGCTCCAGGTAGGCCATGCCGGCATCCAGCGCCTCGTGCGTCCAGCCCAGGTCAACCTCGGTCACTTCCGCCCCCAGCGAGCGGAACACGTCCGCTGCCGCCATGGTGTTGCGGCGCACATGCTTGTCCACCTCAAAGAAGCCAAGGTCCATCGACAAGGCGATCTTCCAGCCCTTGATGGGCTTGTAGTTCGCCGGCAGGTCGAGCTTTGGCCTGAGCGTGGAGATGTCCATCGGGTGCGGCCCGCTCATGACGTTCTGCAGCAGGATCGCATCGGACACGGTACGGGCAAGCGGCCCGGTATGGCAGTAGAAGTCGAGATTGAAGGGCGGGTCATCCGGGTTCCGGCCATAGGGTGGCTTGTAGCCGACGAGGCCGCAGCACGACGCCGGGATGCGGATCGAACCGCCGATATCAGAGCCGGTGGCAATCGACGATGTGCCAGCCGCCAGCGAGGCAGCGGAGCCTCCAGAAGATCCGCCGGGGGTCTTCTTAAGATTCCACGGATTGCGGGTAACGCCCCACAGCTTGGTCCACGTATAGCCGGCGCAAGAAAATTCCGGCGTGGCGGTCCGGGCATGCACGATGCCGCCGGCATCCAGGATGCGTTGGTTCATCGGGGAGGTGTGGTCGCCGACATAGTCCTTCATGATCAGGGAACCGTTCGATGTCGGCATGCCCTCGATGTAGCTTTCGTCCTTGATTGCCACGGGCAAACCGTCGAGCGGCCCAACCGGCTTGCCCTTGGCCCAGCGCGCTTCCGAGGCCCTTGCCTGTTCAAGCGCACTGTCGAAATGGGTATAGGTGAAGGCATTGATCTTCGGCTCAACGGCCTCTGCCCGGGCAATGGTCGCCTTCATCAATTCGACCGGCGAGAGCGTCTTGCCGGCAAAGCGCTTCAGTGCCTCGGTTGCTGGAAGATAGCAAAGATCGGTGTCTGACATGACTCGGGTGCTCCACGTTGCAACAGACAAATGCGGCCCGGAACCGAAAGGCCCGGGCCGCATCTGATTGCGAGTAAATACCGGGCTTACTTGGTGAGCTCGGTCCAGATCGCGGTGTACAGTTCGGTCGCTTCCGGCGAGCAGGTCTTGGCGACGAAGCCCGCAGACTGGAACTGTTCCGGCGTGTTCACTTCCGGCGCCGTCTTCATGTCTTCCGGCATGAAGGCTTCCGATCCCTCGATGCCGTTGGCATAGCGGGCGAACTCGGAGATCATGGCTGCGTTTTCAGGCGCCATGATGAAGTTCTGGAAGGCCTTTGCGTTCTCGACGTTCTTGGCGTCGGCCAGCACCGCCACGTTGTCTGCCCAGATCGGATAACCTTCCTTTGGATAACCGTAGACGATGTCGGGGTTCTGGAGGCGGGCGCGGAACGATGCGCCGTTCCAGTAGATGCCGGCCGAAATGTCGCCCTTGGCGTACTTCTCAACCGTGCCGTAGTCGAGCGACAGCCACTTCGGCTTTGCCTCGAGCAGCTTGTCGCGCACCTTCTTCAGCACTTCCTTGTCGGTGGTGCACGGCTCGCCACCCATGTAGGTGATGGCGAGGCTCATGACGTCGTTCATTTCAGGCACGACGTTGATCTTGCCCACCAGCTCCTCCGGCGGATCGAACACGACGGCAGAGGTGTTCGGGTCACCCTTGTAAACGGAAGTGTTCACGGTGATGCCCACGGTACCCCACTGCCACGGCACGGTATACTTGCGGCCGGGGTCGAAGTCAGGGTTCTTCCAGCGTTCGGCGACGTGCTTGAAGTTCTCCATGCCGCCCGGATTGGTTTCCATCAGCAGGCCTTCGCTGATCCAGATCTGGTTGTAGGTAGCCGACGGCACCACGATGTCGAAGCCATGGCCGCCAGCGCGCACCTTGGCCAGCGCGGTGTCGTTGGAGTCATAGTCGGTGATGGTCACCTTGACATCGAACTCCTTCTCGAACTTCTCGATCAGCTTGGGGTTGGTGTAGTTGCCCCAGTTGTAGATGTTGAGTTCGCCTGCAGCCAGCGCACCGGTTGCGGAAAACGCCAGCGCCATGGCACCGGTCGCAGCCGTCATCAGCAGTTTGGTCTTCATTCTCCCTGTCTCCTTTTCAGGTTTTGATACTCACTCAAGTCTTGCCGCCCTTGCGGTTCAGCACGAAAAACACCGTCACCACGGCGACGGAAATGGCCAGGAACACGGTCGAGATGGCGTTGATCTCTGGCGTGATCACGCGGCGAAGCTGGCCCAGCATGTACGTCGGCAAGGTGTCCTGTCCACCCGACTTGACGAATTCGGTGATCACCACGTCGTCCAGCGAGATGACGAAGGCCAGCATCGCGCCTGCCATGATGCCCGGCGCCATCAGCGGCAGCGTGACGTGCCTGAAAGTCTGCCAGGGGCTTGCATAAAGGTCTGCCGCCGCGCGCTCGAGCGACAGGTCCATGTTCTCCAGTCGCGCGCGGATCGGCAGATAGGCAAACGGAATGCAGAACGCGGTATGCGCGGCAATCAGGTAGCCGAGACCCTGATAGCCGGTGTGGACCTTGATCATGGCGAAGAAGATCAGCAACGCAACCGCCGTCACGATTTCGGGCACCATGAGCGGCTGGTTGATGGCCGCATATATGGCTGTCATGCCGCGATAGGGCCGGGTTCTGGTGGTGGCCAGTGCCGCAAGCGTTGCCGCGGCAGTGGCGATCAGGGCGGCAGCGGTCGCGATCTTGAGCGAGGTGATGGACGCATCGACGACCCGTTCGTTCTGCCAGGCCGCCTCGTACCAGCGCCACGAGAAGCCCTCCCAGATGGCGATCGAGGTGCCGGCATTGAACGAGTACAGCACCAGAATGAGGATCGGTGCATAAAGCATGATGAAGCAGCAGGCGGCGATGAAGCCGAAGCCGGTCTGGCGCTTGATCGAGAACGGGCGGCGGGCGGTTGCAGTGTCAGCCATGGGACTGCACCCCGCCCTTTGATGCGTTGCGCACATAGAACAGCAACGCCACCATCACGATCACCAGCAGCGTGATCGACAGGGCCGCGCCAAGCGGCCAGTTGCGGCCCTGGCCGAACTGCAGTTCGATCAGGTTGCCCAGCATCATGTTGCGGCCGCCGCCCAGCACGCGCGGCGTCACATAGGCCCCAAGCGAAGGCACGAACACCAGGATCGAACCCGCGATGATGCCCGGCTTGACCAGCGGAATGATGATGCGGCGCAGCACCTGCCAGCGGTTCGCATAGAGGTCGTAACCGGCCTCCACGAGACGGAAATCGAGCCGCTCCATGGCCGCGTAGAGCGGCAGCACCATCAGTGGCAGATAGACATATGCCATGCCGAGCAGGATGGCGAAGTCGGTGAACAGCATCTGGATGGGCTGGTCGATGATGCCAACTCCGATCAGGGCGGAGTTGATCACCCCTTCGTTGCGGATCATTTCCATGATCGCAAAGGTGCGGATCAGCAGGTTGGTCCAGAAGGGTATGGTGACCAGGAAGAGCCAGACAGGGCGCCATTTGGCCGGCTGGGTGGCAATGAAATAGGCGGTGGGAAATCCGATCGCCAGGGTAAGCAGCGTGGTCATCAGCGACAGCTTGATGGAACGCCAGAAGATCGACAGGTGTGCGTCTGCAAACCCGATGGTGTCGTCGAAGATGTCCTGCTTCAGGAACACGCCGAACCAGCCGTCGGTGGAGAACTGCCAGATCACGCCGCCATAGTTGCCCTTCTCGAGGAAGGAGTAGACCAGCATGATGGCCAGCGGCCCGAGTGCGGCGAAGAAGATGATGATGAGCGCCGGCGAGGCCAGCAGCCAGCGGTTGCGGACGTCACGGGCCCGGGCCTCTTCGCCGGCGAGAGCGCCGGTCGATGCAGCCTGACCCTTTTCCGCAACGGCGCTGCTCATCAATCCCTCAACACCTGTACCGCGCCCTTGTCGATGCTGACGCCGACTGCATCGCCAACGCTCCACTGGCCGGCGTCATCGCGCGCGTTCTGCATGCGCACGATGAACTCGCCGCCGTCATCCAGCGCCACGTGATAATGGGTGTCGGTGCCGAAATAGACGATGTTGCCAAGCTTGCCCTTCAGCGAGGCCGCCGCCTTGCCCTTCACCAGGTTGGCATGCTCCGGGCGCACAACGGCGGTGACCGGTCCCTTGGCCACGCCGTCGCCGGGCAGGCTGGCGTCTATTGTCGTGCCGGAGCCCAGCTTGAGCTTGCCGATTCCCTTTGAAACGGAAGTCAGCTCGGCCTCAAGAAAGTTTGTCTCGCCAATAAAATCGGCCACAAAGCGGTGCGAGGGGTGGTCATAGATCTCGCGGGGACTGCCCACCTGCAGGATCTTGCCCGCGCTCATCACCGCGATGCGGTCCGACATGGTGAGCGCTTCTTCCTGGTCGTGGGTGACGAAGATGAAGGTGATGCCGGTCTCGCTCTGCAGCCGCTTCAACTCGATCTGCATTTCCTTGCGCAACTTCAGGTCGAGCGCCGACAAAGGTTCGTCGAGCAGCAGAACCTTTGGCTTGGGCGCCAGCGCACGGGCCAGCGCGACACGCTGCTGCTGGCCGCCTGAGATGGCGGAAGTGGCGCGGTCGCGCATCGCTTCCATCTTCACCAGCTTCAGCATCTTCGACACTTCGGCATCGATTTCAGACTGGGCCTTGCCCAGCATCTTCAAGCCGAAGCCAATGTTCTCGGCCACCGTCATGTGCGGAAACAGCGCGTAGGACTGGAACACGGTGTTCACCGGGCGCTTGTAGGGCGGCAGGTAGGAAATGTCCTGACCGTCCAGATCGATGCGGCCGCTTGTGGGATGGTCGAAGCCAGCTATGAGCCTGAGCAATGTGGTCTTGCCGCAACCGGAGGGACCAAGCAGCGTGAAGAACTCGTTGGCGCGAATGTCGACAGACACGTCGTCGAGCGCCACCACCCGGTCACTGCCACCACCGAATACCTTTGTTACCTGATGGGCCGATACTGCTGCCACACCATCCGCGCCTGCACGCAACTGACACCTCCTCGAACCCCGGCGACAGGCGCGCTACGATTGCCGCCTTCCAGCCCCTGCCCGTTCATGGCTGCACAAACGATAGGCGGAAAACAACAGGCTTGCCAAGGCTGTAAGTTGGGCACGGATTGCCGGATAATGTGGCAGATCAGGTTCGGCCTACTGGCTGGCGTTCAGAACGGACACGAGTATCTGCGGGTTGGGAACCGTGCTGCTGTAGCGGGAGACCAATTCGTTCTGGATATCGTTGATGTTGCGCCCTGCCGCCGGCATCTGGCCGATCATCGGCAGTTCCACGGTGCCGTCCCCTGCGACGGGGAACTCGCCGGAAAGGTGGTCGGCGCCGAGTACGTTCACGCTCAGCTTGTCGCCGGGCTGGAGAAGATAGTCGCCACTGGTGTTCGGCATCGGGGCAACGGCTGCGTTGCCGGGGTCCGGCATTGGCGGCTGGGAATTGAAATCGGAAGACTTGTTGCTGGAGCAGGCAGCCACGACTGCCAATACGACAGCCATCGCCGTCAGCCGCATTTGAACAACCGCTCGCATCACGCCGCTTTCCTTTCGTGCCGGTGCATCCGGCAGCAATGTACGCGTTTTGCGAGCGCAGCAAAAGCAGGTCCGTGCATCGCACGTAAACTGGAAGCTGCGGCGGGACGGTATCGTTTGCCTGCCAATGCAAAACGTGCAGAAATGACGGTGCTTGCGGACCGACTGCTCATCCATGCGGGTGGCCTCGGTAACAACAATAATGGGCAACAGAGGAGGAATTGCATATGGGTACAATGAGGAAACACAACCGCACCGGGCTGAAAGCCGCGGCCGCAGGCGGGATGGCCATCGCCAGTCTCGGCCTAGCTGCCGGTGCTGCGCTCGCCGAAGGCACGGTCACCATCGCCTCGTGGGGCGGGGCCTACCAGGAAGCGCAGGACAAGGCGCTGTTCCAGCCAGGGGCGAAGGCGACCGGCATCGAAGTGAAGCAGGAAACCTATGGCGGCATGTCGGACGTGCGTCTCAAGGTTCAGGCTGGCGCGGTACCATGGGATATCGTGTCGTCCGGCTCAGGCTCCGCCGCGCGCGCAGCCGAGGAAGGCCTTCTGGAACCGCTCGACTATAACGTGATCGACGTGTCGACGTTCTATCCTGGACTTTACACTCCGACGTGTGTCGGCTCGGACGTGTTCTCGACCGTGCTCGCGTACAACACCAACACCTTCAGCGAAGACAAGGCGCCCAAGACGTGGGCTGACTTCTTCAACCCCGAGCAGTTTCCCGGCAAGCGGGCCTATCGAGACAAGGTGTCGGGCGCGCTTGAGCCTGCCATCATGGCAGACGGCGCCAGCCTTGAAGAGGTCTACAAGGTGCTCGACAGCGAGGAAGGCATCAACCGCGCCATCGAGCGCGTCCGCCAGTTGAAGCCGCACATCGCGGTGTTCTGGAAGTCGGGCGCCCAGCATGCGCAGTTGATGAAGGACGGCGAAGTCGACATGACGACCGGCTGGAACGGCCGTTTCGACGTGGCCGCGAAGGACGGCGCCAAGGTGGCCTACACCTTCAACCAGGCGCTGCTCGACTATGACTGCTTCGCTATTCCGAAGGGTGCGCCGAACAAGGATGCGGCGATGAAGTTCCTGGCCGCCATCTCGACCGCGGAGTTGCAGGCAAACCTGCCGCTGCACATTACCTATGGCCCGACCAACAAGAAGGCGTACGAGATCGGACAGATCGATGATGCACTGGCGCGCAAGATGCCATCGCATCCCGACAACGCTGCCCTTCAGGTGCCGATCAGCCTCGACTGGTACGCCAAGTGGGAGCAGAAGGCTGCCCAGATGTACCAGGACATGCTGACCGAGTAGTCCTGAACAGCAAACTGCCGCAGTGGCCAGCGAGGCATCGCAACCTGGCCACTGCGGTCTCATCCGCCATCCGCACCAGCTGACGGAGCAGCCCGACATGTCCCAAACAGGCGCGCTGCCTATTTCCATTTCCGGCGTCACCAAGACCTACGGTCCGGTGCACGCGCTGGACAATGTCGATCTCGAAATCCGCAGCGGCGAATTCATGACGCTGCTGGGGCCATCGGGTTCGGGCAAGACCACCCTTCTCATGGCGTTGGCGGGCTTCACCCGTCCCGATCACGGTTCCATCCGCTTTGGCGATGAGGAGATCGTCCTGAAACCACCGCACCTGCGCGACGTGGGAATGGTGTTCCAGAGTTACGCGCTGTTTCCGCACATGGACGTGGCGGCCAATGTCGGCTTCCCGCTGAAACTGCGCAAGGTCGGCCGGGCCGAAATCGACGAGCGGGTCCGCAAGGCGCTGGAGACGGTGCAGCTTGGCGGTTATGGCGAACGGCGCATCAGCCAGCTTTCCGGCGGCCAGAAGCAGCGCGTGGCCCTTGCCCGCGCCATCGTGTTCAACCCGCGCATCCTGCTGATGGACGAACCGCTGTCGGCGCTCGACAAGAAACTGCGCGAGCACATGCAGATCGAGCTTCGCCACCTGCACGAAAAGCTGGGCATGACCACCGTGTACGTGACGCATGACCAGCGCGAGGCGCTGACAATGTCGGACCGCATTGCAGTGATCAACCATGGCAAGCTGATGCAACTGGATACGCCGCGGACCATCTACGACCAGCCAGCCAACCGGTTCGTCGCCGACTTTCTGGGCGAATCCACCTTCCTCCACCTGGACGAGAACGCCGGCAAGCTGAGCTTCGACGGCAAGCCGGTAAAGGTGCGCGAGATTCCCGATGGCTCGACGGCGCCGATCCTGGTCATGCGGCCGGAGCGGCTGGTGGTCACCGGCAAGGTTGCGGCCCGCGAGATGAACCAGTTCGAAGCGGAAGTGACCGACCTTGTCTACCAGGGCGACAGTTCGCTGATGTACGCCCGGCTTGCCGACGGCACCGAAGTGGCGGTGCGGGCCGGCACCCGCACTGGCGCCGCAATCGAAAATGTTTCAGTCGGCGACAAGGTGATGCTCGGGTTGCACCGCGACGACACGGTGGTGATCCGCGATGAGTGATGCCGCCGCCAGGGTTGCCGCCACCGATGCCGTCACGCTGGTGCGTGGCGCCAATGCCGCCGAGCTTCGCGCCAGCGAGCGCAGCGAGAGGTGGTCCCTGCTGGGTCTGACCAGCCCCGCCGTGCTTCTGGTTCTGGTCATCATGGTGCTGCCGGTTGGCTGGCTGTTCTATCTCTCCTTCATCGGCAGCGACGGTACGTTCTCGATGGAGAACTACACCCGCATGCTGGAGAGCAAGGCCTATGGCCGCATCTTCTGGACCACCTTCAAGGTGAGCTTCCTGACCACCGGCATCTGCATCCTGATCGGCTATCCGCTGGCCTATTTCCTGGCGCAGCTGCCGTCGCGGGCCGCAAACATCTGCATGCTGGCCGTGCTGCTGCCGTTCTGGACGTCCCTGCTGGTGCGCACCTATGCGTGGCTGGTGCTGCTGCAGCGCCGCGGCCTCATCAACGAATGGGGCATGGGGCTGGGCCTGTGGGACGAGCCGCTGCCACTGGTGCACAATCTCAACGGTACGCTGATCGGCATGGTGCACATCATGCTGCCGTTTCTGGTTCTGCCGCTCTACAGCTCGATGAAGGCGATCAGCCCGGACTATCTCAAGGCCGCATCCAACCTGGGCGCCACGCCGAGCCAGTCGTTCTGGCAGGTGTTCTTCCCGCTCTCACTGCCCGGCCTGTTCGCCGGTTCGCTGATCGTGTTCGTGCTCTGCCTTGGCTTCTTTGTCACGCCGGCGGTGCTGGGCGGCGGCAAGGTGATCATGGTGTCGAACCAGATCACCAACAATATCGAGCTGTTCTTCAACTGGGGGGCCGCCAGTGCACTCGGCGTGGTACTGCTGGTGCTGACGCTCGCCATCCTGTGGGCAGCGTCGAAGGTGCTTCCGCTCGACAACATCATCGGCGGAGGGCATTGAGCAATGAACTGGCTCAGGCAACCGGCGTCGGACACCCAGGTAACCCACGGCCAGCGGCTGTGGCTCTATGCGTTTGCCGTGATCGTCATGTTCCTGCTGGTGGCGCCGACGCTGATCGTCATGCCGATGTCGTTCTCGGACTCGCAGTACCTGGAGTTTCCGCCGCGGGAATGGTCGCTGCGCTGGTACCGCAACTATTTCGACTCGATTGCCTGGATGGATGCCACCCGGACATCGCTGACGGCCGCCTTCCTGACCATGCTGGTGGCGACGCCCGTGGGGGTGGCTGCGGCCTATGGCCTGGCCGTGAGCAAACATCCGCTCGGGCGTTTCGTATTCCTGCTGCTGATCACCCCGATCATGATCCCGGTCATCCTCATCGCCATCGGCGCGTTCTACGCCTATGTGCAATTGAAGATGGTCAACACCCTGTCAGGGCTGGTGGTGGCGCATACGATCCTGGCGCTGCCGCTGGTGCTGATCGTGGTGTCGTCGGCGCTCAAGAGCTATGACATGAGCCAGGAGATGGCGGCGCGAAGCCTCGGGGCCTCGCGCTTCAAGGCTTTCATGCTGGTGACGCTGCCGCAAATCAGGTTTTCGGTCATCACCGCGGCGCTGCTTTCTTTCCTGACATCGTTCGATGAGGTCATCGTGGCGCTGTTCGTCTCCGGGGGCGATCATTCGACCTTGACCCGCAACATGTTCAACGCGCTTCGCGACCAGATCGACCCGACCATCGCTGCCATCTCGACCATCATGATCGTGCTGTCGTCGGCATTGCTGGTGCTGGCGCAGGTGTTCGGCAAGCCACGCGACTAGCTGCATTGATACGATGTGCGCGCACCCGGGTGGCCGGCATCTTCGCCCATCTCTGCCCGAGTGCGCCCGGCAGAATTTCAGCACAAAAAACAGCCATGTAATTCTTCTTGATTAAAATTTCGTCATACCATTCAACGCGCCAGAACTGCCTTGCACTCCTTTATAGATGAAATATCTATATATATCATAGGCTTACGAAATAATTAACAAAGCGTTAACGCTTGGCACAAGTCTTGAAATGCCACCC
>CAZYKZ010000041.1:0-15702 GCA_964648175.1 uncultured Anderseniella sp.
TTGTCATTCTGACTGTCGTCGACATTCGCGCAGTCGGACCCGGCGTCTGGAACGGCTGGAAGGGTCAGTTGCTGCGCACCCTGTTTGCAGAAACCGAGCCGCATTTGACCGGTGGCCATACCTCCATATCGCGGATCGGCCGGATCGAGGCAGCCAAGGAAGAATTTGCCGGTGCGATGAAGGACTGGAGCGAGCAGAAGCTCGCGGCCTACCTGAATCGCCACTACGATGCCTACTGGTACACCGTCGACCTTGAGCACCAGGTGCTTGACGCGCGTCTGCTGGACAAGGCGCAGCAGTCGGGTGAGCGTATTGCCTTCGACATCCGGATGGACAAGTTCACCTCGATTACCGAACTGACGGTCTACGTGCCCGACCATCCTCGCCTGCTGGCCTTGCTCACCGGGGCCTGTGCGGCCGGCGGCGCAAGTATCGCCGGCGCGAAGATCTTCACCACGACAGATGGCATGGCACTGGACACGTTGCTCATTCCGCGCGAGTTCGAGGAAGATGCCGATGAACGCCGCCGGCTGGAGCGCATCGTCTCACTGATGCGTCAGGCCTTTGCCGGTGAAATCAAGCTGCGTGAGATGGTCGCCACGGCGTCCCGGCCAAAGGGCCGCATCAAGGCCTTCACCGTCGAGCCACAAGTCATCATTTCCAACGAGACATCAAACCGGTTCACGGTCATCGAGATCGCGGGCCTCGACCGCATCGGCCTGCTGTTCAAGCTGACCGACAGCCTGTTCCGGCTGAACCTCAACATTGCCTCGGCCCAGATCACTACCTTTGGCGAGCGCGCCGTCGACGTTTTCTATGTGACCGATCTGCTGGGGCAGAAGATCACCAGCAAGGCAAGACTGCAGACGATCCGCGAGAACCTGCTTGGCGTTCTGGAGCACGCAGTGCCCGACCACGAAGCCGCATGACCAGCGGCCAGCGCTGCCTTGCTGCGTCTGACAGGGATGGTCTAGACAGTTCAGGTTCACGGCCCGGCTGATTCGCAGCCGCCGTGTCGTGCGGGGAACAGCAATGGCACTCTTGCGATCGGCAACCACTGTTGCTGGCATGACCATGGTCAGCCGCGTACTCGGCTTCGTGCGCGACATGCTGATGGCCAGCGTGGTTGGTACCGGCATGGTGGCCGACGCGTTCGTGGTGGCCTTCCGTTTCCCCAACCTGTTCCGGCGGCTGTTTGCCGAAGGCGCCTTCAACGCAGCATTCGTCCCGCTTTTTGCCAGGCGCCTTGAAGGTGAAGGGCAGGGTGAAGCCGTGCGTTTTGCCGAAGAGGTTCTGGCTGCATTACTCAGCTTCCTGCTGCTTCTGTCCGCGATTGCCATGCTGGCAATGCCCTGGATCGTTTATGGCCTGGCCCCCGGCTTCGCCGACAATCCGGAAAAGATGCAGCTCACCTCCGAGCTGACCCGCATTGCCTTTCCTTACCTGACCTTCATGTCGTTGGTGGCCTTGCTCGGCGGCATCCTGAACTCGTTGCACCGCTTTACCGCAGCCGCCGCGGCTCCGATCCTCCTCAACGTCGTCATGATCATCGTGTTGGCAGGGGTCATGCTGGCCGGCTGGGGCAACAGTCCCGAAACGGGCCGCGCGCTGGTGTGGGGGGTGAGTGCGGCAGGTCTGCTTCAATTCCTGATGCTGTGGATTGCACTGTCGAGAGCAGGCATCAGCCTGCGCTTGCGCCGGCCCACAATCACGCCAGGTGTAAAGCGTCTGGTTGCTCTCGGCATTCCCGGCCTGATCGCCGGCGGGATCACCCAGATCAACCTGCTGGTTTCAACCATGATCGCCTCGCTTCAGGACGGCGCTGCATCGTGGCTGTATTACGCTGACCGGATCTACCAGCTGCCGCTTGGAGTCATCGGCATTGCAATCGGTGTTGTCCTGCTGCCGGAACTGTCCAGACGTCTGCGGTCTGGCGATGCAGCCGGCGTGCATTCGAGCCAGAACCGGGCACTTGAGATTTCGCTGCTGCTCACTGTTCCGGCCGCAATCGGCCTCATGGCTTTGCCATTTCCGGTTATTCAGGTTCTCTTCGAGCGTGGTGCCTTCGGACCGGACGACACGTCTGCCACTTCCCATGCGCTGATGGCGTTTGCCGCCGGCTTGCCTGCGTTCGTGATGATCAAGGTCTTTTCGCCGGCCTATTTTGCGCGCGAGGACACCAAGACACCGATGTGGTTCGCCATGATCTCCGTCGCCGTGAACATCGCCGGGGCCTTGGCCCTGTTCCCGTTCATCTCCTATGTCGGGGTTGCGCTGGCGACGACCGCCGCAGGCTGGATCAATGCCCTGCTGCTGGCCATGACCTTGTCCCGCCGCGGCGACTTCACGCTTGATGACCGCATGCGTTCCGCCCTGCCACGCATCGTCGGCGCAAGCCTGGCAATGGGGCTTGTGCTGGCTGGGTTGATGCTGGTCTGCATGCCTGTGTTCGACGCATCGGTGCACTTCGTGTTGCGCCTGGTGATGCTTGCGACCCTGGTAGCCACCGGCATTGCGGTCTACTTTGCGCTTGCCTGGTGGTCGGGTGCTCTGAACCTTGCCGCGCTGAAGGCCTCATTCCGCCGCAAGTAGGCAACGCGGGCTTGGCAGGGCGCGCCGGTTGCGGCATAAGCCTCGCACCGAAAGTCACCTTCCAGGCAGTTTTGCGATGTCCACTTTTACCCCGCGCGTCTTCTCCGGCGTACAGCCCACCGGCAATCTGCACCTTGGCAACTATCTTGGCGCCATCAAGCGCTTCGTTGAGATGCAGGACTCGCACGAGTGCATCTATTGTGTGGTCGACCTGCACGCCATCACCCAGGATCGCGCCGTGTGGGGAGGCCCGAAGGAACTGGCGCGCTCGACCCGCGAAGTGACGGCGGCCTATCTGGCGGCCGGTATCGACGCCAAGAAGCACATCGTGTTCAACCAGAGCCAGGTAGCGGCGCACGGCGAGCTCGCCTGGATATTCAATTGCGTTGCCCGCGTCGGCTGGCTCAACCGCATGACCCAGTTCAAGGAGAAGGCCGGCAAGAACCGCGAGAACGCATCCGTCGGCCTGTATGCCTATCCGAACCTGATGGCAGCCGACATTCTTGCCTACAAAGCCACCCACGTGCCTGTTGGCGAGGACCAGAAGCAGCATCTGGAGCTCACCCGTGATATCGCGCAGAAATTCAATATCGACTTTGCAGACAGCATTGCTGAAAAGGGCTTTGGCGATGCCTTCTTCCCGTTGCCGGAGCCACTGATCGTCGGGCCGGCCACCCGGGTCATGTCCTTGCGCGATGGTCAGGCGAAGATGTCAAAGTCCGATCCGTCCGACCTGTCGCGCATCAATCTGACTGATGACGCGGACACGATCGCGAAGAAGATCCGCAAGGCCAAGACCGATCCGGACGCGTTGCCGGAAAGCAAGGAAGGGCTGGCCGGGCGTCCTGAAGCGGCCAACCTGCTGGGCATTTATGCTGCGCTTTCCGAAGCCGGCATCGAAGATGTCATCCAGCAATTTGCCGGCCAGCAGTTCTCGAAGCTCAAGCAGGATCTTGCCGACCTCGCAGTGGACAAGCTCTCGCCGATTGCAGGCGAAATGCAGCGGCTGATGGCGGACCCCGGTCACATTGATGCCGTTCTCAAGGACGGTTCGGACCGCGCCCGCGCCATAGCCGCACCAATCATGGACGATGTTCGCCGGATTATCGGCTTTATCGGCTGAACTGGCGGAAAGTTGACCGGCCAAGTCTGGAATTATTCCAGAAAACTGTTTATGTAACCGGTAACCAGTTGCCGGCAGCACTCGCAGCCGGCCAAGGAGGCCCGAGACCAATGTTCATTCAGACAGAAGCCACTCCCAATCCGAGCACGCTGAAGTTCATTCCCGGAAAGCCTGTCGTTGATGGTGATCCGCGCGACTTCCGTTCTGTGGAAGAGGCCGGAATTTCGCCGCTCGCTGAACGGTTGTTCGGGATTGATGGCGTGGATGGCGTGTTCCTCGGCGCAGATTTCATCACCGTCACCAAGGCGGATGGCGAATGGCAGCATCTCAAGCCGGCCATCCTCGGCGCCATCATGGAGCACTATATGTCCGGCGCGCCGGTCATTCGTGCCGAGCAGGGCGCAGCCGCTGACTCTGCCGGAGATTATGCCGAAGCCGACGAACAGATCGTGTCGACCATCAAGGAACTGCTGGACACCCGTGTGCGTCCGGCCGTGGCCCAGGATGGCGGCGACATCACGTTCCATGGCTTCCGCGAAGGTGTAGTGTACCTGCACATGAAGGGCGCCTGTGCCGGTTGTCCGAGCTCAACCGCCACCCTGAAGCACGGTATCGAAAACCTGCTGCGCCACTTCATTCCGGAAGTCAGCGAAGTCCGTCCGGTCTGACGGCGCCGGAACACATCGCCCGAGACTGACCGGGTTGGCCCGGAAACACCCGGTGACAAGCCCATGATCGTTCTCGCCGTCGACACCGCGCACGCAGCCTGTTCGGCTTGCGTCTACGATGCCGGCTCGGAACGTGTGCTCGCTCAACTATCAGAACCCATGCAGCAGGGCCATGCCGAGCGGCTGCCAGCCATGGTCGATGAAGCCGTTGAAAAGGCAGGCATCAGTTTGTCCGGGATCGACCGTCTTGCTGCCTGTTCCGGCCCTGGCACTTTTACCGGTGTGCGCATCGGGCTTGCCTTCATTCGTGGCCTGGCCCTGGTTCTGGATGCCCCGGCGCTGGGTATCACCACGTTTCAGGCGCTGGCCATGCAGGCTTCGGAGACTGGCGCGCTAGGAGAAATCTGGGTCGTGCAGGATGCGCGGCGCTCGGAAGTCTATGTTCAGGGCTTCAATGCTTCAGGCAGTCCGATCTGCGAGGCGGCCGTCATGGGCATCGAGGCTGCCCGGGCCAAACTCGGCGGGGCTGATGGCACCGTTATCGGCTCAGGCGCCGGACTGTTGGAGTGGCCCGCGGACCGGGTCCTGTCCCTGGCGTCACCGGCACCCGATATCTCCGTGATTGCCCGGCTCGCTGCGGGGGTCGATCCGTCAGCTGCGCCGCCGTCTCCGTTCTATTTGCGCGCGCCCGATGCAAAGGCCCAGGCGCCTCTGGTGCGCCATGAGGCGTTGAACCCGTCCATCCGGCAGGTTGGAGCGGACCATGCAGCGCTGCTCGCGCAGCTTCATGCGCAAGCCTTTGACGAGGCATGGGATGCTGACGCCTTGGCCAGCCTGGTCAACGCACCCGGCAGCGTCTGCCTGCTCGCGGTCACGGGGGAGTCCCAGAACGAGCAGCCCTGCGGCTTCGTACTGGCCCGGAAAGCGGCTGACGAGATGGAGATCCTGACCATCGCGGTTGCCCCGTCCATGCGGCGGCGAGGGGTTGGCAAGGCCTTGCTCGATGAGCTTTTCGGACTTGCGCGATCAACGGGCGCATCCTGCCTGTTCATCGAGTATGCCAGCGACAATCCGGCAGCAGCAGCACTTTATGACGGCGCCGGCTTCCGGCGTACCGGCGTTCGCAAGGGATACTATCGCCATGCGGATGGCACTCGCATTGATGCGGTGACTGCACGGTTTGATCTGTGAACCGGTTGTCACGGGAAGCCGGAATGACTATAGCCTCGGCACATATTCAACGGAGCAGCAGGATGAGCACAGCATCTGCCGCCGGTAGGGACGGCAACCAGCGCAAGGTCTTCATCAAGACCTATGGCTGCCAGATGAACGTCTATGACAGCCAGCGCATGGGCGAAGTGCTGGGTAGCCGCGGCTATGCCGTGACCGATACAGCTGATGACGCCGACCTGGTCATTCTCAACACCTGCCACATCCGGGAAAAGGCAGCCGAGAAGGTATATTCCGAACTGGGCCGGCTGCGCCGCATGAAGGACAAGGCTGGCGGCGCCATGAAGATTGCCGTTGCCGGTTGTGTCGCCCAGGCCGAGGGCGAGGAGATCGTTCGCCGCGCGCCGGTCGTGGATCTCGTGTTCGGTCCACAAACCTATCATCGCCTGCCGGCGCTGCTCGACCAGCATGCTGAAACCGGAAGCGCTGTCGTCGAAACCGAATTCCCGGCAGATGAGAAGTTCGATGCGCTGGATGCCCCGGCGGCTGCAAAGACGCTGAAGCGTGGTGTGGCCGCTTTCCTGACGGTGCAGGAAGGCTGTGACAAGTTCTGTACCTTCTGCGTGGTGCCCTATACGCGTGGAGCCGAGTTCTCGCGTCCTGCCCAACGTATCGTTGCCGAGGCGCGCCAGTTGGTAGAGGCGGGCGTGCGCGAGGTGACGCTGCTCGGCCAGAACGTCAATGGCTGGCACGGCGAAGGGCTCGATGGCGGCAGCTGGACCCTTGGGCACCTGCTCGACGAACTGTCGGCAATCGACGGTCTTGAGCGTCTGCGCTACACGACCAGCCACCCGCGCGACATGGATGATGCCCTGATCTCGGCCCACGGTTCCAACCCGAAGGTGATGCCGTATCTGCACCTGCCTGTGCAGTCCGGCTCCGACCGCATCCTCAAGGCCATGAACCGCAAGCATACGGCGGAAAGCTACGTGGAGCTGGTTTCCCGCATTCGCGCTGCCCGGCCCGACATCGCGATGTCGTCCGACTTCATTGTAGGTTTTCCCGGCGAGACAGAGGACGACTTTGAGGCGACGATGCAGCTGGTCCGCGACGTGACCTATGCCCAGGCCTTCTCGTTCAAGTACTCGCCGCGCCCCGGCACGCCTGCCGCCGGGCACGATGCCCAAGTGCCCGAAGATGTGAAAGCGGACCGCCTTGCCCGGCTTCAGGCCCTGCTGGCAGAACAGCAGGCGGCATTCAATCAGGCTTGCGTCGGACGCACGCTCGATGTGCTGCTCGAAAAGCCCGGAAGAAAGTCCGGACAGCTGGTTGGCCGTTCCCCTTATCTCCAATCGGTCTTCCTGGAGGCAGGCCATCGAACCATCGGTGAGACGGTACGGGTTGAAATCACCGGAACAGGCCCCAATTCATTGACCGGTCACATGGTTGATGCATGAAGCGCTTTGTGATGTGATTCGAATGCGCGCTTTCAGCGAATCAGGAGTTTAAGGCCCTTTGAGCCCACGCACCCTTCAGTCAAAGTCTGCCGCACCCCGGCAAACCCGCCCCGCGCCCGCCCTCGGCACCACCACCTTGAGCTTCGACGACAACCGCCTGCTGATGCTGGTGTTCGGTGAACATGACGAGCACCTCCTGCTGATCGAGGACAGGTTGGGCGTCGACATTACCCCGCGCGGCAACAAGGTGGCGATCCAGGGTACGGAAGGCGGCCGCGAAATGGCCCGCCAGGTTCTGGTCGAACTCTACGAGCGGGCGCTGGAGGGTCTTGAGGTCGGACGCGGAGACGTGGATGGCGCCATACGCATGGCCATGGTGCCCATGCCGGTCGCAAGCTCAGGCAAGCCCGACGTTGCAGCTGTGCGAACCCGCCGCAAGGTGGTGACGGCCCGCTCGCCCGGCCAGAAGGTATATCTGGAAGCGATTGCGTCCAGTCAGCTGGTGTTTGGCGTTGGCCCGGCCGGTACCGGCAAGACTTATCTGGCCGTTGTATGCGCCGCTGCTGAACTGATGGCGGGCAAGGTCGACCGCATCATCCTGTCACGCCCCGCCGTCGAGGCGGGAGAGCGGCTCGGCTTTCTGCCGGGCGACATGAAGGAAAAGGTAGATCCCTATCTGCGCCCGCTCTATGACGCGCTTTACGACGTCATGCCGGCTGAAGCCGTCGTGAAGGGTCTGGCGGACAATACCATCGAAATTGCGCCGCTGGCCTTCATGCGCGGGCGGACCCTGTCGAGAGCATTCATCATTCTTGATGAGGCGCAGAATACCACGCCCCAGCAGATGAAGATGTTCCTCACCCGCCTCGGCGAGGGCTCGCGCATGGTCATTACCGGCGACCCGACGCAGGTCGACCTTCCTGCCGGCATCACCTCCGGCCTGACCCAGGCGCTGGACTATCTCAAGGGCGTTGATGAGATCGCGCAAGTGAAGTTCGGCAACGCCGATATCGTGCGCCATCCGCTCGTCACCAAGATCGTCGATGCCTACGACCGAGCGGGTTGGGAGCCGGCTGCCAAACCGCGCAAGCCGTGATCGTCAATATCGACATTGACGAGGAGGCTTGGAGTTCACTGCTGCCCGAGGCAACATCTCTTGCAACGCGCGCGGTCAATGCTGCCGCATCTTGCCTTGACACGACCATCGCGGACGGCGCGGTTGACGTCGTGCTTTCAACGGATGAGGAAGTCGCCGACCTGAACAGGCAATGGCGTGGCAAGCCGAAGCCCACCAATGTCCTGTCATTTCCGGCGGCCGCGGGAATGGTCCTGCCACCGGGAGAGCCAAAACCGCTTGGCGAGATCATCCTTGCGGCCGGTGTAATTGCGCGCGAAGCCGCAGAGCAGGACAAGCCGCTCGAGCACCATTTCACCCATCTTGTCGTTCATGGATTCTTGCACATAATGGGTTATGACCACGAAAACGATGATGAGGCGGAACAGATGGAAAGCCTCGAGAAAGAAATACTTGCGAATTTGGGCATACCCAACCCATATGAGTGAGCCTCAACGGCCCGTTTGATGACAAGGAGAGTACCGGATCCCGGGTCCGGCAGCCCTGATGGACGACGACCAATCTAGCCTGCCCCGCAACGGGGCCAACACCACGCTTGATATGCCGCGCAATGACAGCGCCGGCTTCCTTTCCCGCCTGAAACGCGCCTTTGGCTTTGGCAAGAGCGACGAGACCTTGCGCGAAAGCCTTGAGGGCGTGCTTGACCGCCACACCGAGGAGGCTGGCGACTCGACGTTCCGCGCAGATGCGAAATCGATGATGCTGAATCTCATCGAGTTCTCTGACCTGCGCGTCGACGATGTGATGGTAGCGCGGGCCGAGATCATTGCTGTCGAGGCGTCGAGCACGGTCTCGGAGTTGCTTGAGTACTTCCTGGATGCCGGACATTCGCGCCTGCCGGTCTACCGGGAGACGCTGGATGAGCCCATCGGCATGGTCCACATCAAGGATTTTCTCGGCTGGCTCAATTCACGGGGCAAGCGCGGCCGTAATGCAAAGGCTGGCGCCAGGCAGGCTGCGGCATGGACCCTGTCTGCTGCCAGCCTCAAGACCAGGGTCGGTGAACTCGGCATCATGCGTGACCTGCTCTACGTGCCGCCATCGATGCCGGCTCCCGACCTGCTGGTGAAGATGCAGTCCACCCATTGCCACATGGCGGTGGTCGTGGACGAGTATGGCGGCACGGACGGTCTGGTCACCATCGAGGATCTTGTCGAGGAGATCGTCGGTGACATTGCCGACGAGCATGACGAGAAGGACGAACTGATCAGCCAGGTCTCGGAGAACTCGTGGGTTGCCGATGCCCGGTACGAGATAGAGGATGCCGAGGAGCTGCTTGGCCTCGAGCTGCTGTCCGAAGAAGAAGAGGAAGAGGCCGATACGCTTGGCGGCCTGATCTTCCACATGCTGGGCCGCGTGCCGGCGCGGGGGGAGCTGATCCGTCATCCGGCGGGCATCGAGTTCGAGGTTGTGGCCGCCGATCCCCGGCGCGTCCGCCGTATTGCGATTCACAAGGGACCGCGTCAGTCTGCCAAGGGGCGGTCGCCGCAGCCCTCACAGCCGCGGACAGCGACTGCCCCCGACCGGCAAACCACGCACTGACCAGTCAACATATCTGCCGTTTCTGGCAACGGGGCCGCGCAACGGGCAAGGGGGGCGTCAGCCTTGAGCACAGGGTCCAGCCACATTCTCCATCGTTCGGCCTTATGGGCGTGTCTTGCGGCAATGCTGGCCGGTGCGGCTCAGAGCCTGTCGCTGCCGCCATTCGGATATTGGCCGGTACTGCTGGTGTCCGTGCCGGTTCTGGTCTGGCTGCTTGACGGGGCGGGTTCGCGACGGTCTTTCGCACGCGGCTTCGCCATCGGCTGGAGTTTTGCCTTCGGATACTTCGTGCCGTCGCTGTGGTGGATATCCGAAGCCTTCCGGGTGGAGCCGGAAAAGTTTGCCGCACTGATTCCGTTTGCGGTGGCAGGCCTGCCTGCCTATCTCGCGCTTTACTGGGGCGCCGCCGCAGGTTTGGCTGCCCGCTTGTGGAGCACTGGCTGGCGCCGCGTCGTACTTCTGGTTTGCCTTCTGGCGGTTGGGGAATGGCTGCGCGGCCACATGCTCACCGGCTTCCCCTGGAACCTGCCCGGCTATGCGGCGGAACCTGCGACCGGTCTTTCACAGGCCGCGAGTCTTGGCGGTATCTACGCGCTGACGCTTCTGGTGCTGCTGGCGGCAGGCGCGCCTGCCGCGTTCTGGCAGTCCGGCTGCTCAACACGCAGCTTGCGCCGGTCTGGCCTGGCATATGCCGGCGCCATTGCCCTGGTCGTTGCAGGCCTTCAGGTCTGGGGCAATCAGCGTGTGGCCGGTTACGACGCAATGGTTGAAACGGCCAGTTCCCAATCGCCTGCCCCGCTGGTCAGGATCGTCCAGCCCAGCATTCCGCAGAACATCAAGTGGGACAGGACCCGGCGTGACGAAATCGTCTCCACCTATCTCGAGATGACGGCCCGGCCCTGGCCTGCAGACCTGCAGGTTCCACCTCTGGTGGTATGGCCGGAGAGTGCCCTGCCTCTGCTGCTGGCGGAGGAAGAAGGCCTTCGGGAGCAGATTGCCGGGCTGTTGCCACAGGGCAGCTTTCTGCTCACGGGAGGGTTGCATCGCGTGCTGGAGTCTGACGGGACAGCAAGAATTTTCAACAGCCTTCTCGTCATCGGTCCCGACGGTCACATAATGGGCCGGCACGACAAGGTGAGGCTGGTGCCGTTCGGCGAGTTCCTTCCCTTTCCCGCCATCCTTGAACCCCTGGGAATCCGCCAGCTGGCCCGTTTGCCGTCCGGTTTTTCGGAAGGTGAGGCAGACAAGGTGGTGACGGTTCCGGGCATGCCCGCGTTTGCCGGCTTCATCTGCTACGAGGCTGTCTTCCCCCGCAGTTTTCCCCGCAAGATATTGCCCAAGTTATTGGTAAACGTCACAAATGATGCCTGGTTCGGTACGTCCGGCGGGCCTCACCAGCACCTCGTTCAGGCCCGGTTCCGCTCGATTGAACAGGGGTTGCCGATGATACGCGCGGCCAACACCGGCATCTCCGCGATGATCGATCCGGCAGGCCGTGTACAGGCGAAACTTCCCTTGTTTGAAACCGGAATTCTGGAAGTCCCTCTGCCCACGGTCCTGCCTGCAACCTTGTATGCCATGTGGGGAGATTCCCTGTTTGCAGCCCTCACGCTTGTTTTCCTCACGGTAGTTTTAATTTGTAGACTGAACAACCTGTAATGGTGTACCTCTAACTGGCGGGGGAATTGAGTTCGCCGGTTTTTTGGCGTGGCGGGGCTGAATATGAGGCTGCAATTCGCCCACATCCAGGCTCTTCGCTCATGAGAAGCCATGCTGGCGTCCGATGAAACCATTGCTTGCGGGACTGAAATCCCGTACGCCTTAACGGATGTACTGGTAAAAATGACTGCGAAAATGCCAAACCCGATCGACGTTCACGTTGGAAGCAGGTTGCGGATGCGCCGCATGCTGGTGGGCATGAGCCAGGAAAAGCTCGGCGAGCACCTCGACCTCACGTTCCAGCAGGTCCAGAAATATGAGAAGGGCTCCAACCGGATCAGTGCCAGCCGTCTGTTTGAAATGGCCCGTATTCTGGATGTGCCGGTACAGTTCTTTTTTGATGACATGCCCGGCCAGTCCTCCGGCAAGCCTGCGGCAGGCTTTGCCGAAAGCAGTGATTCATTCCAGATGACCGACTTCCTGACCAGTTCAGACGGTGCGCAGCTGATTCGGGCCTTTGCCGAGATCAAGAGTCCGGAAGTGCGTCGCAAGGTCATTGATCTGGTGAAGTCGATTTCTTCCACATCCGGCAACTGATTCACCCGGCCGTCACCACCGCCTCGCCTGCAGTCAACCGCGCCGGAAATGTGCCGACGAGGGCAATGTCGGCTTGACGCCGCCCGTCTGGCCTGACAAAAGGACGCCACCCGGCACCCTGATCATATAAAGAAATCTGTATATGGTGTCGTCTGGCCCCTCTCGCGGAGTTTGCAAGCCATGGCGCGACAGAATTACCTCTTCACCAGCGAATCGGTTTCCGAAGGTCACCCCGACAAGGTGTGCGACCGCATCTCCGACGAGATTGTCGATCTTGTTTACAAGGAGGCCCGCAAGACCGGCCTTGACCCCTGGAAGGTACGCGTTGCGGCAGAAGTTCTGTGCACCACCAATCGCGTCGTGATTGCCGGGGAAGTGCGCGTGCCCGACACGCTGCTCAAGAAGGACAAGCACGGCAACGAAGTCATCAACCCGTCGCGCTTCCGTTCGGCCGCGCGCCGCGCCATCCGCGCCATTGGCTACGAACAGGACGGCTTCCACTGGAAGACTTGCAAGATCGATGTGCTGCTGCACTCGCAGTCTGCCGACATTGCCCAGGGTGTCGACAGTGCCGCCGACCGGCAGGGCGAGGAAGGTGCAGGCGACCAGGGCATCATGTTCGGTTATGCGTGCCGCGAGACCCCGGACCTCATGCCTGCGCCGATCTATTATTCCCACAAGATCCTGGAACTGCTTGCCGCTGCCCGTCACAAGGGCGTGGGCGATGCAGGCAAGCTGGGCCCCGATGCAAAGAGCCAGGTCACCATCCGCTATGCTGACGGCGAACCGGCCGAAGTAACGTCCATCGTCGTGTCCACCCAGCACCTGGATGCCAAGTGGGATTCGAAGAAGGTCCGCTCGGTGGTGGAACCCTATGTCCGCGAGGCGCTTGGCGATCTTCCAATCGCCAAGGATTGCAACTGGTACATCAACCCGACTGGCAAGTTCGTGATCGGCGGCCCGGACGGCGATGCCGGCCTGACCGGACGCAAGATCATCGTTGACACCTATGGTGGCGCCGCGCCGCACGGTGGCGGGGCCTTCTCCGGCAAGGACACCACCAAGGTCGACCGGTCGGCAGCCTATGCCGCGCGCTATCTGGCCAAGAACATCGTGGCCGCGAAGCTGGCCGACCGCTGCACCATCCAGCTGTCCTATGCCATCGGCGTTGCCCAGCCGCTTTCGGTTTATGTTGACACCCACGGCACCGGCAAGGTGCACGAAACGGTTCTGGAGCAGGCCATCCGAAAGGTAATGGATCTGTCCCCATCGGGCATCCGCCGTCACCTGGACCTCAACAAGCCGATCTACGCCAAGACCTCCGCCTATGGACACTTCGGTCGCAAGCCGGGCCGTGATGGTTCCTTCTCGTGGGAAAAGACCGACCTGACCACGGCGCTCAAGAACGCGGCGAAGGAACTGGCCTGAGCGGGCCAGACCACGCGATCCAAGATGACCGGACCGGACACGCCAGACTTCGGGGAGAAATTCTTCGGGCGGCGTGCCGGTCAGTCATTGCGGCGCAATCATTCACGCCTCGTTGCCGAACTGCTGCCGCAGCTGCGGGTGCCGGAAGACCCAGCCGTATTGGCCAACCCGGCGTCAATGTTCGCCGGCTCTGTCAGAGAAGTCTGGCTGGAAATCGGCTTTGGCGGCGGTGAGCATCTTGCCTGGCAGGCCGCACGCAATCCTGATGTCGGCATTCTGGGCGCCGAACCTTTCATCAACGGGGTGGCGAAGCTGTTGAGCCAGATCGAGGAACAGCAGCTTTCCAACATCCGCATTCTGGATGATGACATCCGTCCACGCATGCCGCAGATCGCTGATGCGTCCGTATCGCGCGCGTTCCTGCTGTTTCCCGATCCGTGGCCGAAGGCGCGCCATCACAAGCGCCGCTTTGTGAACCAGCAGAACCTGGATCAACTTCACCGCATCCTGAAGCCGGGCGCCGAGTTCCGCGTGGCAAGCGACATAGATGACTACATCCGTTGGACACTGCGTGAGGTGACCCGCCATGGCGGCTTCGAGTGGACAGCGGAGCAGCCCGATGACTGGCGCATCCGGCCGGCCGATTGGCCGCAGACCCGCTATGAGGCCAAGGCGGTGCGTGAAGGCCGGAACTCCGCCTATCTTCGTTTCAGACGCTCATGAGGCGGCTTCGGCTTGATATTTGAGTCTTTGGAGCGTATATGAACGTCCAAGAAGTTCATTCTCATAGGTCTTCGATTAGCGTCGCAGATCACGGTTCATGAGAGTGGGTCCCGCGGGGCCCGCTTTTTTTGTTGCCCGAAGCGGGGCATTTGACAGGACGATGCGCATGACGGCCGGGATGGCCACCAGGTTGAAGCGGGAATCCGGCGTGGCTGCGAAGGTGGCCGCGATCGTCGAGCCTGCAATCGAGGATCTGGGTTACCGGCTGGTGCGGGTGAAGCTGTCCGGCTCGACCCTGCAGATCATGGCCGAGCGGCCGGACGGGTCAATGACCGTCGGCGGCTGCGAGGAAATTTCGCGAACGGTGTCACCGCTTCTTGATGTCGATGATCCCATTTCAGGCCGCTACAGCCTTGAAGTGTCTTCGCCCGGCGTTGACCGTCCGCTGGTGCGCCCGGAAGACTTCGAGCGCTGGGCCGGCTTCGAGGCGAAGATCGAACTGGCCACGCCGCTGGCCGGCCGCAAGCGGTTCCGTGGCCGCCTTGAAGGTTTCGAGGACGGCGAGGTGCGCCTGTTCATCGAGCCCCAGGAAAAGGGTGGAGACGAAGTGCTGATCGGCCTGGCGTTTGACGCCATCGGCGACGCCAAGCTTGTAATGACGGATGAGCTGCTGGCTGCTGCCAGCCAGCGCGCAAAATCGGGCGAAGTCGGCGATGGCGCCGGCTGGGACCATGACGTGAACGAAACCAACGACATTGAAGCGGAGTGATGAGATGTCTGATGTCGCTGTAAGTGCAAACCGGCTGGAACTGCTGCAGATCGCGGATGCGGTTGCGCGTGAGAAGTCGATCGACAAGATGGTCGTAATCGAGGCCATGCAGGACGCCATCCAGCGCGCGGCGAAGTCCCGCTACGGCGCCGAGAACGACATCCGCGCCGAGATCGACCCGCAAACCGGCGAAACCAAGCTTTACCGTCTGCTCGAAGTGGTCGAGCACGTCGAGAACGACGCTACCCAGATCACCATGCAGGAAGCACTGGAGCGCAATCCCGGCGCCCGGCTTGGCGACTTCCTGTCCGAGCCGCTGCCGCCGGTCGACTTCGGCCGCATCGCCGCCCAGAACGCCAAGCAGGTGATCGTCCAGAAGGTCCGCGACGCCGAGCGCGAGCGCCAGTTCGAGGAATACAAGGATCGCGTCGGCGAGATCGTGTCTGGCGTGGTCAAGCGCGCCGAGTACGGCAACATCATCGTCGACCTCGGCCGTGGCGAAGGCATCGTCCGCCGCGATGAAGGCCTGCCGCGCGAGCAGTTCCGCAATGGCGACCGGATCCGCGCCTATATCTTCGACGTGCGCCGCGAACCGCGTGGGCCTCAGATTTTCCTGTCCCGCTCCCGTCCCGAATTCATGGCCAAGCTGTTCCAGCAGGAAGTGCCGGAAATCTATGACGGCATCGTCGAGGTGGTTGCGGTTGCCCGTGACCCTGGTTCGCGCGCCAAGATTGCCGTTCGCTCGAAGGACTCTTCGATCGATCCCGTCGGCGCCTGCGTCGGCATGCGCGGCAGCCGCGTGCAGGCTGTGGTGAACGAGCTGCAGGGCGAGAAGATCG
>CAZYKZ010000042.1:0-8507 GCA_964648175.1 uncultured Anderseniella sp.
CGGGGTTCATCGGGCAGGGGACCCCTTGTACCGTTGCGGCAACGGCGTGTGCAAGGGGGAGGGAAAGCCGGTGGTGCCTCGGCGGGCGTTTTCGCAATGCCCGTACAGTGCAATGCGGCCCGTCGGTGTCGAGTCCGCCTTCATGCCAACTGAGCTGGTGGCCGGCACAGCAATCCGCATACGAATCAATAACCGTTCACTGTCCACTAAGCGAATTGGTTATCCATTTTGCGAATGGAATACAGTGCGTAGCATTGATCGTGATTTGAAAATCAAAAAGCGAAAGTATGAATTTGGTGAGGGCTATAATATTGCAACATAAGACATATATGCAAAAAATGTCATTGTGTAATTTCGATTTGATACGCAGTTTCACTTATTTCAATCGTTCCATACTTGAATTTATTCTCTGGGCGGGATGCGGGAGATATATGTCCGCCCCGGGATGAAGATATGGATGTCGTTATCATTGCAGCATGGCTGGCTTTCGTGGGAGGCCTGCTGGGAGTGCTCGTTGCCTTCTTGGCAGGGGCAGACGGGGGGCAGGCCCTGGGCCGAGCGATCGTGGGAATGTCCGGATCCACAATTGGCGGGCTCGCCATTTGGCTGGCCACGGCAAGCATCTTCGCAACTGCATTGGCGGGACTCGCTTTTGGCTACTTGGCAATTGCTGTGACGTCCGGTTCGCTGGACTGATCGGACGAAGAACCTCCAGGTCGCGGCCTGCACTGCCGCAGGCAGGGCAGGAGTGTATCGCAAGCCGCATTTCAGAGATTGAAACCGGGACATTGCCGCAAAGCCACTGGACTTGTCCCGCCCGCTTGGGCCATAAGAAAGGCCGAAATTCAGGAATCCGGCAGCGGCGTGCCTGGCGCCCTGCAAAGAGCTCAAGCTGAAGCATCCATGAAGAACTTTTTGCTGCAATTGTTTACCTGGTGGAACGGCCAAACCATGGGAACGCGCTGGTTTACCGCGCGCCACGGCGAATTCGTCGGCGAAGACCAGATGGGCAACAAGTACTACCGTGCGCCGTCAAAGCTGCCGGACTCGATCCCCGAGCGGCGCTGGGTGATCTATTCGGGCTATGCCGAGGCGTCGATGATTCCGCCTGGCTGGCACGGCTGGATGCATCACCGCACCAATACGCCGCCCACCGAGGTCAAGTACACTCCTCGCGAGTGGCAGAAGCCGCACCAGCCCAACCTTACCGGTTCGGCCGCGGCATACCGTCCGGCTGGCAGCATCCTGGGGCCAACGCCCAAGCAGGCAGCAAAGCCCGACTACGAGGCATGGCAGCCGGAATGACCTGACCGGTCAGCACCGGGGATGTTGGCGACGCATCATCCTGTGAGGCACTGAGGGGAGAAGCTGACGATGAACAATTCAATGGTCGAAGCCGCAGTCGGCGCCTTCGTGATCGCCATTGCGGCAGGTTTCTTCATCTTCATGTATTCGGTGGGCGGGCTTGGCGGTCCGGCGTCCGGCTACCAGGTCAACGCCTCGTTCGGCTCGGTCAAGGGCATCAGCGTGGGGACGGACGTGCGCATGGCGGGCATCAAGATCGGCTCCGTCGTCGGACAGACCCTCGACCGCGAGACCTATCGCGCCAATATCGTCATGGACGTGGACTCGACCGTGAAGCTGCCCGAAGACTCCACCGCCAAGATCGGCTCGGAAAGCCTGCTCGGCGGCAACTTCGTCGAGCTTGAGCCCGGCGGCAGCGAAACCATGATCGAGCCGGGCGGCGAGATCGCCTTTACCCAGGATCCGATCGACATCTTTGGCCTCGTGTCGCAGTTCGTTCTCGGCAGCAACAAGAAGTCAGAGGACAGTTCCTCCGAAGGCGGCGAGACGGGCAGCGATGCCCAGCAGGAAGAGCAGCCGGCAGAAGGCACTTCGGCACAGTGACCACCGCCACCGATACTGCGCCCCAGTCTCGTCAAACCTGGTCCGCTGACAGTTACTCGACCCACGCCCGCTTCGTCGCAGACCTGGCCGGCGCCGTGGTCGACTGGCTCGACGTCAAACCGGGTGAGCGGGTGCTCGATCTGGGCTGCGGCGACGGTGCGTTGACCCGCAGGATTGCCGATGCGGGCGCGGTGGTGAAGGGCATCGACAAGAGCCCGGACCTGCTGGCTGCCGCTGTCGCGCTCAGTCTCGATGTGGAAGAGGGCGATGGTCATGAGCTCAGCTTCGACAGCGAGTTCGACGCGGTCTTCTCGAACGCCGCGCTGCACTGGATGAACCGGCCCGAACAGGTGGTCGACGGGGTCTGGCGGGCGCTGAAGCCCGGAGGCCGCTTTGTTGCCGAGTTTGGCGGTCATGGTAACGTTGCCGCCATCGTCACGGCCATGCGGGCCGTGGGGCAGATGCGCGGCGGCGACGAGACGCTGGCTGGTCCGTGGTTCTTTCCATCGCCGGAAGTGTATGCGGACATGCTGGCCGGGCGCGGATTCGAGGTGAAACGGATCGGGCTGTTCCCCCGGCCCACGCCGCTCAAGACCGGCATGAAGGCCTGGCTGAAGGTGTTTAGAAAGCCGTTCTTCGAGCAGTTCGGGGATGACATGGAAAACGTGCTCCAGGAGGTCGAGGACCTGCTCAGGCCCTGCCTGTGCGACGCCCGGGGCAACTGGACGGCGGACTATGTGCGACTGCGTGTTGAAGCGGTGAAGCCTGCATGAACAGCCGGTTTTCAATCAGGGCGCTGGCCTGTCTGGCGGGGCTGGCCGCAAGTGCTGCGACCGTCTCCGCGCAGGCGATCCAGAACCCGATAGCGGTGTTTGCCGGTCTCGACAAGATCACCGGGCGCATCACCACGTTCGAGATTCCGGTCAACGAGGTGCGCCGGTTCGGCGCGCTCAACGTCTATCCGCGCGTGTGCAATTCGAGGCCGCCAACCGAGGAACCCAAGACCACGTCGTTTGTGCAGGTCGATGAAAACCTCATCAATGGCGGGACGCGGCGAATCTTCTCGGGCTGGATGCTGGCCGAGAGCCCCGGACTCAACGCCGTGGAGCACCCGGTCTACGACGTGTGGCTGATCGGCTGCCTCGATCCAAACCGCCCGGCCGTGCCTGAACGCGAGGAGGCGCCGGCCGAGACTGCGCCCAAGGCCTCGCAGGATGATGAGGGTACGGAGCAGGCTCCGCCAGCAGATTGATCCGTTTTCTGTAGATTCCGGGCAAATCGCAGTTTCGCCATGAATTGCATTCATGTAGTCAGGGTGGGGAGGGGTTCCTGCACAATCTGGCGAAGAGCATGAAATTCAGACACATCTACCCTGTGGCGGCTGGTCTTTTGGCGGTGGCCGTGCTCACCGGCAGTCCGGCCGAGGCCCCGGCTGCAGGCGCGTGCGATACCTTGCGCACCGAGTTTACCAAGAAGCTGCGGCCGCGCATTCTCCGGTTGGCGAAGAAGGAATTCCACTGGTCCAACTGGTATCACGCAACGCTCAAGCGCGAGCACAAGGGTAGCAAGCATCCGACGCCTGAGGCCATGCAATCCACCTACAATCAGATGCTCGACTATTGCGCCGGCAACGACAAGTGCAAGAAGTTCGCCGGCGAGATGAACACGGCCTCGCAAGCCATCTACGACATCAACAAGCGCTGGTCTGCGGCAGGCTGCCCCGGGCAGCTGGACAGCTAGGCGCCTTTCTTCTCATTGCGGCGGATAGTGCATCGGCACGGCAATGCTGACGCCGGGCTCGTTCACGTCGAACAGCGCTTCGTGATGGAACGGCGCGAACCGTGGCGGGGTGAAGTAGTTCGATACGCCCGCCCCTTCGAGCGGGTACTTCAGGAACTTGTGCCGCTCCAGCTTGCCGTCGTTGTTCTGGTCATGCGCCACGGACACGGCATAACGCCCGGCGGCGATGCCCGGAAACACGAATGTCATCGTGCCCGGCTGTGCCGGTTGGCGCTGGATCACCACGTTGTCACGTGAACTCTCGCAATCCGGAAATCCCCAGCCGCTGGTCCACAGGCAGACGATGATCGTACCATTGGCGTTTCGCACGCCGGTTATGTTCACGTTGAGATCGGCGGCGGCAGCCGGAGCGGCTGCGGCCAGCAACATCAGCGCAGTCATGATGCTTGTTATGGCGGACTTCATTGCACGTGGCCTCGCTTGCCGGGCGGACGCCCGGAATCAGGAGGTTACGTCAACACGGCAAAGCCGCCAATGGCCTTGCTGCGCTCATCTGCCGGAATGGATGGCGCCGAGGACCGCCTCCGGATCGGCATCGCCGGTGAAGGCCGCGAAATCGGCATCCTGCAGCAGCGCCTCGTCGAGCAGTTGCCGGTAGGCTTCCTTTGGCACCTCGATGCAGCCGAACCGCTTCAGATGGTCTGTTACGAACTGGGTGTCCAGCAGCCTGAAGCCGCCGGCGCGAAGCCTCGCCACCAGATGCACGAGCGCCACTTTCGAGGCGCCAGTTTCGGCGGAGAACATGCTCTCGCCGAAAAAGGCCGCACCGATGCGCACGCCGTAGAGTCCGCCAGCAAGCGAACCGTCCTGACGGCGCACCTCGATGGAATGGCAGCATCCCATCTTGTGCAGCTGGGAGTAGAGCGCCGCGATGCGCGCGTTGATCCATGTCGAAGGCCGCTCGATCACCGCATCGGCGCCCGCGCTGCCAGGCGCACCGGCACACCCTGCGATGACCTCGTCGAACGACTGGTCCACGGTGACGTGGAAGATGCGCTGCCGGATCTGGCGCGCCAGCCTGCGCGGCACGTGAAAGCTTTCAAGCGGAAGGATGCCGCGAATCTCGGGCTCAACCCAGTAGAGCGCATTGTCCTGCGCGCTCTCCGCCATCGGGAAGATGCCGGCCGTGTAGGCTCTCAACAGAAGCTGTGGCGTGATCGTGGACATGGCAGCGACATGAATACCGGTGGGAGGCGGGATTCAGCAAGCACTGCGTGCAACAGGTTGAGCAGGCGGCATGCCGCCGGCGGTCAATCTTCCTGCGGGTTGCAGGGCCAGCGCTCGGGTTTTTCCACTCCTGGCGGAAGTTTCGTTTCATCATCGCCGCACGCTAGCGCAACCTGCTCGCTGGTCAGGCCGATGACGCCGGACAGGTCCACCCCCTGCAAACGGGTCCGGTAGAGATAGGTGTGCGACCAGTCCGATCCGTCGAGCTTTGCCCCGGCAAATTCCGACCGGGCGAGGATGGCGAAGGTCAGCGTGGCGTTCGACAGGTCAGCGTCCTGGAAGCTGCTGCGGATCATGTCGGACTTGATCAGGCTCGCGCCCTTCAGATTGGCCTTGGCGAATATCGCACGCGGCATGCTGGCGCGTGACAGGTTCGTTTCGACGAGGCTGGCTTCGGTGAAATCACCGCGGAACATCTCGATGGCGTCGAGGTTCGCCTTGTCCAGCCGGGCGCCTGAGAAGGTGGTCCGGTTGCCGACTGTCTTCTGCATAGAGGCGGACGTGAGGTCCGCACCCTTGAAAGAGGCGTAGGTGACGTCGGCCCGGTCGAGGTTGGCGTACATCAACTTCGCGCCTCCAAAGTCGGTGCTGGTCAGGTTCGCATAGGCGAGGATCGCCTTCTCGAGGTCTACGCCGGGCAGCATCAGCAGCTTCTTGGTGCAATTGCTCCAGTCCACACCCGGCTTCACCGGGTCCTTGCAGTCAGCTGCTGCAGGGTTTGCCAGGGTGCAAAGAGCGAGAACTGCGATCAATGAAGCCGTAGTGAAACGCATGCAGGCCATCTCCCGGTTGAACAGAATTGATGGTTTGCCAGCCCGGCCCTTCCGGCAGCCAACAACATTATAAGAGTATTGCGGTGGACTTCCAGTGCCTGGGCGCAAACACCCTTACCGGCCTTGAAAATCCCTTCAATTCATGTTCGCCGCAGTCATCCATGCGGGCGTCAAGCAGGCGCGCCACCTGCTCGGAAACCAGCACCGGACGCATCAGCCGCTTGGTCAGTTGCTCCAGTCTCGCAGCTTCGTTCACGGCGCTGCCGACCACCGTGAAGTCCAGCCTTTCCTGGCCGCCCACGTTGCCGAAGAATACCTCGCCGGTATGCATGGCGATGCCGCAGCGCAGCGGCTGGCGGCCATTGATGGCGGCGACGTCCGGCGGGGGATTGGCATTGAACGCCTCGAGGTTGCGAAGCGCCTGGTCGGCTGCCGCCATAGCATCGTTGGCGGCGTTTCGCTCACCTTCGTCGTCGGTGAAGGGGAACACCGCAAGAATGCCGTCACCCATGAACTTGAGCACATCGCCGCCATGCGCCGAGACCGCGCTGACCAACTGATCCAGAAACCCGTTGAGAAGCAGGTTCACGTGGGCGCCGGGGAACGTCTCCGACAGCTGGCTGAAGCCGCGCATGTCGGCGAACCAGATCACTGCGTTGATCGGCTGGCCGGCGCCGCGCTCTATGCTGCCTTCCAGCACCTGCCGGCCGGCGCTGTGGCCGAGGTAGACGTTGAGCACGTTTTCCGCGATGCGCCGCGCCACATGCCGGTGCACATGCAACGACAGGTACTTGAGGATGCGGTCGAGCTGGGCTTGCTGCTCGGGCGTGAAGCCGTCCGGATTGTTGGTGGCCAAGGTGGCCACGTCGTAGCGGTTGGCGCCGATGCGCTTGGGCATGGGCAGGGCGGCATAGTGCACGATGCCTTGTTCAGCCAGTTCGGCCAGGAAGGGATAGGTCGACCGGACTGCGGGGTCGCGGGCGTCAAGGACAAGCGGCGTGCCTTCCTCGATCGGCGCGCGCAGCGGGCTCTTGAGGTAGGCGTCGGTCTGGGAGTTCATCGCCTTGACGACGATCTCGTCGCAAAGCCCGTCCGATTTCTGCCAACCCCAGGAAAAACCCGCCAGTTGCGGATGCAGCGTGCCGGTATGGATGGTGGCGCGGTCGACCGGCAAGCCCGCCGCGACCATGCGCCAGGCCAGCGACTCGGCCAGTGACAGCATTGATTCCTCGTTGATCGCGTCACCCAGCAGCCACTCCTCCACATCCGTGAAGGAACGGGTCTCGCCGGCAGACGCGAGCCCGCGGGCCGAGCGTGCAAGCAGGTGCACGAAGGCGGGATACTGGCGAGGGGCCGGATCGAGATAGGCCGGTGTCATGCAGAAACAGTCCCTGAGGCTCGGGCCGCGCGCCACCCCTGCGGCGGCACTCGTCAGCAACGGTTATATGGGTATGCCGGTTGCCGGTTCCCAGCCTTGCTCACGCGAATGTCAGGCGGGAGCGTTCTGCTTCAGGAACTTCTCGAGCCAGTGGATGTCGTATTCGCCGTCGATGATGTCGGGCTGTTCGAGCAGGCGCAGGAACAGCGGGATGGTGGTGTCGATGCCCTCGATGACGTACTCACCGAGCGCGCGGCGCAGCCGCATCAGGCACTCGTTGCGGTCGCGCCCGTGCACGATCAGCTTGCCGATCAGGCTGTCATAGTAGGGCGGGATCGAGTAGCCGGTATAGATGCCGCTGTCGACGCGCACGCCCAGCCCGCCCGGCTGGTGCAGGCCCACCACGCGGCCCGGCGAAGGCACGAAGGTTTGCGGGTTCTCGGCGTTGATGCGGCACTCGATGGCGTGGCCGTTGAAAGTGATGTCGTCCTGGGTGAAGCCCAGCTTGGCGCCTGCGGCAACGCGCAGCTGTTCCTGTACGAGATCAAGTCCGGTGATGGCCTCGGTAACCGGATGCTCCACCTGCAGGCGCGTGTTCATCTCGATGAAGAAGAACTCGCCGTCCTCGTACAGGAACTCGATGGTGCCGGCGCCGGAATATTTCATTTCCGCCATGGCCTGTGCGCAGGTCTCGCCGATCTGCTTGCGCTGGGCGGCGTTGAGGGCTGGCGACAGGGCTTCTTCCCACACCTTCTGGTGGCGGCGCTGCAGCGAGCAGTCGCGCTCGCCCAGATAGACGGCATTGCCCTGGCCGTCGCCGAATACCTGGATCTCGATGTGGCGCGGCTTGGCGAGATAGCGCTCGATGTAGACCGCGTCGTCGCCGAAAGCAGCCTTGGCCTCGGTCTGCGCGGTGGACAGTGCGGTGTCGATCTCGTCCTCGTTGAGCGCCACCTTCATGCCGCGCCCGCCGCCGCCGGCAGCGGCCTTGATCAGCACCGGATAACCCACTTGCCTGGCAACCTTGCGCGCTTCCGCATGGCCCGACACGCCGCCGTCGGAACCCGGCACCACGGGAATGCCCAGCTTTTTCGCGGTCTGCTTGGCCTCGATCTTGTCGCCCATGATGCGGATATGCTCGGCCGAAGGACCGACGAAGGCGATCTCGTGCTCTTCGAGTATCTGCGCAAAGCGTGCGTTTTCGGAGAGGAAGCCATAGCCCGGGTGAACCGCATCCGCGCCGGTAATCTCGCAGGCGGCAACGATGGCCGGGATGTTGAGATAACTCTCGGATGCAGGCGGCGGGCCAATGCACACGCTCTCGTCCGCAAGGCGCACGTGCATGGCGGTGGCGTCCGCGGTGGAATGGACCGCCACGGTCTGGATGCCCAGCTCGCGGCAGGCGCGCAGCACGCGAAGGG
>CAZYKZ010000042.1:8607-15694 GCA_964648175.1 uncultured Anderseniella sp.
TCGATGATCATCAGCGGTTCGTCGAACTCCACCGGTTCGCCGTTGCCGACCAGGATCTGCTTGACCGTGCCGGCGTGCGGCGCGGGGATCTGGTTCATGGTCTTCATGGCCTCGATGATCATGATGGTCTGGCCGGCCTTGACTTGCGAGCCCACCTGCACGAACGGCGCAGCGCCCGGCGAGGGCGAGAAGTAGGCGGTGCCAACCATAGGCGACTTGACGGTGCCGGGGGCATTTCCTGCGGGGGCGGCTGCTGCCGGCGCCTCGGCTGCCGGGGCAGGAGCGGCGGCGGCCGGCGCTGCGCTGACCGCCACGTGCTGCGGGGCAGGGGCGTAGGACACGGTCACCTCGCGCGCCACGCGGATCTTGAGGCCATCCTGCTCGACCTCGATTTCGGTCAGCCCGGTGTCGGCCAGGATTTCCGCGAGGATGCGGATCTGTTCGTGGTCGAACGTCTTTGAGTCCTTGCCCATGTGTATTTCCGGTCCGTTTCTTGTTCTATCTGTTTGCCTGCGCCGCGATCAGCCGGGCGGCTGCATCCAGCGCCATGATGTATCCGTCCGCGCCGAAGCCGCACAACACGCCGGTCGCCACTGGCGATACGTAGCTGTGGTGGCGGAAAGGCTCACGCGCATGCACGTTTGACAGATGCAGTTCGATGATCGGCAGGTCCGTCATCTTCAGCGCGTCGAGAATGGCGACTGATGTGTGCGTGTAGGCGGCGGGGTTGATGATGATGCAGTTGGCCGTGCCGCGCGCCTGCTGGATCCAGTCGACCAGTTCGCCCTCGTGGTTGGACTGGCGGAAGTCCACGTCGAGGCCGAGGCCTTTCGCGTGCGCCCTGCAGTTGGCCTCGATGTCTGCAAGCGTGGTCGCACCATAGATGGCGGGTTCACGCGTGCCCAGCATGTTCAGGTTAGGTCCGTTGAGTATCAGAACCTTGTGCGCCAAAGACGGGAACTCCCGGATACGAAGGGTGAGCGCGAGCCGCAGCAGGAAGCGGACTGCCGAATTTGGCCGTTATTGCCACAAAACCGTGACGCGGCCAAGCTTTACCGCCAGCCGGCCTGTGGATGAAAAAGCGCCGTGCAAGGTGCGTTTGAACTCAGCAGTACTTGCAGCCGCCGGAGTCGCGCACGCCCTTCACGCTGGCGGCCAGCTGGTTGTAGGGCACGGCACCGGGAACCAGCGTGCCGTCGATGATGAAGGCCGGCGTGCCGTTGATGCCGAGTTCCTGGGCGAGATTGCGGGTCTCGTCGATGATCTTGTCGTGCTCTGCGCGGCTGGCTTCCATGTCGGCCTTCAGCTTCTCGACGTCGAGCCCGGTCTTGCCGGCGATTTCAAGCACCTTCTCGAGGCTGTCGACGCCGCCCTGCGCACCCATGAGGGCCAGGTGCAGTTCCCAGTACTTGTTCTGGTTGCGCGCGGCCAGGGCTGCATGCGCGGCAATCACCGAGCCTTCGGACAGGATCGGGAATTCCTTCATCACCACGCGCACGTCCTTGTCTTCCTCGGTCAGGCGCAGCACGTCTGCCATGGAGCGCTTGCAGTAGCCGCAGTTGTAGTCGAAGAACTCCACAAGGGTCACGCTGCCTTCCGGATTGCCGACGACAATGTCGTTCGGGTTGCGGAAGATCTTGTCGGCATTGCTGGAGATGACCTGCTTGGCCTGTTCTTCCTGCTGCTGGCGCTCGGCCATCTGCAGCTTCTCGATCATCTCGTTGAGGATCTGCGGATTTTCCAGCAGGTACTCGCGGATGATGTTGTGCAGCTCGTTCTTCTGGGCCGCGGTGAACTGGTCCTCGGCAGCGTTCGCGCTCAGCGGCATGGCGATTGTGGAGGCGGCCAGCGCCATGGCGAGGATACTGGCGGTGAAGGACTTGCGCATGAATTGTGCTCCAGGGGCTTTGGGTCCGAGGGTTTGATTGCGGACCTGTTTAGCTGTCTTTCTGCTTGAGTGCATTCAAAATGTCGTTAGCGCGGATATGGACCGACGAACCGGGCGATGACCGGTCCAGCGCGCCCTGGGCCTTTTCCTTTGCCAGCTTCTTGTCGCCGCGCAGCATGGCGCTCTCGGCGGTGGCAAGCTCGGCGCGGGGCAGGTCGCCCATGATGCCGTGCGCGCGCGCCTTGAACAGGTGGAGCTGCGCGCTCTGTCCCTCGACCGTCTCGGCCTTGGCGAGAATCCCCAGCGCCTCCTTGGCTGCCGGCTTCGAGTCGGACGCCAGCAGCGCCTGGGCCAGCATGATCTTGATCAGCCCGCTCTTCGGCGCCAGCTTCACCGCCTGCCGCAACGGCTCGACGGCCTCTGCCGGGTTGCCCTTCTCAAGCAGCGCCTGGCCCTTGAGTTCCCAGAAATAGGGGTTCTTGGGGATCACCGAGATCAGCCGGTCGATCTGCGGGATGGCGCTGTTCATGTCGCCCAGCCGGTAGGCGGCGATGGCGCGGGCATACTGCGCCGGCAGCGACGTGTCCGAGGGCGGATAGACGTTGTAGACGGACTGTGCGTCCCGGGTGAACGCAATCAGCTTGGCCTGCGCCATGTGGTGGCGCAGCACCAGGAAATCCTCGTCTTTCTTGCCGTAGTACTTCGACGCGCGCACGCGCTCTTCCAGCACCCGGATGCGCTGCAGCGGCAGCGGGTGGCTGACCGCATAGGGGTCAATGTACTGCACCGAGCCGATCGACTGGTTGTAGAGCTTCTGGAACAGCTCGAGCATGCCCTTGCCGGACTGGCCGGTGGCCTCGAGATAGCGCAGCGCGCCTTCATCCGCCGCGGCTTCCTGGGCGCGCACGTAGCTGAGCAGGTTGCGCTGGACCATCGACTGGCCGCCCATCATGATGGCGCTGCCCGCCTGGCCGGCGCCCCTGGCGCCCGAGGAGGCTGCCGCCACCGCGCCCGCCGCGCCCAGCAGCATGGCGATGATGGCCTGCGTCGAGGCCTTGTCCACTTCCACCCCGAGCCGGGCGAGGTGGCCACCGGCCACGTGGGCGGTCTCGTGCGCCAGCACGCCGATCACCTCGTTGGGTGTCGCTGCCTGCTCGATCAGGCCGGTATGGATGAAGATGCGCTGCCCGCCGGCCACGAACGCGTTGATCGAATTGTCGGCGATCAGGTGGATCTGAACCGCACCCGGATTGATGCCGGCCACCTTGAAGATCGGCTTCAGGTAGCGCCGCATCAGTTCCTCGATCTCCTCGTCGCGGATGAGGCGCAGGTCGTTGCCACGCTGCTGCGCCTGCGCGGGCGGCGCAAGGTGGGCAAACTGCACCAGCAGCAGGCTGAGCGCGCAGAAAAGCGAGAGGAAGGATTTGAGGGCGTTGTGCATGACGTCCTGATAACGGGATTCGGGCAAAGGCCGTTGCATTGCGAGGCCTGTTATGACGTCAACAATACGGCAAAAGCGTGAGGGCGCGCGAGCGCGGGGTCGTTACAAAAGGGTAACATCGCTTGCCGCTTGACTTGGCGTAGCCGCCGCAGAAGATGCTTGCCGGAGCGACACGAAGGGCAGGGGGCAGACACACATGGCGCTGCTGGACAATGCGGTTACCGCATCGGCGGACGTTCTGGCGAAACACCAGCAGGACAGCTGGCCGGCACAGGCCGCGCACGTGGCGGAAAACTCGGACTTCTATCGCGAGCTGTGGGCCGGCAAGGCGCCGCCGCAGGACCTGCGCGATCTGCCCGAACTGCCGCTGTCCGACAAGGCCATGCTGCGGATATCGCAAGCTGACCATCCGCCGTTCGGCAATTATCTCGCCGCCCGCAAGGACCAGGCAGCGCGGCTGCACCGCACCTCCGGCACCACGGGTCAGGCGATGAACCTCGCCATGTCGGCGCGCGATTGCGAGCTGACCGAGATCGTCGGCGGGCGCTGCCAGTCTGCCGCGGGGTTGGGGCCGGGGCACGTGGTGGTGCACTGCCTCAACTACCAGATGTGGATGGGCGGGCTGACCGACCACATGACGCTGGAGCGCACCGGTGCGCTGGTGGTGCCGTTCGGCGTCGGCAATACAGAGCTTCTGGTGCGCACCATCCAGGAAGTCGGCATCACCGCGATCTCCTGCACGCCGTCCTATCCGGCGGTGCTGGAGCGGGTAATCGCGGAGAAGTTTCCCGGCCTGAAACCGCGCGACCTTGGCCTCAAGCTCGGCCTGTTCGGTGGCGAGGCGGGGCTGGACGATCCCGCACTGCGCGAACGCATCAGGTCCGTGTGGGGCATGGAGCCGCGCAACGCCAACTATGGCGTGTCGGACGTGTTCTGCAATTTCGCCGCCCAGTGCGAGCATGACATGCGGCTGCATTACCTCGCCTCCGACGTGCTCTACCCGGAACTGATCGACCCTGACACCGCCCAGCCTCTGGCGCTGACGGACGGCGCGGAGGGCGAACTGGTGCTTACCCATCTGGAGCGCCAGTGCCAGCCGCTGGTGCGCTTCCGCACCGGCGACATCATTGCCGTGGACGAGACGGGGCCATGCAAGTGCGGGCGCACCGGCTTCCGCTTCCGGGTGATCGGACGCAGCGACGACATGGTGGTGGTGCGGGGCCTGAACCTGTTCCCGACCATGGTCTCGGCAGTCATCAGCGAGTTCGATGAACTCAGCGGCAACTACCGCATCGTGCTGGACACCAAGCCGCCTTATGACGTGCTGCCGGTGGAGGTGGAACTGGCGGACGGGCAGGGCAGCGGCGAGGGCATCGGCGCGGCGGTGGAGAAGGCGATGAAGCAGAAGCTTGGCGCCACCGCGCGCGTTACGGTGCTGCCGCCGAAGAGCCTGCCGGTGACCGAGGGCAAGACCAAGCGCGTGATAAGGACATACTGATGAGCGGGTTCCAGTACGACACGGTGAAGAGCGAACTGACGGGCGAGGGCGTGCGCACCATCTCGCTCAACCGGCCGGGCAGCCTCAACGCCATGAACCGGCGGCTGATCGACGACGTGGCGCTGGCCTTCGATGACGCCAACCGCGACGCGGCTACCCGCGCCATCGTGTTCACCGGCGAGGGCCGCGCCTTCTGCGCCGGCGACGACCGGCACGAGCACGTCCACCCCGAAACGGAAGAACAGGCGCGCGACCTGGTCGAGGCGATCCAGCGGGCAACGGTCGCCATCGTCATGGGGCCGAAGCCGGTGGTCGGCGCCATCAATGGCTGGGCCGTGGGCGGCGGCTTCGAGTGGGCGATCAACTGCGACTTTCCCATCTGGGCGGAAAGTGCCAAGGGCTTCTTCCCGGAAGTCTCGCTCAACCTGTTCGTGACCGGCGCGGTGACGGCGCTGCTGCCGGGCCTCGTCGGCCTGCACAAGGCGCGCGAGATGTTGTTCCTGGGCCAGCGCTATGGCGCACAGGAACTGGCGGACATCGGCGTGGCGTGGAAGGTCGTGCCGGATGCCGACCTGATGCCGCAAGCGCAAGCCGTGGCGGCGAAACTGGCCGGCCTGCCGCCGCTGTCGGTGCGGGCGATGAAGCGGGTGCTGAACCAGGTGGCGACGGCGGACCTTTGGCGCGCGCTGCAGCTTGAAACGGACGCGACGGTGGCGGGCTTCCTCGACCCCGAGACGACACGGCTGCTGAAGGATTTCTGAGGGGGCGGTTCCCCATCCACCGCGCTTTTGCTAGGCAGGGGGGACGTTCAACCGGGCAAAGGCGATTCCCATGCCGCTCAAACCCTCCGCCCGCGCCGCGAAGGTGCAGCCGTTCATCGTCATGGACTTCTTCCGCGAGGCCAATGCGCTGGCCGCCGCCGGCCATGACGTGGTGCACATGTCGGCCGGCCAACCCGCTGGCGGGCCGCCGCGCAAGGTGGTCGAGGCAGCGCGTGCCGCACTCGATGGCGCATACATGGGCTATACGGACTCGCTCGGGCTTATGCCGTTGCGCGAGCGTATCGCCGCCCACTATGACGCGGCCTATGGCGTCAGCGTGAACCCCGCCAACATCGCCATCACCACCGGCTCGTCGGCCTCGTTCGTCATCGGCTTCACGGCGTGCTTCGACCAGGGCGACCAGGTGGGCCTGACCATGCCGGGCTACCCGGCCTACCGGAACATTTTCGAGGCGCTCGGCATCCGCGTGAAGGACATCCCCGTCGATGCGCGAAGCCGCTGGGCGCCCACCCATGCGCAGATCGAGCAGGCGTGCGACGAGGGGCTGAACGGGCTGCTGCTGGCAAGCCCCGCCAACCCGACCGGTACCATGCTTAGCCCCGAGGCGCTGGCCGACGTTGCCGCCACGTGCGCCAGGCGGGACGTGTGGTTCATCTCCGACGAGATCTACCACGGGCTCAACTACGAGATGCCGCAGGCCTGTGCGCTTTCGACGAACCCGGACGCCATCGTCATCAACTCGTTCTCGAAATACTACTGCATGACCGGCTGGCGGATCGGCTGGATGATCGTGCCGGAGGTGCTGCGGCGCACCGTCGAGTGCCTGTCGCAAAGCCTCTATATTTCCGCGCCGACCCTGTCGCAGTACGCGGCAATCGCCGCCTTCGATGCGACCGACGAACTGGAGGAGAGGAAGGCCGGATACCGCGCCAACCGCGACTTCCTGCTGAAGGAACTGCCGGGGCTGGGCATGGGCAACCTGTCGCCGGCGGACGGGGCGTTCTACCTCTATGCCGACGTCGGCAACCTGACCAATGACAGCTATGCGTTTGCCCGGCAGATGCTGCAGGAAGCCCACGTTGCGGTGACGCCGGGCGCCGACTTCGACACGCAGCGCGGCAACCGCTTCATCCGCATGTCGTTTGCTGGCTCCATGGAGCACATGCAGCAGGCGGTGGAACGGCTGGCGAAGTGGCTGCCGAGGCAGGGGTAAGGCGTCAAGGGTTCATGCGCGCCCGCGCGGCCTCGATGACCGCCTTGTTGAGCCCCTTGAGCGCGCCCGACACGATGCGGTTCCACTGCCAGTAGAGCGGCACGTCCATGTGACTGCCGGGCACCAGCTCGACCAGCCGCCCCGCATCGAGGTGCGGCTTGACCATGGCGAGCGGATGCATGCACCAGCCGAGCCCCGCCAGGCAGGCATCCACGAAACCGTGGCTCGACGGCAGCCAGTGGCTGGGCAGCGTCACATGCCGGCC
>CAZYKZ010000043.1:0-11577 GCA_964648175.1 uncultured Anderseniella sp.
AGCATCTGACTCTTAATCAGACGGTCCAAGGTTCGAATCCTTGTGCGCCCACCAGATCCCACCTCCGGTATTGATAGCGAAGTAACGGCCAGGCAATTTGGCCTAAGGCCCCGTCTGTTCACTGCATGGTGCAGGAAAACGGGGCGACCGACAGGGTCGAGCCCTGGTTCGGCGGATCCTTGATGGCCGTGTAGATCTTGCTGACACCGCCATGCCCGGTCTTCGGGTCGAACACCAGCCAGCCACCGCTTGCGTCAAAGCAATAGAGCACTGCCGTCGTGTCTGACGGGCATTGCACGAAGTTACTGCTGCTGGATAGCGGCAGCGCAGCGCTTTCCGCGGTCATGGCTGCATCCCTGACGGTGAGCGCGAACGGTTTGCCGTTTGTGAAGTCTGCCGGGTTCCAGCGGGCGCCGTTCCATTTCAGGCCGGCCGCCGCCTCATAGCGGCACGTCCATGTCTGCCCGGCGGCAGAGGCGGTGCCGGCGAGACCCCACATCCCCGTTACGGCGGCACAAGCCGCGATCAGCAGGCTGGCTATGCATCGACTGGCCATGATGTCCCGTTGGCTGCCGGAAGATGAAGCAGCATTGCACGGAACATGGCCGCCGTCACCGGTTCGCCGTCAACTGCTGCCGGACAGGCAGCCGGTCATCGAACGGGTCATGCCGTCGAGAAGCTCGAAGTAAAGGTCCGGACCATCGGGCAGGGTGGCGCCCAGCGGGTCGAGTTCCGCCGTGCGGGCGTTTGTGCCTTCGGTGACCACGCGCACGAGCTTGGGCTCGAACTGCGGTTCTGTGAACACGCAGGCGATTTTCAGGTCCCTGATCCGCTTCGAAACCTCGGACACGTGCTCGGCGCCGGGAGAAGTCTCCGGGCTCAGGGTAACGGCGGCTGATGCTTCCAGGCCGAAACGGCGTTCGAAGTACTGGTAGGCATCGTGAAACACGGCGAAGCGGCGGTTCTGCACGGGTTCGATCGCAGCGGCAATGCGTGCTTCAAGTTCGCCCAGGCGCTGGCGCAACCTGTCTGCGTTGGCCTTGTAAGCGGCTGCGTTGGCGGGGTCTGTTTCAGCCAGCGCGGCCTCTATGGCATCAACCATGGCGGCGGCATTGCGCGGGTCGAGCCAGATGTGCGGGTCGTCCTGTCCGGCGTGATCGTGACTGTGGCCGTGATCATGGTCCTTCTTGCCGGCGTCCTTCTTGTGATCGTCGTGCTTGTGGCCTTCGTGACCACCGTGGGCGTCGCCATCGAGATCATCCAGTTCGCGGTACTCGTAGTGTGTGACGCCGGCTGAATCGCTCAGTGCAACCGGCCGTGCATCCTTCGAAATGTTGTCCAGCGGCTTGGCAAGGAAGCTTTCCAGGTTCTGCCCAACCCAGAACACCAGCTTGGCCTCCGACAGGGCGCGGACCTGCGAGGGTTTCAGCGCGTAGGTGTGCGGAGAGGCAGCCCCTTCAACCAAAAGGCCGGGCCTGCCCACGCCCTCCATGACGCCGGCTACAAGCGAGTGCACCGGCTTGATGGAGGCCATGACGGCAGGCCCGGAGTCGGCTTGCGCGAACTTGGAGGGAACCGCAAGCAGTGCGAGACAGGCAAGAACCGGGAGGCTGAGCTTGTTCATGATACCCCGTGTGATGTTATAAGGTTACATGTTGTGTAATGATATAACGTGCTATAGTGCAGGCTGGCAAGGGCGAATTTGCCGCCCTTCAAAGCGGAACCAATCATGCTGAAGCGACAAGAGACACTGGTCGAACTTGACGGCGCCGGTGTGAGCCGTGCCGGGCGGTGGCTGGTGCGCGGGGTCAGCCTTTCCATCCGCAAGGGCGAGATATTGACGCTGATCGGTCCCAACGGGTCGGGCAAGTCGACCACGGCGCGCATGGCGCTGGGCGTGTTGAACCCGGACGAGGGCACTGCCAGCCGCCAGCCGGGCCTCAAGGTTGGTTACGTGCCGCAGAAGGTCAGCATCGACTGGACGCTGCCGCTCACGGTCGAGCGGTTCATGCGGCTGACCGGAAACATCGCCAGGGCCGACGTGGACGCGGCAATGGAGCGGACGGGCGTCAGCAAGCTGCGCCATGAAGAAGTGCGCAGCCTGTCGGGCGGGGAGTTCCAGCGGGTGATGCTGGCGCGCGCCATTGCCCGCAAACCGGACCTGCTGGTGCTGGACGAGCCGCTGCAGGGCGTCGATTTCTCCGGACAGATCGTGCTGTACGAACTGATCTCGAAGCTGCGCAATGAACTTGGCTGCGGCATCCTGTTGATCAGCCATGACCTGCACGTGGTGATGGCGGCGACCGACCAGGTCATCTGTCTGAACGGCCACGTCTGCTGCCACGGCACGCCAGTGGCCGTAGCATCAAGTCCGGAGTACAGGCAGCTGTTTGGCGACCGGGCGGTGCCGACGCTGGCGGTCTACGAGCATCACCATGACCATGTTCACCTGCCGGACGGGCGGGTGCGCCATGCCGATGGTACCGTGACGGAGAGCTGCCATCCCGCTGATGGCCACCATCACGAGCACGGCGAGGACGGGACGAAGAAGGAGCACGGCCATGCTTGACGACTTCTTCGTCCGGGCGTTGCTGGCGGGCATCGGCGTGGCGGCGGTGGCCGGACCGCTGGGCTGCTTCATCGTATGGCGGCGGCTGGCCTATTTTGGCGATACGCTGTCACATGCCGCGCTGCTTGGCGTGGCGCTGGCCTTGCTGCTCGAGGTCAACATAACGCTGGCGGTGTTTGCCGTTGCCGCACTGGTTTCGCTGTTGCTGCTGGCGCTTCAAAGGCGTGCGGGGCTGTCGTCCGACGCGCTGCTCGGTCTGCTGGCCCACTCGTCCATCGCCATCGGGCTGGTGGCGCTGTCGTTCATGACATGGGTTCGGGTGGACCTGATGAGTTTCCTGTTCGGCGACATTCTGGCCGTGTCGCGCATGGATCTTCTGGTGATCTATGGTGGTGGCGTTGCCGTGCTGGCGGTGCTGGCCTGGATATGGCGGCCACTGTTCGCCGCAACGGTCAACCGAGAGATCGCCGAGGCCGAAGGGCAGAACCCGCGCAGGGCCGACGTGGTGTTCATGGTTTTGATGGCCACTGTCATTGCGATTGCGCTGAAGATCGTTGGCGTGCTGCTGATCACCGCCATGCTGATCATTCCGGCGGCCACCGCGCGGCGCATGGTGTCCGGGCCGGAGCAGATGGCAATGGTGGCGGGCATTGCCGCGGTGGCAAGCGTGGTGAGCGGACTGTTCGCCTCGCTGCAATGGGATACGCCATCCGGGCCGACCATCGTGGTCGCGGCAGTGTGCCTGTTCATGGCGTCGCTGCTGATGCCGGCAAGCTTTGCCCGGCGTGGCCGGCAAGGGAGTTCGTGAAATGGCTGCACACACGCACGACGCCATTCAGGCGGGGCTCACCCGCAACCAGTCCCTGGTGATGGATGCGCTGGCAGGCGCATCTTCGCCGCTTAGCGCCTATGCCATTCTCGACCAGCTTCGCGAGGCGGGCGTGCGCGCGCCGCTTCAGGTCTACCGTGCACTGGACAAGCTTGTCGAACTGGGGCTGGTACACCGGCTGGAAAGCCTCAACGCCTTCGTGGCCTGCCGCCATGCCGGCTGCGAGACCCATGACATCACCGCGTTCACCATCTGTGAGAGTTGCGGCAAGGTGGCCGAGGTGACCGACGACAAGCTTGCCGGTCAACTCGAGGAAATTGCCCGGCGCCAAGGCTTCCGGGCAAGCAAGTCCACCGTTGAATTGCGGGGCCTTTGCAAGGGTTGCCAAAGCGCCACGGCATCAGCCTGAGGCCGGTGGTCAGGCGGCCCGGTTGAGCAGGCTGAACGCCATCATGCCGGTCAGCATGGACGCGATGAACAGCAGCACCGGCCAGCCGCCCAGGAACAGGTTGGCAAGCGCCGGGCCGGGGCACAGGCCCACCAGACCCCAGCCGACGCCGAACACGGCTGCGCCGCCAAGCAGACGTGCGTCGATGGTGCCGGCGGGTTGGCCGGGAAGCGCATGACCCAGCAGCGATTTCGACCGGCGTGAAACGATCAACCAGGCGGCAATCATCACCGCCATGGCGCCGCCCATGACGAAGGCAAGAGTGGGGTCCCAGGCGCCGCCGAACAGGTCAAGGAAGCCGCGGACGCGGGCCGGGTTCACCATGTCGGAGACGACAAGGCCGACGCCAAAAACAAGGCCTGATACGAGTGCAACGATACTTCTCATGATGCGTGTCCTCCCGGATCAGGCCATGACCAGCCGCATCGCCGTGACGACGGCGATGGCGACAGCCATGAAGGTCAATGTGGCGGCGATGGAGCGGGGCGACAGGCGGGACATGCCGCATACGCCGTGGCCGCTGGTGCAACCAGAGCCCAGACGGGAGCCGATGCCCACCAGCACGCCGCCGGCGATCAGCAGCGGGACCGAGGTGGTGATGTCAATGTCGGGTCTGGCAACGATTGCCGCATAGGCGACGGGGGCTGCGGCAAGGCCTGCCACGAACAGGGCGTTCTCCTTCCAGGTGGCGGGCAGGCTGGTGTTGACCAGCGCGCCAAGGATGCCGCTGATACCGGCAATGCGGCCGTTGCCGAGCAGCAGGATTGCTGCGGCCAGCCCGATCAGTGCGCCGCCCGCCAACCCCGCCAGGGCGTCGTTTAGTACGAAGTTCATTCAGGATCACTCCGGGTGAGAAACCTAACACATATATTTTTTTGAATATGTTATAAGGCAGCGGCCAATTCAAGTGGGAAACTGGCAGGCCGGTTCACGATTTCGTTGAACCGGTGCGGCGTCCGCACGTTACCCCGCCATGAACCTTATTCTCATACTGGGCGACCAACTTAGCTTGAGTCTCGCTTCGCTCAAAGCATCTGACCGGCACGAGGTCGTCTTGCTGATGGCCGAAGTGATGGACGAAGCCAGTTATGTGCGCCATCACAAGAAGAAGCTGGCGCTGGTCTTTTCCGCCATGCGCCATTTTGCCGAAGAGCTGCGTGAGCAAGGCTGGACGGTCGACTATGTGCGGCTGGATGATGCCGGCAACACGGGTTCGCTCAAGGGCGAGGTTGCACGGGCTCTGAAGCGGCACGAGGCTGATTGCGTGCGGCTGACCGAACCGGGTGAATGGCGGCTGAAGGCGGACATCGATGGCTGGCCGGAAGACCTGGGCGTCAAGGTGGAGGTGCTGAAGGATGACCGCTTCGTCTGCTCCCACGACCGCTTCCGGCGCTGGGCGGATGGGCGCAAGTCGTTGCGGATGGAATATTTCTACCGCGAGATGCGGCGCGATACGGGCCTGCTGGTCGATGGTGATGGGGAGCCGGAAGGCGGGCAGTGGAACTACGACCACGACAACAGGAAGGCGGCAGCGCCTGACCTGTTCATGCCGAAGCTGCCGCAGTTCGAGCCCGATGACATCACCCGCGAGGTGATGGACATGGTAGCGGAGCGCTTTGCCGGCAATTTCGGCGACCTCGAGCCGTTCGGCTATGCAGTGACGCGGAAGGACGCGGAGGCCGCGCTGGACCACTTCATCGCGAACGCCTTGCCGCGCTTTGGCGACTACCAGGACGCCATGCTGGAAGGCGAGGACCACCTCTATCACTCGGTGCTTTCGCCCTACATCAATCTAGGGCTGCTCGACCCGCTCGAGGTCTGCCGGCGGGCGGTTGCGGCTTATGAGAAGGGCGATGCGCCGCTCAATGCGGTGGAAGGTTTCGTGCGCCAGATCATCGGCTGGCGCGAGTATGTTCGCGGGCTGTACTGGCTCAAGATGCCGGACTATCGCGACCTGAACTTCCTCGGCGCGGACCGGCCGCTTCCCGCGTTCTATTGGACAGGCGAGACGGACATGGCGTGCCTCAAGGCGGCAATCGGCCAGACGAAGCGGCTGGCCTATGCCCACCACATCCAGCGGCTGATGGTGACCGGCAACTTCGCCATGCTGGCGGGATGTTCGCCGCAGGCGGTGCACGAGTGGTACCTGATCGTGTATGCCGACGCATACGAATGGGTGGAGCTTCCCAACACGCTGGGCATGAGCCAGTTTGCAGACGGCGGGCTGATGGCCTCGAAACCCTATGCGGCGAGCGGCAATTACATCAGCAAAATGTCGGACCATTGCGGCAACTGCCGCTACTCCGTCAGCAAGAAGACGGGGGAGGGCGCATGCCCGTTCAACGCGCTTTACTGGGATTTCCTGGCCCGCAACGAGGACAAGCTCAAGGGCAACCCGCGAATGGGCCAGATGTACGCCACCTGGAGCCGCATGGGCGAAGACAAGCAGCGCGAATACCGCGATAGTGCCAGGGCCTTCCTCGACAGGCTTGAATGGGACGACGGGTCATGGACGAAGAATTGATCGAACGCGCCATCATGGAACTGTGCCTCGAGCGCGGGCAGGGCAAGACCATCTGCCCGTCTGAAGCCGCGCGACGGGTTGCGGGCGAGGGAGGTGACTGGCGTTCCATGATGACCCCGGTGCGGCAGGCGGCAGCCAGGCTTGCAGGCGAGGGACGCATCTCGATCTACCGGAAGGGGCGTCCGATTGGGCCGGACGAGATGCGCGGCGTCATCCGGCTGGGACTGCCGGGCAAGACGCTTCCGGGCTCAGGCTGACGCTTTCCTGCGTGCTTCGCCGCGGCAGCGGTCCGAGCAATATTTCACCTCTTCCCAGACCTTTTCCCACTTCTTGCGCCATGCGAAGGGCCGCCCGCAGGCAGCGCAGGTCTTTTGCGGCAGGTCGGATTTGCGGCGCATTTTCATGAGGTCGGTGTCCGTAAACATGTCCGGGCTCCATTAACGGAAACTTGTTCTCCCGGTTCCATGCTGTGGGCAAGGCAACGAGTGTTGAGGGCACGCCATGGGCGACGTCGTCAAGTTCGGGCGCAAGCGCCCGCAGCGAATGGCATTCACGCGCGGCAAATCGGGTCCAGGGAACCGGAAGGGCTCGTCCTTTATCCAGTCACCTGCGGCGTCTGCCTTGGCCGCCGTCATGCTGGCTGGCTCGTACATGTTTTACGGTCAGCCGATGTCTGTCGAGCACGCAGTGTCGGGGCGCTTCGATGTTTGTCAGGGCGGCTTTCGCCAGAATTGCGTGGTCGATGGCGATACTGTCTGGCTTGGCGGCAGCAAGATCCGGCTGTCCGGCATCGATGCGCCCGAAATCAGCGATCCCGCCTGCAGCCGTGAAGCCGAGTTGGGCCACCGTGCGAAGTGGCGCCTGGTTGAGCTCATGAACGAAGGCGCGTTCGACGTGGTCCGCGATGGATGGCGCGACAGCGATATCTACGGCCGCAAGCTGCGACAGTTGCACAGAAACGGCCGCAGTCTGGGTTCCATACTGGTTGAAGAGGGCCTGGCCCGCGAATGGCCCGACGGCCCGGAACGGTGGTGCGCCTGATCGCGCACGCCTACTGCACGATGATGGTCTTGTACTGCTTGTCGGCGCCTGTGAGCTTGTCCAGCGCCAGTTGCAGGCGGCCATAGAACACGGCCTTGCCCGGATAGCCCTCAAACCTGTCGATCTCCACGCCCTTGTCCATGAGCACGAAGGTGGGCGTACCGATGATGGGTTTCAGCCGCTTGACGTCGGCGGGCATCGGCGTGCCGACGAGATAGATGCGCAAGGGCGCCATGCGGGCCTCTGGCGAACGGGCATAGCCTTCAACGCCGATCTCGGCATGCCACTTGGCGCACCAGGGGCAGCCCTTGCGGTCGAACATGAGGAGTTCCGCCGCGCCGGCCGGAAGGCTGGCGGCCGCAAGCAGCAAGAGTGCGATGGCGATGGAGAACAGGCGGGTCATGGGACGATCTTATAGCGCCAATCTCGGCGGCATTGCGATCAAAGGTTCGTGTCAGCGATGAAGCCGTGCCTTGTACCGTTTCACGCGGGTCCACGAGCGGTAGAGCTGCTTGAAGGTCAGTTGCCGCGTTTTCACAGCCTTCTCGATGGCGTTCACTGCAAAGTCGGTATTGGACGGGGTGGAGGCGAGCACGTTGCCAATCAGTACCAGATCGTTGCCGGCCTTCAGCGCCAGCACGATGGCCTCCTCGAGGGAACGCTTTGAGGTTATGGCGCGCATCTGCAGGTCGTCGGTGATGACCACGCCGTCGAAGCCCAGTTCATCGCGCAGCCGGGTCTGTATGGCGACCGGGGACAGCGAGGCCGGCAGATCCTGGCCCATGCCCCAGTCCTTGTGGAACAGGTGCGAAGTCATGACCATGCCGTCATAGCCTGAGCGAAACAGGCGGCGGTAGGGCTCGATTTCCACCGGCTTCCACTGCTTCGTCACGTCCACGAACTTCAGGTGGCTGTCGCTGGCCGACGAGCCGTGGCCAGGCCAGTGCTTCAATGCCGTGCCGATGCCCTTTGCTGCGTGCGCATCAATGAAGGCCCGGGCATAGCGGGCAACGTATAGAGGGTGGGCGCCGAACGAGCGGTACTTGCGCGCGATGATGGGGTTCTGCGGGTTGATCAACAGGTCGACCACCGGGCCGAAATTGGTGTTGAAGCCGGCCTTGGCGAGTTCGTCGGCCATGCCGTCATAGCGCTTGCGGGCTTCTTCCACGCTGTAGCGCTGCTGCATGCGGAAGTGGCCGGGGGTGTAGGTGAAGCCCTTCTTGCGGTTGAGCCGCTCTACGGAGCCGCCTTCCTCGTCGACCGCGATGACTGGCGTGTAAGGGGTTTCCGCGGCGAGCAGAAAACGGGTCAGGGCGCTGACCTGCTTGGGGTTTCGGATATTCTTGTGAAAGAGTATGACGCCGCCGATTTCCGACCTCTCCAGCGCGCGGCGCACCTGGCGCACGCTGGCGTCGCGCGGGTTCTGGCCGGCAAAGCCCTTGATGACGAGCTGGCCGTACATCTTGCGCAGGCCTTCGTCGCGGGTCACGGGCCGGGCCGAAGCGGGCTCAGTTGCCGCAGCCGCAACGGCCAGCAGGCCCGCAAGCAGCGCAATGGTCCTGATGGTTGTCCGCAGCATCCGGCGTCCCTGACAAATGCAATTGCTCAAGCGGTAACACTGGCCGGATGCAAGAGTCCACGATTTCCGGCATCTTCATGCCTTGCCTCTTGACGTTGCCGCAGGCGTTCAGCAACGTCTCCGGCACCATGCGCCTGTATCATCCTTCCGCCTTTGATTTCTCGTCCGCCGTACCCAGCTACTGGGAGGCGACCGCGCCCGCATTCGATCGCGACACGCCGCAGCTCAGGGGAGCGCATACTGCCGATGTCGCCATCATCGGCGGCGGCTATGCAGGACTGCATGCAGCTCTCGTGCTGGCGCGCGAGCACGGGCTGAAGGTCACGGTTCTGGAGGCAGGGCACGTCGGCTGGGGCGCTTCGGGCCGCAATGGCGGGTTCTGCTGCCCCGGCGCGGTGAAGCTCACCTATGGCGAGCTGATCAAGCGGTTCGGACTGGACGAGACGAAGCGCTTCTACAAGGTGCAGCGCGATGCCGTGCGGTTCGTGGGCGACTTTCTTGCCGCCGAGGGCATCGACGCCCAGCGCACGGGCGCGGGCGAGATGGAAGTTGCGCACAAGCCTTCCCGCGTCGAAGAACTAAAGGCCGATCAAAGGTTTATGCACGAAACCTTTGGCGATGATTCAGCCTTCTACACGCGCGAGGAGCTGGCGGAGCGCGGGTTCGACAGTCCGGCGTTTCATGCGGGCCTGCAATCGACCGTGACCTTCGGGCTGCATCCGCTGCGCTATGTGCGTGGCCTTGCGCGCGTGGCCGTGGATGCCGGCGTGGCGCTTCATGCCAACTCGGAAGTCATCGGATGGGAGACTTCAGGCGGGCTGCACACGCTGAAGACCCGCGAAGGTGAGGTGAGCGCGAAGCATGTGCTCGTCGCGACCAATGGCTACACCGACGAGACCCTTCCCGCCGCGGTGGGGGGCAGGCTTTTGCCGGCGCTGACGCGGATCATCGTTACCCGGCCGATCAGCGACAACGAGCTGAAGGCGCAAGGCTGGACCAGCACCGACCCGACCTACGACACCCGCCGGCTGCTGCATTACTTCCGCCTGTTACCAGACAACCGCATGCTGTTCGGCGGGCGTGGCGGCACCGATGCCTCGCCGGAAGCGATGCAGGCGATCATCGGCACTCTGCGCCAGACCTTTGAAGACGTGTTCCCCGCCTGGAAGCATGTCGAGACGGAATACAGTTGGGGCGGTTTCGTCTGCCTCACCTCGTCGCGAGCACCGTTTGCGGGACCAGTGCCGGGCATGGACAATGTATGGGGCGCGTTCGGCTGGCACGGCAATGGGGTGGCCATGGCGAGCTACGCGGCCAACCGGCTGGCCCACGTGATAGCCGGCGCGAAACGTCATGAAGATGCCCTGCCTGCCGTACTGCGCATCATGCCGGGCCGCTTCATCATGCCGTCACTCAGGGTGCAGTATCTCAAGGCGGCTTATGTGGGCTATGGCGTGGAAGACCGCTGGCGCTGAACGGCCCTGACATTCAAGGAGAGCGCAGCATGGCTGACAAGACATCCATTCCTGACGAGCTATGGAGCCTCGACTTTGACGAGTTGCCCAAGGAGATCGATGCGCTGACCTTTCCCGATGGCGAAGGCTACGTGCGCGACAAGAAGATGAGCAGCAAAAAGTACGACAAGCAGCTGGAAGCGCTGCAGATCGAACTGGTGAAGCTGCAGCGCTGGGTGCGCGAGAAGGGCGAGCGCGTGGTGCTGGTGTTCGAGGGCCGCGATGCGGCCGGCAAGGGCGGCACCATCAAGCGCTTCATGATGAACCTCAATCCGCGCTTCGCCCACGTGGTGGCGCTTGCCAAGCCGTCCGATGTGGAGCTTGGGCAGTGGTATTTCCAGCGCTATATCGACTGGCTGCCGACGACGGGTGACATGTGCTTCTTCGACCGGTCCTGGTATAACCGGGCAGGGGTGGAGCGGGTATTCGGCTTCTGCACCGAGGAGCAGGTGCAGGACTTCTTCATGGAAGCGCCGGTGTTCGAGGGCATGCTGCGGCGCGAGGGCATCCACCTGTTCAAGTTCTGGCTGACGGTGGAGCGCGCGGAACAGCTGAAGCGCTTCTACGAGCGCAAGAACAATCCCCTGAAACAGTGGAAGCTGTCGCCGATGGACTACAAGTCGGTGTCGAAGTGGGACCAGTATACCGAGGCCATCGCCGACATGTTCCGCAATACCGATACGCCGCATGCGCCCTGGACGGTGCTGGACGCCAACGACCAGAAGCGGGCGCGGCTCAATGCCATCCGCGTGGTGCTGAATGCCTTCGACTATGACGGCAAGGATGCGGAGAACATCGGCGAAATCGACAAGGATCTCGTGTGGACGGGGCAGGAGTTCCTCGACTACCGGGGGTGGTGAGGGGGCTTTCTACTTGGCATCCCCGCTCTCTTCTTGTCATCCCCGCGAAAGCGGGGAACCAGCAACCGGCAACCTCACCTATCTGGTAACTGGTCTACCGACAGGGGTACTGGGTCCCCCGGTCAAGCCGGGGGATGACACAAGCAAAAGCTTAAATACTCGCGTTGAACATGCCGCCGTCGATGAGGATCGACTGGCCGGTAATGTAGCCGG
>CAZYKZ010000043.1:11677-15242 GCA_964648175.1 uncultured Anderseniella sp.
CTCGCGTTGAACATGCCGCCGTCGATGAGGATCGACTGGCCGGTAATGTAGCCGGCCTGCGCCGAGCACAGGAAGGCGGCCAGTTCGCCGAACTCTTCGGGTGAGCCGAAGCGCTTGGCCGGCACCGACTGTGCGCGGGCTTCGGCCATTTCCTCGACGCTGACGCCCTTCAGCTGGGCCTGGGTCACGGTTGACCCCTTGAGCCGGTCGGTGTCGAACATGCCGGGCAGGATGCAGTTGATCGTCACGTTGTCACCGGCCACTGAGCGGGCGGGGCCTGCGAGGAAGGCGGTCAAGCCGGCACGTGCGCCCGATGAAAGGTCTAGACCCAGGATCGGGCTCTTCACCGACGACGACGTGATGTTGAGGATGCGGCCGAACTTGCGCGCCTGCATGCCCGGCAACACGCGCTGGATCAGCTCGATGGGGGTGACCATGTTCTGCTCGACCCCGGCGAGGATGGCATCGCGGCCAAGTTCGCGGAAGTCCTTCAGCGGCGGGCCGCCATTGTTGTTGATGAGGATGTCGCACTCGGGGCAGGCGTTCAGCAGCTTGTCCTGGCCTTCCGGCGTGGACACGTCGGCATTCACGATGTTGACGCCGTGCGCACCTGCGGCAAGGCAGAGGTCGGCTGCTTCCTTCAGCTTTTCCTCGTTGCGGCCGTTGATGGTGACGTGGGCGCCGGCGCGCGACAGCGAGATGGCGCAGGCGCGGCCCAGCCCCCGGCTGGAGGCGCAGACGATAGCGTTCTTTCCGGCGATGCCGAGATCCATGAGGCGTGTCTCCCTGAAGATTCTTCTGTTCCGCCAATGGGTAGCAACAAAAAGGCCCGGACGCCAGTTCCGGGCCTTTCCAGTCTGTGAGTACTTGCCGTCGGGCTGATAGTCAGCTCTGGGCGAGTTCCTTCTTGCGTTCGGCCATGAAGGCTTCGAACTCTGAGCGGTCGCGGGCTTCGCGCAGCTTGACGACAAAGGCGTCGAACTCGGCGCGCTCTTCCTCGAGGCGGCGCAGGGTTTCCTCGCGATAGGCGTCGAAGGCGGCGTTGCCGGTGGTGCCGCGCGGCGCCGTGCCGGACTTGAACGCAGACTTCAGCTCGTCGAGGCCCTTCTGGGCGAGATCGTCGATACTGCCGCCCCACATGATGTAGGCGACGACGGCCAGGCCGAGCGGCCACCAGGCAACAAAGCCGAGAACGACAGCGGCCACGCCAAGCGGGGTCCAGCGGCCTTTGCGGCGAGCAATCGTGGTCATGTGTATAATCCCTCCGGTTTTGGGTAACTGATGTCCCGGATATGGTATTCTGCAAAAACCGGTTCAAGGCCAATTGGATGAAATTCGATGCAGGCACAAGTGAAGCTTCCTGATTTCAGCGATATTCTCGAGGCGTCACAACGGCTTGAGAACAGGGCCGTGCGCACGCCGCTGGTGCGCTCGGACGTGCTGGACGAACTGACGGGCGGGCGCATTTTTCTAAAGCCGGAGTGCCTGCAACGCACCGGATCCTTCAAGTTCCGCGGTGCGTGGAACTTCATCTCCCGGTTGAGCCGCGAGGACAATTCGGGCGGTGTGGTGGCCTATTCGTCCGGAAACCACGCGCAGGGCGTGGCGGCGGCGGCGCGCATCATGGGGCTTCCCGCCCTCATCGTGATGCCGGAGGACGCGCCGGCCATCAAGAAGCGCAATACCATCGCGCTGGGGGCCGAGGTCGTTACCTATGACCGGTTCACCGGCAACCGCGAGGAAATCGGTGGCGCCATTGCCGCCGAGCGCGGGGCCGAGATCGTGCCGCCCTACGAGCATCCGTGGATCATTGCCGGCCAGGGTACGGCGGGGCTGGAACTGGTGCAGGACCTTGAGGCGCTGGGGCAGACGCCGGACGCCGTGCTGGTGTGCACCGGCGGCGGCGGGCTGACGGCAGGCATTTCCATCGCGGTGAAGGAACTGGTGCCCGATGCAGCTGTCTATGCCTGCGAGCCGGAAGGCTTCGACGACTATGGCCGCTCGCTGGCGGCAGGCGAACGGCTCAGCAATGGTCCCGCGCCAATGTCGATCTGCGATGCCATCGTCACGCCAACGCCGGGCGAGCTGACGTTTGCGGTCAACCAGCCGCGGCTGGCGGGCGGCCTGTCGGTGAGCGACGAAGAGGTGAAGCGCGCGGTGCGGTTCGCCTTCGAAACGCTCAAGCTGGTGGTGGAGCCGGGCGGGGCGGTGGCGCTGGCCTCGATCCTGGCCGGCAAGATCGACTGCCGCGGCAAGACGGTTGCCGCCACCCTTTCGGGCGGCAATGCGGATGCGGAGGTGATTGCCGGGATCCTTGGCAGCGCCTGAGGCGGGGCCTATTCGCCTGCCAGCGGAATGCCGTCAGTGCCTTCGGCCGGGCGGCGGATCACGATGATGCGCTTCTTCTGGTTGCCTGCATCCGTTCCTGACCGGCTTGCCGATACACCGGCTGCCGATGTGGTTGCTGCTGCCGTCTGGTTCGCAGCCGCCGGTGCGCTGACATTGATGCGGCCGCTCGTGCTGTGGTCAGGCGGTGGACCGAAGTCGGACAGGCGGCGGTTGTTCGCTGTGCCGGTGCGGGTCACCTGGATCACGCGGTCGCGGGCCTTGAGATCATCGTCCCGGCCTTTTGCCGTGGGCTCGCCGGCGGTCCGGGTGGCATCGTCTTTCGTATCGCTTTCGCCATCATCATCTTCGCTCACGCGATCCGGCAAAGGCGGCACTTCGATGGACGAGAAATCGAGGGTGTCTGCACCGAGGCTGCGAGCCGGGCGGACAGGTGCTGGTGCAGGCGCTGAGGCGGCTGCCGGTGCGGGCTCGGGTTCGAACAGATCGTCGTCAGATGGCACGAACTTCGGTGCGGCGATTTCGGCGGGCCTTGCTTCGGCAATGGCTTTGGCCGCAGGTGCGGCCAACTGCTTTTCGGGGGTGGCTGCGATTGGCCCGGCAGTTTCGGTCTGACCGGCCGGGCGAGCCTCGTCACTCGCGGCTTCGGGCGACGGCGGGCTGCTGGCTGCCGGCATGGCGAGAAGCTGATCCTCAAGCCGCCGGATTGCGTCCAGCAGGATCTTGGTGTCGCTGGCGCGCTGGCGGCGGGCGAACTCGGTCAGGAACCACCGGCCACGGGCGGTTTCCATCACTGCCTGCTCAATTTCCTCGTAGTCGAGACCTGATACAGTATCGACGGCTCTGGATTCTGACATTTTGCCCCTTGTCACGCCCGGTACGCGCACGTAACCCCCATCCCGGAATCAATATTGACTCAAATGGTTACTGAAACCTTTCCGAGCGGCCTCCGGTAGCGCGCAACCCGGCAAAAAGCAGGATCAACATGGCACTCAACGCAGGCAAACGCACGGCCGCGGTCTACGGCGCGCTGCTGTTGATGATCGGCGTCATGCTGCCGTTCATGCCTGTCTGGCTGCTGGCGCGCGGGTTCAGCATTGCCGACGTGGCCACGGCGCTGGCGGCGCAGTCCGTGGTGCGGGTAGTGGCGATGCCGGTCATCACCTACTGGGCGGACAGGATGGCGGCGCGGCGGCGGTTCATCATCGTGCTGTCGGCG
>CAZYKZ010000044.1:0-15118 GCA_964648175.1 uncultured Anderseniella sp.
TTGCCGCCCACCGCCGTCCGGTTGACCCGCGCGACATGCTGGGCCTGCTGGCGGCCTCGATGGAGGTGCGGTTGGAGCAATGGGACCAGGGCAGGGGCTTTGGCTCGATCCGCGAGGACTGGCAGACCCGGGCACTCGGGCTGGGCACACGGATATCGCTGGCCACTGGCGAGACGGGGCGATTCAGCGGACTCTCGCCCACCGGCGCGCTCGAAATGGAACGCGATGACGGCTCGCATGTTGTGCATCATGCCGGCGACGTGGAGTGGCTGGATGCAAGGCCGGAGGAGGGGTGATGGCGCGGCGTGACAAGGCTGACAGCGAACTCGTGCTGATGCCGCTTGGCGGCATGGGCGAGATCGGCATGAACGCCTATGCCTACGGCCTCGGACCGGCCTCGCGGCGCAAGTGGATACTGGTCGACTGCGGCGTGAAGTTCGGCGACGAACTGGACCCCGGGATTGATGTCATCCTGCCGGATGTGAGCTACCTCGAAGGAGAGCAGCGCAACTTGCTGGCCCTGTTCCTGACCCATGCCCACGAAGATCACCTGGGCGCCGTTTCGTGGCTTTGGCCGCGGCTGCGCTGCCCGGTCTACTGCACGCCGTTTGCGGCTGAACTGCTCAAGCGCAAGCTGAATGAGGCGGGGCTGCTGGGCGAGGTGCCGCTGCGAGTCGTGCCGCTGGGCGGGCGCGAGAAGGTCGGCGACTTCGACGTCGAATACGTCGCAGTCACCCACTCGATCCCTGAGCCATCGGCGCTGGCCATTCGCACGCCGGCAGGGACTGTTGTTCATTCCGGCGACTGGAAGCTCGACCCCACGCCGACCATTCCGCCGCTCATGGACATCGAGCGGCTGAAGCAAATCGGCGATGAGGGCGTGGATGCGCTGGTCAGCGATTCCACCAATGTGCTGCGCGAGGGTCATTCGCCATCGGAGTCCGACGTTGCTGCAAACCTTGCGCAGATCATCGGCGAGGCGAAGGGGCGCGTGGCGGTGACGACATTTGCCAGCCACGTTGGCCGTATTACCTCGGTGGCGCAGGCCGCCCGGGCCAATGGCCGCGAGGTGGTGATTGCCGGGCGCGCCATGCAGAACACCATTGCAGCCGCCATGGAGGTTGGCCTGCTCAAGGAGGGCCGCGCCTTCCGGGACCAGACCGAGTATGGCTACCTGCCGCCGGACAAGGTGGTGCTGCTCTGCACCGGCAGCCAGGGCGAACCGCGCGCCGCCATGGCCCGCATTGCCGCCGACAACCACCCGGATATCACGCTGGATGCGGGCGACACGGTAATCTTCTCGTCCAAGACCATTCCCGGCAACGAGAAGGCCGTCGGCAACCTGCTCAACCTGTTGGCTGGGCAGGGGGTGGACGTGATCACCTCCGACGACGCGCTGGTGCACACCTCCGGCCACCCGCGCCAGGAAGAGATCCGCCAGTTCTACGGCTGGCTCCGGCCGAAGCTGCTGGTGCCGATGCACGGCGAGATGCGTCATCTCAAGCGGCAGCTCGAGTTTGCCGAAGGCTGCGGCATTCCCGCCACGGCACAGGTCATGGGCGGCGAGATGCTGCGCCTCAGCCCGGGTCCGGTGGAAATCGTCGACGAAGCGCCCGGCGGGCGGCTGCACGTTGATGGACGCCTGATTGTGCCCAGCATCGATGGGCCTGCCCGCAAGCGGCGAAAGCTGTCCTTCGTTGGTGTGGTCGCGGTATCGCTGGTCATCGACGGGCATGGCAAGCTTGCCGACGATCCGCAAGCCGTGCTGGACGGCGTGCCGGATGAAACCGGTTCGGGCTACGAGTTTCATGAACTCGTTCTCGACGTGGCGGAGGAGGCCTTTGAGGCCATCCCGCGCAAGCGCCGCCATATTGACGACGTTGTGGAAGACAGCTTGCGGCTGGCCATCCGCCGCCGGCTTGAGACCGAGTGGGGCAAGAAGCCCATCGTGCACGTGCTGATCCACAGGGTTTGACCGCGCAAAGCCCCTCAAAGCTTGCCGAATCCGGCCAATTCGCTGCACTTTGGCCGTTCACGTGAGGTAGCCCAGACATGTCCGAAATCGTCCCGCCCGGATCGCCCGACGGCATCGAACCAATCGACCTGCGTTCCGCCCTTGAGGAGCGGTACCTGGCCTATGCGCTGTCGACCATCATGCACCGCGCGCTGCCGGACGTGCGCGACGGGCTGAAGCCGGTGCACCGGCGGCTGCTCTACGCCATGCGCATGCTGCGGCTGGACCCGACGCAGGGCTTCAAGAAGTGTGCCCGCGTGGTTGGCGACGTGATCGGTAAATACCATCCGCATGGCGACCAGGCCGTCTATGACGCCATGGTGCGGCTGGCGCAGGACTTCGCCCAGCGATATCCGCTGGTAGAGGGGCAGGGCAATTTCGGCAACATCGACGGCGACAATGCCGCCGCCTATCGTTACACCGAGGCGCGCCTGACGGAAGTGGCGATGGCGTTGCTCGACGGCATCGACGAGGACACTGTCGACTTCCGCGAGACCTATAATGGCGAGGACAAGGAGCCGGTGGTGCTGCCCGGCGCCTTCCCCAACCTGCTCGCCAACGGCGCCACCGGCATTGCGGTGGGCATGGCGACGTCGATCCCCCCGCACAACGCCGGCGAACTGTGTGACGCAGCTCTCCACCTGATCAAGTTCCCCAATGCCGGCATCGACAAGCTGATGCAGTTCGTGCCGGGGCCGGACCTGCCCACCGGCGGCATCATCATCGACAGCCCTGAGCAGATCGCCGAGGCCTACCGGACGGGGCGTGGCGCCTTCCGCATCCGCGCGAAGTGGGAGACCGAGGACCTTGGCCGCGGCACCTGGCAGATCGTCATCACCGAGATTCCCTACCAGGTGCAGAAGGGCAGGCTGGTCGAGAAGATTGCCGAGCTGCTGACCGACCGCAAGCTGCCGCTGCTGGCTGATGTGCGCGACGAATCCGCCGAAGACATCCGCCTCGTTCTGGAGCCCAAGAGCCGGACTGTCGACCCGCTGCTGCTGATGGAGCAGATGTTCAAGCTCACCGAGCTTGAAAGCCGCTTTTCGCTGAACATGAACGTGCTGTCGATGGGCAAGGTGCCGAAGGTGCTGTCCTTGCGCGACGTGCTGCGCGAGTGGCTCGACCACCGCAAGGACGTGCTGGTGCGCCGTTCCAATCACCGCCTTGGCGTGATCGGCCGCCGGCTGGAGATACTGGGCGGCTACCTGATCGCCTACCTCAATATCGATGAGGTTATCGCCATCATCCGCGGCGAGGACGAGCCCAAGCCGGTGTTGATGAGCCGCTTCGACCTGACCGACACCCAGGCCGAGGCGATCCTGAACATGCGCCTGCGCGCATTGCGCAAGCTGGAAGAGTTCGAAATCCGCAAGGAGCACGACAGCCTCAGCACCGAGAAGGCGGGCCTCGAGGCATTGCTGGCGTCGGACGAGGCGCAATGGAACCGGATTGCCGATGAAATCCGCGAGACCCGCGACAAGTTCGGCAAGAAGACCGCGCTGGGTGCCCGCCGCACCGAGTTCGCGGTGGCGCCGACGATCGACGTGGACATCGAGGAAGCGCTGATCGAGAAGGAGCCGGTCACCATCGTCTGCTCCGAGAAGGGCTGGATCCGCGCCATGAAGGGCCACCTTCAGGATACCGGCTCGATTTCCTACAAGGACGGCGACAAGGAGCGCTTCGTCTTCCACGCCGAAACCACCAACAAGCTGCTCATGCTCGGCTCGTCGGGCAAGTTTTTCACGCTGGACGTGTCGAAGCTGCCGGGCGGGCGGGGGCATGGCGAACCTGTCCGCCTGATGGCGGACCTCGATGCATCAGACGCCATCGTCGCGCTGTTCGTGTATCAGCCCGGCCGCAAGTTGCTGCTCGCCTCCACGGAGGGCAACGGCTTCGTGGTGCCTGAAGACGAGTGCATGGCCAACACCCGCAAGGGCAAGCAGGTGCTGAACGTCAAGTTGCCGGTTGAGGCTTTGGTGTGCCGTCCGGTCGAGGAAGGCGATGATCAGGTCGCCGTTGTCGGCGAAAACCGGAAGCTGCTGATCTTCCCGCTGGCGGATTTGCCTGAGATGACTCGCGGCAAGGGCGTCCGCCTGCAGAAATTCAAGGATGGTGGCCTGAGCGATGTCCGTACCTTCAATCTGGCTGCAGGCCTTACGTGGACCGATAGTTCCGGCCGCACATGGACGGTGACCGAGCTTGCTGAATGGATGGGCGCGCGCGCCCAGGCTGGAAGGCTGCCGCCCAAGGGCTTTCCCCGCAACAACAGGTTCGGATAACCCCGCGGCGATTGCGTTGCGCTGACGTTACGGCAATGATCGATTAACGTTTTGTTTGAGGGTTTGTGTCCTGAATATGGCTGCATACCCTGCCGGACGTGTCGATGGCGATGCTGTCAGTGCAGGGATGAAAATGCGCCAAAGGGTACGGCTGGACATGACAGGTACGGCATACTGGGTAGTGAACGGACGTGTTGACGACGACCCGTTCAGGAATTCGGGACTCGACAGCCCCGAACTGTTGATGCAGCGCGCAGGCGGCGTGTTCGTAGCCTCATCGCGCAATGGCACCACCATCCGCTGGGCCATGTTCGCATCCAACTGGGCTTCGCTCTACTATGTTGGCGAACTGCTGCCCACCCTTCCGCCGCCCTACACTTTCGAGTTTTTCCTCAGTGGCTGGTTCACGCAGACCATCGATGATCCCTATCTCGCAAGCAGCCGTTTGCAGGAACTGGTGGTCAAGAGCGACGTGCACCTGCGCCAGAAGACATACGTCAGAGAGGTGGACCACTCCACCTTCGGCAAGGTCGGAAAGTTGGTCGGTCAGGCCCTGTTTGACCGGTCGGTGAACCCTGATTTTTGTGTCGACTGCGTGTTTGACAAGTCGTCCGGGCGGTTCTTCGTTGAGCGCATCGGCAAGGAATCGAGTTTGGCAAAACTTTACGGAATGTCGCCAACTTCCTACCCGGCTCTCACAGGACATTCCTACGATACAATTGTTTCACAGGCTTACCGGCGTGCCATGACGTCGGAACAGTCTGTCTATGACCATGTGATGGCCGTTTTTCCTGTGGGTTCCCAGACCAACAAGTGGATGGGATATCAAAGGCTTATCATGCCCCATAGCTTCCCCGATGGCCGGCAGGGCGTTGCGGTAGTCACTGAGTTCGGTGATGTGGATATAAAGTTGCCCTAGTTATTGACCATTGGTCACTTAACTATCGGGCCAACCTCTGCGTACTCGCTTGTAAGCCGCTCCATGTCATCGAAATCGGCGAGAAGTAGCCATTCGTTGCCTGGAACATCGTCTGGGCTCCATGCCCAGTTCAAGAAACTGCGTTCTATGGTGGGATAGCCAAAACGAATTGGATGCCCACTTGTCGCCATGCGGTTCGACACCAGGGCCCAGATGGCGTCAGGCTGCCATTTCAGGTGAGCAAGCACCATACCCAGGAAGCAAAATGCACTGGCTATGCCGCTGCCGCGCAGCGGGCTTGGTTCAAGCCACAGTTCTCCATGATACACTATGCGTCCACTGATGCGGTACGCCTTGGAGGAGGGAAACGGCTCCAGCTTCGACGGCACCATCAGCATGTCTCGTTTCATGTAGAGGCCGCTCATCCACCCAACGGCCCATTCGGCCAACGAGGTGTCGACAAGATCGAGACGGCAAGCCTGGAAGGCTACATAGTCGCCGGACTCGTTCTTTAGCCCGAGCCAGAACGATTTGCCCTCAAGCTGGGTAATTTCATGGTCGAACATCGGGGAAGTCCGGGCGCTCCTGGCGGTTTGCCGGACATCCTGAAACAGCTTCATGTCAGTTGACATGACGATGCTGTTGCCTTGTTCGCCCAAGAAGTCCCGGATGGCATTGATTGTCGATACAACCGCCAGCGGGTTCTCAATTCCTTTGCGCAATTCCGTCATCCCCATGTGTGACGTCGCGTTCAAAATGGTCTGCTTGGTAAACGCAGCAAGTTGCGTGCCACCGGCATACTATGCGGATTTCGGGTAACCAGTTGAAGATTCAGGCTGCTGACGGGCCTATTTCACGCCTTGGCGACAGCCGCCGGGTTGATGCGACCTTCCAGATCGAATGCAACAGCAGTGCCAAAATGACCACGCTGCCGCCAATCAGGGCTTGGGTCGATGGCGCCTCGGCGAAAATGAACCACATCCACACTGGCGTCAGCACGGTCTCCAGCAGGAAGAACATGGCGACGACGGCAGCGGCCACGTAGCGCGGGCCAAGCATGAGAAAGGCGTTGGCGGCAGGGGCGGCGAGCATGCCGTTGAGCGCCAGCCAGCCCCAGCCGCTTGCGGTCAGCGAGCCTGGGTGGGCCAGGGGCGCAACGACGGCCGCAGCCAGCAGGTGGCCGGTCGCAGCACTCATCGACTGGTCCGAGCGCCGGTACCGGATCAATGTCAGCGACAGGGCCATCATGGTGGCGACGCCCACCGCCAGCAGGTCGCCCTTCCACGTCCCGACCTCCAGTCCTTCGGCCACGATGATCGCGACGCCGCTGAGCGAGGCGAGGATGGCAGCCCAAGTGAACGGATGGAGCCGCTCGCCAAGGAAAGCCCAGCCCAGAAGCCCGGCGAACATCGGGTTGAACGCGAGGATGAAGACCACGTTCGCCACCGATGTGAGCGAGATGGAGAAGATGAACATGATGTTCGAAATGCCCGCAAACAGGGCGATGATCAGGCCTGTCTTGCCATTGATGAACGGCTTGGGATGTCCGCGCAGGCGCGTGAAGAACAGCCAGAACAGGAACATCGCGGCAAACAGCATGATGCCGCGGGCGTAGATCAGGGTGTAGGGGTCAGCCCCTGCGAGCTTGAGCAGCGGCACGTCGAATGACAGCAACAGCCCGCCCAGAAAGGATATCGCGATCCCCTTGCTGGTATCGGCCCCGTTCACCTCGGCCGCGCCCGGCGAATACGTACGTGTCATGCGCGGTGGTTTTGACCGTGCTGGCCAACCAGCTGCCAGCCGGTTTGGGTCAAACGTTCCTGCGGCAGGAAGCGGGCCTTGTAGTCCATCTTGGTGGAACCATCCACCCAGTAGCCGAGATAGACGTAGGGCAGGCCAAGCTTGCGCGCCCGCGCGATGTGGTCGAGCACCATGAAGGTGCCGAGGCTTCGCGAGGCGAGTTCAGGCGCGAAAAAGCTGTAAATCATGGACAGCCCGTCATCGAGAATGTCGGTCAGCGCGGCGGCGACCAGTTCTCCCTCGCGGTGGTCGGGACCGGCGAGACTGGGCTGTGCCGGCAGCCGGTACTCGATGATCTGCGTGTCAACGAAGGTTTCGTCGACCATCGCGGTGAAGTCCATCATCGCCATGTCCGACATGCCGCCGTCATGGTGGCGGTCATCGATGTAGCGGCGGAACAGGTCGTACTGTTCGGTGGTGGCCGATGCCGGCCTGCGAGCACCCGACAGATCGCTGTTGCGCTGGAAAATGCGGCGGAACGTGCGGGTCCAGCGAAAAGTCTCGACGGGTACGCGCACCGAGACACAAGCATTGCAGCTGTCGCAGGCGGGCCGGTAGGCAATGTTCTGCGACCGGCGGAAGCCGCCCTGCGCCAGCGTGTCGTGCAGCTGTCTGGCGTCCGCGTTGATCAGGTGCGTGAACACCTTGCGCTCCTGGCGGCCTTCGAGATACGGGCAGGGCGCCGGGGCGGTGATGAAGAACTGCGGGAAATTTCTGCGTTCGATGCTCAACTTCTGCTGTCATCCCTGGTGTGGCGATTGGGACCCGGTGGGCTGGGCGGCCTGCCACATGACGGTTTGTTGAAGGGTTAAATGGACTGCGCCGATTGTCAATCCATCTCTCCGGCGGAGGTGGCGGCAGGAAGGGGCTACTCGCCGGGTTGTAGCTGTGTGACCCGCGCGATATACGGCTGCTCGCGCATGAACGACATGATTTCCTCCGTGTGGCTGGGCCCGCGCGTCTCCACGGTGATCTCCAGCACCGCACCCTTGGCCGGAACGTCGAGGAAGTTGCGCTGGTGATGCACTTCAAGGATGTTCGCTTTCTGGTGCCCGAGCGCTGTGGAAATGAGCCCCAGAATGCCCGGCCTGTCCTCGATCAGGAAGCGCAGCCGCACGACGCGCCGGTCGCGGGCCAGTTCGCGCACGATCAGCGACGCGAGCATCCGCTGGTCGATGTTGGCGCCGCAGATCACAAGCCCCACCGTCTTGCCCGCCCAGCGTCCGGGTTGGGCCAGAAGTGCGGCCACGCCCGCTGCGCCCGCACCTTCGGAGAGCAGCTTCTCTTCGGACAGCAGGGTCACGACGGCCTTTTCGATGGCGCTTTCGCTAACCAGTTCGATGCGGTCGACGGCATTGCGGCAGATGTCTACCGCAAGCTTGCCAACGTCGCGCACGGCAATGCCTTCGGCCAGCGTCGTGCCGCCGCATTCGGCCGGTTCGCCCGCCAGCGCGGCATGCATGGCCGGATAGCGTTCAAGCTCGACGCCGGTGATGCCGATTCCGGGCTTGAGATGGCGAGCGGCCACGGCCATGCCGCTGATCAGCCCGCCGCCGCCCACCGGAATGATGAGGTCGTCGAGCCCCGGTTCGCCGGCGAGCATTTCAAGCGCGATGGTGCCTTGCCCGGCCATCACCAGCGGGTCGTCATAGGGGTGGACCAGCGTCAGGCCACGCTCGGCAATGAGCCGCAGCAGATGCTCGTGGGCTTCGGCTAGTGTTTCTCCGGCCAGTTCCACCTTCGCGCCAAAGCTGCTGGTCCGCTCCACCTTGGTCCACGGCGTATGTTCGGGCATGACGATGGTGGCAGGGATACCGAGGCGGGTGGCGTGGTAGGCGACAGCCTGGGCGTGGTTGCCGGCCGACAAGGCAATCACCCCGGCCTTGCGCTCGGCGTCGCTCAGCATGAGCAGCTTGTTCAGTGCCCCGCGGACCTTGAACGCATTGGTGACCTGAAGCGTCTCCAGCTTCAGCCGGACGTCGGCGCCGGTCATTCTGGACAGCGTATGCGCCCTGACCATCGGCGTATGCACGACGTCCGCCGAGATGCGGTCTGCAGCCTGCTCGATGTCGCTGAAGGTAATGGTCATTTTGCCTGCCGGAATGCCTGCTGGGGGGAGCGATTGCCAGCGGGGCATAAAGCGAATACCAATGGGGATCAATCCAATACCGCAAAATCGGACAGAAGGAAGACAGCGATATGGCTTTCAAGACTGCTTGGCTGGGTCTCGGCGTAATGGGATATCCGATGGCTGGATACCTGAAGAGCAAGGGAGGCCACGATGTGGTTGTCTACAACCGCACCACCGCCAAGGCCGACAAGTGGGTCGAACAGCATGGTGGCTCGCGCGCGCTCACGCCAAAGGAAGCCGCCGAGGGCGCGGACTTCGTGTTTGCCTGTGTCGGCAACGATGACGACCTGCGCTCAGTGACCACCGGCCCCGATGGCGCGTTCCAGTCGATGAAGAAGGGGGCAGTTTTCGTGGATCACACCACGGCGTCGGCAAACGTGGCCCGTGAACTGCACGCCGCCGCCTCAGCAAAGGGCTGCGGCTTTGTAGATGCACCTGTATCGGGCGGTCAGGCCGGTGCTGAAAACGGCGTGCTCACCGTCATGTGCGGCGGCGAGGAGGCCCATTACAAGGCGGCGGAACCGCTGATCGCCAACTACTCCCGCAGCTGCCGCCTGCTCGGCACGCCGGGCGCAGGCCAGCTTGCCAAGATGTGCAACCAGATCGCCATTGCAGGTCTCGTGCAGGGCCTGTCGGAGGCCATTCACTTTGGCAAGCAGGCAGGGCTCGACATGGAAGCCGTCATCGACGTGATCTCCAAGGGCGCAGCAGGATCGTGGCAGATGGAAAACCGCTACAAGACCATGATCGAAGGCAAGTTCGATTTCGGCTTTGCGGTGGACTGGATGCGCAAGGACCTGGGCATTTGCCTCGACGAGGCGCGCAACAACAAGTCGCATCTTCCGGTCGCGGCCCTGGTGGACCAGTTCTACTCGCAGGTGCAGGCCAATGGTGGCGGGCGCTGGGATACATCCAGCCTGATCTCGCTGCTTGACAAGAAAACGAAGTAACCCGTTGTCCTGAAAGCCTTCATTGCCATGAAGCCCCGTCACTTTGCGTCTGCGGTTGAGGCCGTCTCAAGCCTCAAGCCGCAACAGCCGCTGATGTGTCTTTGCCCGGACGTGTTCCGGGCGGAGGCCCGGCGTTTCGTCACGGGCTTTCCCGGTGACGTTCACTATGCGGTCAAGGCCAACCCTTATCCGGGCATCCTGCACTGGCTGGCGGAAGGCGGGGTGAAGGGCTTTGACGTGGCCTCCATCGCCGAGATCGAGATGGTGAGGCGGGAGATGGGGCAGGGTGCGCACCTGGCCTTCAATCATCCGGTCAAGTCGCGCGCGGACATCGACATGGCCTACCGGGTTCATGGCGTGCGCGACTTCGTCGTGGACCACGAGAAGGAATTGGCAAAGCTGGCCGGGATCTGCGGCCGGGACGTGACGGTGCAGGTGCGCATTGCCAAGGCCAATCCGGACTCGGAAGTGGACCTTAATGCCAAGTTCGGCTGCGACGGGCAAACAGCGGCGCACCTGATGCGGCAGGCCTCTGACCTCGGTTTCGACGTGGCGCTGGCCATGCACGTGGGCTGGCAATCGCGCGAGCCGAAGGCGTGGGCTGAAGCGATTGCCATGGGCGCAGGGGCTGCGGCGGCAGCCGGTGTCACCCTCAAGTACGCCAACCTCGGCGGCGGTTATCCCTCCGTGTTGATGCCTCAAGGCAGAACGCTGGAAGATTTCTTCGAGGTCATCCGGGCGGCGAAGGCGGAACATCTGCCGGGCACCGGGTTCAACTGCGAGCCGGGTTCGGCACTGGTCTGGCGCGGATGCGAAACGGTGGCGCAAGTCGTGCTGCGCAAGGATGACCGGGTTTATCTGAACGACGGCGTCTACGGCTCCATGGCCGAACTGAAATACACCCGCGTATCGCCGCCGCACCTCGCGCTGTCGGCAGACGGCAGTTCGCTCGAAGGCAAGCAGAAGCCCTTCACGATCTGCGGGCCCACCTGTGACAGCGTCGACATGCTGCCGGTGCAGGTGGAGTTGCCGGATACGGTGGAAGAGGGCGACTACGTGATCTTCGGCTGGATGGGCGCCTATTCCAACGCGCTGCTCACCACCTTCAATGGGCTCGGCGCACTGGACTACGCCACCGTCGACAAGCTGAGCGCCTAGCAGTTGGCGCGGCACTGGCTCCATCATCGCATGGCTGTGGCACTGCCAATGGCCGGCGAAACCGGATTAAGACAGTGGGAACGACCAACCCGCGAGGAGGTGTCACCTTGTCCATCAGCCAGAAGATCGTTGACGGCCTGATCGAGCACAACGTCAACTTCGTTACCACCGTGCCCTGCAAGCAGCTGGCCGGCGTGATCGAGATTATCGAGAAGACGCCACAGATCATGCACGTGCCTTCCAACAAGGAAGACGAGGGCATGGGACTGTGCGCGGGGGCCTGGATGGGCGGCAAGCGGCCCTGCATCATCATGCAGAACACGGCCCTTGGCGTGACGGTCAACACCCTGGCGACGCTGATCCAGTTCTACCAGATGCCGCTGCCGATGATCATTTCCTACCGTGGCGAGCTTGGCGAACGCGTCGCCTGCCAGGTCGAGATGGCAGTGCACACCAAGGCTCTGCTCGATCAGCTCCACATCCAGACCTATCACTTCCACAAGCCTGAAGATGTCGAGGAGATCGGCGCGATCATCAAGCACACCTTCATGAGCCGCAAGCCGACCGCAATCCTGACTGACTCGAACTTCTGGGGAGGCTACTGAGATGATCCGTTCCGAAGTCTTCAAGACGCTGATCCCGCTCATCTCCGATCAGCTCGTGGTGTGCAACATCGGCCTGCCGAGCCAGGAACTGCACATGATGGACGACCAGCCATCCAACTTCTACATGCTGGGCACCATGGGCCTTGCCTCGTCCATCGGGCTGGGTCTCGCGCTCGCCCAGAAGCAGAAGGTCATCGCCATCGACGGCGACGGCTCAGTGCTGACCAACCTCGGCACGCTGCCGACCATCGCCAACAACCCGGCCAGCAACTTCATCCTGCTGATCATCGACAATGGGTCCTATGGTTCGACCGGCGACCAGCCCACCTATGCCGGACGCAAGACGTCGCTGGCGAAGGTGGCCGAGGCCTGCGGCTGCGACAACGTCATCGAATGCAAGGCTGAAGACACCGCAAAGGTGATGGAAGCCGCGCTGAAAAGCGACCAGATGACCATCATCGTGTGCAAGTGCCAGTCTGGCAACGTGGCCGTCCCGGTCATCGAGCTGGACGCGCCTGTCATCAAGCACCGCTTCATGGAAGAGGTAAAGCGGCGCAACGCCTGACATCTTGCCAGGACGCAAAACGAAAGCCCGGCAGCGAGCAGTTCGCGCCGGGCTTCTTACTGCACTGGTGTCCGGCGTCAGCCGATCGACACGACTTCGAAGTCGAAGGTCAGGTCCTTGCCGGCCAGCGGATGGTTGGCGTCCAGCGTCACCGTCTGTTCGTCCACCGCTGCCACCGTCACCGGGATCACCTGGCCTTCCGGTGTCTGCATCTGCAGCCGCATGCCAAGTTCCAGCGGAATGTTTGCCGGAATCTGCTCGCGCGGAATGGCCTGCTGCATCTGCGGGTTCTTCTCGCCATAGGCTTCGGCGGCGGGAATGTTCACGGTCTTCTTGTCGCCGACGGCCATGCCGGGCAGTTCCTTGTCGAGACCGGGAATGATCTGGCCGGAGCCCACCTCGAACTGCAACGGATCGCGGCCTTCGGATGAGTCGAACGTGCTGCCGTCATTCAGGGTGCCGGTGTAGTGGATGCGCACGGTGTCGCCCACCTTGACTTGAGTCATGGGTAATTCTTTCCGATGTAGGGTGAATTGACGAGGCCGCCATGTGGTGCGGGTGCTCATGCGAACCCTGAACCTACCGGCTCAGCCCGCTTGCGTAAACCCCGCAGCCGCCTGCTTACCCGTTCAGCTTCTTGGCTACGTCCACCGCGAAGTAGGTCAGCACGCCGTCCGCACCCGCCCGCTTGAAGGCATGCAGCGCCTCGATGGCCACCTTCTCGCCGTCCAGCCAGCCGCGCTCGATGGCCGCCATCAGCATCGCGTACTCGCCCGACACCTGGTAGGCGAAGGTGGGCACGCCGAATTCCTGCTTCAGCCGGCTCACCACATCCAGATAGGGCATGCCCGGCTTGACCATGATCATGTCCGCGCCCTCGGCGATGTCGAGTTCCGCCTCGCGCAGCGCTTCGTCGATGTTGGCGAAGTCCATCTGGTAGGTCTTCTTGTCGCCCTTGAGCGTGCCGGACGAGCCCACGGCATCGCGGAACGGCCCATAGAACGCAGAGGCATACTTGGCCGTGTAGGCCATGATCATAACATCCTGCAGCCCGGCGCCTTCCAGCGCGGCGCGGATGGCGGCCACGCGCCCGTCCATCATGTCCGACGGGCCGATCACGTCGCAGCCTGCTTCCGCCTGCACCAGCGACTGGCCCACGAGAATCTCGATCGTCTCGTCGTTGAGGATGCGGCCGCCTTCCAGAAGGCCGTCATGACCGTGGTCGGTGTAGGGGTCGAGCGCCACGTCGGTCATGATGCCCAGATCCGGCACGGCGTCCTTGATGGCGCGCACGGCGGTGCACACGAGGTTGTCCTTGTTCAGCGCTTCGCGGCCATCGGACGTGCGCTTGTCGCGCGGCGTATTGGGAAACACGGCAATCAGAGGAATGCCGAGAGAGTGCGCTTCCTTCGCCGCCTTCACCGCCCGGTCGACAGTGCGCCGCTCGACGCCCGGCATCGACGCCACCGGCTCGGCCTGGTCCTTGCCCGGCATCACGAAGATCGGCCAGATCAGATCTGAAGGCGTGAGGTGCGTTTGCCGCACCAGCCGGCGCGACCAGTCGGCCTGGCGGGTCCGGCGCATGCGCATGGCCGGATAGCCGTTTCCGGAAAAGCCGTTGTCGCTGTCGAGAGTGGTTCTGTCCTTGGCGGATTTTGCCTTGGGGCCGGTCATGGTCAGTCGTTTCCAGATCGATAGTTATTGGTTTTTTCCAGACGGGACTATGCAACATTCCCGTGTCAGTCACCAGCCATGTTGACGATTTGCCGCCATGCGCCCTATCACGGCCACATGCAATGCTCACCGCCCGGAGGAATGCCCGGATGAACTTCGAACCCACTGAAGAACAGGCCGCCATTCGCGAACTCGCCGCCTCGTTTGCCGCCAGCGAGATGGCGCCACATGCGGCCAAATGGGATGCCGAGCACATCTTCCCGCGCGACGTGATCGTCAAGACGGCAGAGCTTGGCTTCGGCGGGCTTTACGTGCGCGAGGACGTGGGCGGGTCGAACCTGTCGCGGCTGGAGGCGGCGATCATTTTCGAGGAACTGGCCAAAGCTTGCCCATCTACCTCCGCCTTCATCTCCATCCACAACATGGCCGCCTGGATGATCGACCGCTATGGCAGCGAGGAACAGCGCCAGCGCTTCCTCCCGGACATGACGGCGATGAAGAAGATATCGTCCTATTGCCTCACCGAACCGGGTTCCGGGTCCGATGCCGCCGCCTTGCGGACCAAGGCCGTGCGCGACGGTGACCACTACGTGCTGAACGGCTCCAAGGCATTCATTTCCGGGGCAGGGGCCAACGACCTCTATCTCACAATGGTTCGCACCGGCGACGACACGCCCAATGGCATCTCGTGCATCATGGTGGAGAACGGCACGCCCGGCCTGAGCTTCGGCGCCAATGAGCGCAAGCTCGGCTGGCATTCGCAACCCACCGCGCAGGTCAACTTCGATGACTGCCGGGTACCGGTGGCAAACCTGATCGGCGGTGAGGGCAATGGCTTCCGCATCGCCATGTCGGGGCTTGATGGCGGCAGGCTCAATATCGGCGCCTGTTCCATCGGCGGCGCGCAGGCCTGCATCGACCACGCAATGGACTACATGAAGACCCGCAAGGCCTTCGGCAAGGCGATCGCCGAGTTCCAGGCGCTGCAGTTCCGGCTGGCCGACATGCAGACCGAACTGGAAG
>CAZYKZ010000045.1:0-15071 GCA_964648175.1 uncultured Anderseniella sp.
GCGCATCCTCCACAACCACGGCACCAGCTTCCATCAGGCCGGGCACAGCGTCTCGGGTGAGATCATTGGCCGGCAGAAGCTTCGCGCCGGACCGGGCACGCCAGACGTCAGCAAGGTGGCTCTTGCCGGACCCGGGTTCACCGGCCAGCACAAGCACCGGATTTGGCCAGTCGGGCCATGAGTCGACAGCTGCAACAGCGGCTTCGTTGGCGGCGGAGACCAGGAAGTCGTCACGTCCCGTCGCGGCCCTGTGCGGCAGGTCGAAGGCGAGCTGGCTGGCTTTGCGGCTTGTCACGGTGGGCAACACGATGTTTCAGTCCGTCGGCGGCCTGGATTTGCGCGGGCTCGTGCCGAGATACAGCCTGGAGGACAGGTACTGGTCGAGCAGAAAGCGCGACAGCACGCCGATGGCAGCCGCCAGCGGCACCGCCAGCAGGACGCCGGCAAAGCCGAACAGATAGCCGAAAGCCAGCAGCGCAAACATGAGCCAGACGGGGTGCACGCCGATTGAACGCCCGACCAGCTTGGGGCTCAGAAAGTTGCCCTCGACGAACTGGCCGGCTGCAAATATCCCGGCGATGATCAGGACCTGCACCCAGTCGGGCCAGAACTGCACCAGCGCGGTGGCGATGGCGAGGATGCCGCCAACGGCCGCGCCAAAGTACGGGATGAAGGACAACAGGCCTGCGGTGAGCCCGATCAGAAGGCCGAAATTCAGCCCGGCCAGGATCAGCGCGAGAGCATACATGATGCCAAGCACCAGGCAGACCGTGCCCTGCCCGCGGATGAATCCGGCCATGGCCGTGTTGATGTCACGTGCTATGGAGCGCACCGTTTCGACGTGGTCGCGCGGCACCCAGCTATCGATCCGCTCGACCATGCGATCCCAGTCGTTCAGCATGTAGAAGGTGACCAGCGGCGTGATCACCAGCAGCGAGATGATGTTGAACACCACGTTGGCGCCGCTGACGATCGACTGCACGAGCTGGGCGATCCAGCCTGCGGCCTTGGTGGCAATTTCGGTAGCCGACTGGGGCAATGCGGTCTCGGTCCGCTGCAGGGCAGACTTGATCCACTCGGGCGCATGGGCATCGAACAACTGCACGAGCGTGGTGACATCCTGGGGCAATCTCGCAGCGAAGCGACCGATCTGATCGCCGATCATTGGCGCGACCAGCAGCAGCACCAGAACAAGGCCGAACGCGCTGGTCAGCACGATGACCAGCGTCGCAGCCAGGCGCGGGAGCTTCATGCGTTCGAGCGCGTCGGCGACGGGGTCTAGGAAGTAGGCCAGCACGATGCCGGCGAGGAACGGCAGCAGGATGTCCTTGAACAGCCACATGAAGGCGATGATCGCGCCAAGCACGATCAGCCAGATGGATACCTGCCGCTGGATGGTCATTGTAACTGGCCCAACCTTTTCCTGTGCCTCACCGCGAGCCCTGCGGTGCACCCGGCCCGCCATCGCTGTCCGGACCTGCCATGTGTTGTAGCCAGTCACGCAGATAAACTGCAAGGGACGCAAGCGTGAGCAGGCCCACGACGGCAGCGCCCACATCGACCAGCGACTGCGGCACACGAGCGAATGCAAGCCCGCCAAGCACCAGCACGACCAGCAGTATCTGCATCACCGTGTTGGCCTTGGACACCATGTGCGGGTCCATCTCGACCGGCTTGCCGAGCAGCCACGACAGCATGACGGCGCCGACGATTGCCACGTCGCGGCTGACGACCATGATGACCAGCCAGGCGGGCAGATGTTCGAAAATGCCAAGCACCACGTAGATGGCAACCAGCAGGACCTTGTCTGCGAGCGGGTCGAGATAGGCGCCCAGCTCCGACCGCAGGTTGAATTGCTTGGCGAGAAAACCGTCCAGCGCGTCGGACAGCCCGGCTATCAGGAACAGCATGAAGGCCAGGCCATAGGAGTGGGCAAACAGCAGCCACACGATCGCGGGCACCAGAAAGATGCGGGCGATGGTGATGAAATTGGGCAACGTCATTCAGACATCTGCCTCAGTTTGTTTGCAGGACCCATGTTCCGCCCACGTTCTGCAGGGCCAGCCCGCTGGCCCACAACGACTGCCGCAACTGCTCGAAAGCGCTCACATACGATAGCTGCACCATAGCGCCGCCTTGCGAGATGGTCGATATGTCGACGCTGGATACGCCGGGCGTGGCGAGAATGCGGGAGCGCAGGTTGGTCCACTCGTCGTTGGTGTAGAACGATACCGCCACCGGAAGCGTGGCAATCGGCAGGGCCCTGGTGATCGGCCGTTCCTCGGTCAGCTTTTTCCAGCGCTGCAGCATGACCTCGTGAAAGCGCAGGGCTGCAAGCTGCGTCGCTTCGGCAATGCCGCCGCCGTTCTCGGCAGCGTAGGTCTTGTCGAAAGCCAGCTTGCCGACCGGGCTGTCGCCTGACATGACGGCCTGTACCGTATCCTCGCCCACCGGCTGCGCGTAAGCAACCATCGCAGCCTCTGCATCGTATCGCAGCCGCAGCGCCTCAAGGGCCGAGGCATCGCCGGACGTGACCAGTTCCGGCGTCAGCGTGCTGGTGTCGGTCAGGTCGCCCAGCGGCACGATGATTGGCACGAGCGCGTTCTCGGCGCGCAAGGACAGCCATGCTTCGCGCCATGGATTGTCCTCCCACACCTGCCATGACCCGTCAGCTGCGCGCCAGACCGGAACTATCACGGTGCGGCCGGCAATTTTTTCCGAATAGCTGACGCCGAGCCTGTTCATCACGGCGCGCGCCTTGTCCGGCAGGAAGCGCACGGTCAGCTTGCCGATATAACGGCCCGGGCCGGTGCGCTCTTCCTCGATGGACAGCGAGTTGAGCATGGCGTCGATGTCTTTGGGCGGGATCTTGGCGATCTCGTCCAATACGGCCTGGTCGCTGCCGACGCGCTGGGCGAAGGCGGTGAACGCCTTGACGTTCGCCTCGGTGATCGCCTGCTTCTTGGCTTGCGCTGCGGTGTCGGCCTGAACGTCCACCTCGACGCCCTGGATGGTATACAACGGATTCTCCGTCGCGATGGCCACGGGCGCGTGCAACAGATGCAGCGCCAGCGCCAGAACGGCGAATCGCATGAGTTGGCCTACTGCCCACCGCAGCATGAAATCTCCTGCCCGCACCTGACCGTTTCCCCCGGACCGTCCACGGCGCACCTTCGCGCCACCCGGCATTGGCTTATCGTGGACAAAGCTTGGCATCAACCGGCGATTTTCCTTGCGCATGTCCCGTCCGATCCACCAATAAGGGGTGGCTTACGGCACCTGTCAACCGGCGCAGCGCGCCTGCATGGCAGAGCTGCCGGTACCGCTTACAAACCCAGCATCCGGGCAGCAACATGGCAAAGCGCAGCAATGGACTGACTTACTCGCAGGCAGGCGTGGACATCGATGCGGGCAACGCGCTCGTTGATGCGATCAAGCCGCTGGCGGCTTCCACCCGGCGCAAGGGCTCAAACCCGGCGCTGGGCGGCTTCGGCGGACTGTTCGACCTGAAGAAGTGCGGCTTCAAGGACCCGGTGCTGGTGGCCGCCAATGACGGCGTCGGCACCAAGCTGCGCGTGGCCATCGAGACCGGCATCCACTCCGGCGTCGGCATCGACCTTGTAGCCATGTCGGTCAACGACCTGGTGGTCCAGGGCGCGGAACCGCTGTTCTTCCTCGACTACTATGCCACCGGCAAGCTGGACGTGAAGGTGGCCCGCGACGTCATCGCCGGCATCGCCGAGGGCTGCCGCCAGGCGGGCTGCGCGCTGATCGGCGGCGAAACGGCGGAAATGCCGGGCATGTATCACGGCGCGGACTATGACCTTGCGGGCTTTGCCGTAGGCGCAGTTGAACGCCGCGCCATCCTGCCGAAGAAGACGGTGAAGGCAGGCGACGTGATCATCGGGCTGGCGTCGTCCGGCCCGCACTCAAACGGCTATTCGCTGATCCGCAAGATTGTCGACGTGTCGGGCGTCAAGTACAGCGCCAAGGCGCCGTTCGATGGTTCGAAGACGCTAGGCGAAGCGCTGATCGCGCCGACCCGCATCTACGTTAGGCCGGTTCTGGCTGCCATCCGCGCGCACAAGGGCGTCAAGGCGCTGGCCCATATCACCGGCGGCGGATTTACGGAGAACATCCCCCGCGTGCTGCCGGACGGGTGCGCGGCGCTCATCGACCTTGCCTCGTTCGAGGCGCCAGCGGTGTTCGGCTGGCTGGCGGAGCAAGGCGGCATCGCACCTTCCGAGATGCTGCGCACCTTCAACTGCGGCATCGGCATGGTGGTGGTGGTTGACGCCGCAGAAGCCGACGACGCCATGCTGACGCTGGCCGCCAACGGCGAGCAGGTGGTGCGGCTGGGCGAAATCATCGAGCGCAGCGGGCGGCAGGCGCGGGTCAAGTATGCCGGCAAGCTGAAGTTTGCCGCCGGTGCCTGACATGGCGCGAAGGCGGGTTGGCATTCTGATCTCGGGGCGTGGCTCCAACATGGCCTCGCTGATTGCCCGCTCGAAGCAGCCAGACTGCGCCTATGAGGTGGCCTGCGTCATCTCCAATCGCCCCGACGCAAAGGGGCTGGAAACGGCAGCGTCGCATGGCATCGCAACGGTGGCACTCGATCACAAGCAGCTTGGCAGCCGAGAGGCGCTGGATGCCGCGATGCACGAGGCGCTGATGGCGAATGGCTGCGAACTGGTGGCGTGTGCCGGTTTCATGCGCATCATGACAGGCGGTTTCATCAGCAAATGGGCGGGCCGGATGATCAACATCCACCCTTCCCTGCTGCCGTTGTTCAAGGGCGTCGACACCCACGAACGCGCGCTTGAGACTGGCGTTCGGGTGCATGGGTGCTCGGTACATTTCGTGTCGGAGGAGCTGGATGCCGGCGCGATCATTGCGCAGGGCGTGGTGCCAGTGCTGCCGGGCGACGACCCCGACCGGCTTGCCGCGCGGGTGCTGAGCGTGGAGCACAAGCTTTATCCGGCAGTGCTGGACGTGCTGGCCCAGGATCGTATTTCAATGCGCGAAGGCCGCACCGTCTTTGCAGACGACGCGGCCGCGACACTGTCGATCCTCCAGAACGGCTAGCCAGCCTTGACGGCAGCCTGACGGTTGCGCTCCAGCCAGCCATTGACGTTGGCCACGGTCGCATCGACGTGCGGGTTGCTCATGCCCATCGCACCGGCCAGCGACTGTACCACAAGGTCGACCCGCTCGATGGCCGTAGCGCCCGCCGCCAGTGCGCGCGCAGCCGACGACGGCTTGGCAAGCCCGCTTGCCGCGTTGGCATATTTCTCGAACGGCACCATGTCGTCCGGGCTTGCGCCCAGCTTCACGCACACCTCGCACACCCAGTCATAGATGGAGCGCGAGAGCTCGAGATCGGCATGCACCGCATCGCGGATCGGTCGGACCTCGTCGGCGCCAACGCAACGATAGTTGCCGGTCAGCAGCATGGCCCACTTGGCCAGCGGCACGTAGACCGATGAATGCAGCTTCAGCTTGACGGGCAGTTCGATCATCTCGCCGTCCACCGCGATACGCGATGCCGCGATGTCCGCCTCAAGCCGTTCCAGCAGGCGCGTGTGGGCATCGTCCTCGAAGCGGGCCACCTTGAAGTTGGTCGGCAGCGACACCTGCAGCACGTTGACCGGCTGGTCCGGCGGGCGGAAGGCCTGCGGGTCGGGGCTGGCGAGCGTCACCAGTTTCGGGTCGATCGCATCCCACACGATGCTGCTGGAATAGCACGGCTCAAGGATCGAGGTGTCGACACCCGGCAGCCGGGCCAGGAACGGCTTCGGCGGCATGTTCATGATCGACATGACCGGCTTGCGCGATGCAGCCACCCGGCCCATCAGCTCGCGCACGCCGTCGGCCCGGTACTGGGGCTCCTGCATGGCAAGGCAGACCAGATCGAACTTCGCCGGTTCCGCTTCGCCTGCGCCGCAAGCCTTCAGCCTGCCACGCGCCACACGGCTGTCGAGCTCCACCAGGCCTTCGCGACCGCGCACCGGCATGCGCACCTTGCAGCCGTGGGCATTGATGGCATTGGCCTCCGCCGGCAGGCAGACCAGCGTGACGTTGTGACCGGCAAAGGCCATGCGGGTGCCGAGCAGCGAGCCATAGGAAGCGCCAAGGATGAGGATGTTCAGCGGCGTGGTCATGCGGATCTCCTGTGATTGGTAAAATGTTTTTACCATTGCATTCTCCAAAAACGAGATAGCATTCCGCATTGTGGAAGATGTGGAATTGCCGGCTTCACAAGGTTTTGGCTTGAGACAAGCGCGGTTGCCGCTCACCATCCCCGGCGTTGTTCGCTACAAACGGGAGCTCGCATGTCCCTCATCCTTCACATCTTTGGCCCGGCGTTCGGGCTGCCCGACCCGAGCCCGTTTGCCATGAAGGGCGACATGCTGATGAAATTGTCCGGCCTCGATTACCGCACCCACGCGGGTGACGTGACCAAGGCGCCAAAGAAGAAGTTTCCGGTGCTGGTGGACAGCGGCGAGTTCATCCCCGATTCAACGTTCATCCGGCTGCATCTGGAGAACAAGTACCGCATCGATTTCGACAAAAGCTTGAGCGCGCGCGAACGCGGCATCGCTTATGCAGTCGAGAAGATGCTGGAGGACAATCTCTACTGGGCCATCATGTACGAGCGCTGGATGGTGGACGAGAACTTCGACCGCGGTCCGCGCTCGTTCTTCGATGCCATCCCCCAGCCGATCCGGATGGTCGCGGTGCCGATGATCCGCCGCCAGGTGAAGCGTAACCTGTGGGGCCACGGCATGGGCCGGCACAGCCGGGCGGAGATCTGCCAGCTGGGCGCAATGGCGCTGCAGTCGCTTTCGGATGTGCTGGGTGACAACCGTTATCTGATGGGTGACGCGCCCTGTGGGGCAGACGCCACGGCATTCGCCTTTGCTGCATCGGCGCTATGCCCGGTATTCGACAGCGAGCTGCTCGCCCACGCGCAAGGGCATGCGAACCTGCTGGCGTACAACGAGCGGATGATGGAGGAGTTTTATCCAGAACTGGCCAGAACCGGCTGACCTCAGCCTGCCAGCACCACGACCGGCACTGCCGCGCATGCAAGGGCGAGGCAGAACGCCATCAGCATCAGCTTGCCTGTATGGGAACGGGTCATGTGACGGTCGTCCTTCGCGATTGAACCGTACTCGGCAACGCAAACTCACATGAAATGCGGGAGAACCTTCCCGCATCGATCAGATGGTAACGCCAGGGGCGGAATTCAAGGCATCGACGCAGCTAGCACGGCCAGCGGCGCCATGGTCGCAACCGCGATGAGCACCGCGATGCAGATGTATTCAGCCACCGGAGGGCGTTGCCTGTCGAATATCATGGGCAGAAGCGTGCCGCGATTCTCATCGGCAGGAAACGATTCTTTTCAAGGGCTTGCGGACTCGGCCTGAGAGGTTGAGTCAAGCGGCCTTGACCCAGACGTGGATGTCGTGGAAGCAGCCGCCGCCAACCGGGGCCGGCTGGTCGGCGCCGACAAGCGTGTTGATGCCACAACCGTCCTCGAAGGCATGGTTGGGGAATATCCCTTCTGAAATCAGGACGCCGCGTTGCAGGGTCGCGTTGGCGGTCACGTGCAGGCGCACCTGGCCCAGCTCGTTGCCGAGGATGACTTTCTGCCCTTCAACGAGGCCGTTGGCGGCCATGTCGTCCGGGTGCATCTGAGCCTGAGGCCGGCCCTCGCGCTTCATCGACGACGGCGTCTCGTTGAACGAAGAGTTGAGGAAAGTGCGCGCCGGGCTGGTTGCGAGGCGGAACGGATGTACCTCATCCGCCTCCTGGATCACCGGCCAGTGGTCCGGGAACGATGGCATCGCATCCACCGGCCCCATCGTTCCGGTATGACGCTTGTGCTTGGACTCGTGCCACCGCGCGGCGAAGCGGTACTTGCCGTCCTTGTGGCCGAAACCGCCAAGGAAATGCGAGGTCTCGAAGTCAGGCTGCACGTCGATCCACTTCTGCTGCTCAAGCTCGGCGAGGCCGGGCCGTCCGGAATTGAGCATCGTCCAGTCGATCAGCTCGCGCGGGCTCATGTTGAAGCCCTCGTGCTCGGCCCCGACGCGGCTCGCCAGATCGCAGATGACGTCATGGTTCGACCGGCACTCGCCCGGCGCCTCGATCAGCCTCGGGCCAAGCATGATGTGCTGGTGGCCGCCGCCCTGGTAAAGGTCGTCATGCTCAAGGAATTGCGTTGCCGGCAGCACGATGTCGGCCAGCGCCGCCGTTTCGGTCATGAACTGCTCGTGCACGCAGATGAACAGATCGTCCCGGGCAAAGCCCTGCTTCACCCGGGTCTGGTCCGGCGCCACGGAGACCGGATTGGTATTCTGGGTGAACAGCACCGTCACCGGTGGACCGTCGCCAAGGTCATACTTGTCGCCGCACAACACCGCGCCGATGCGCGACTGGTCGAGCATCCTCACCTTGGGGTCGAACACGTCGAGGCCTTCGATCATGGTCTTGTTCCAGCGGTAGATGCCGGAATTGGAGTGCATGGCGCCGCCGCCTTCGTGTTGCCAATGGCCCATGACGGCGGGGATCGATGTTACGGCATGCATGCTGGCTGAGCCATTGCGCTGGCGGGCAAAGCCATAGCCCAGCCGGAAATAGGTGCGTTTCGTCTGGCCGATCAGGCCGGCAAGTTCTTCGATGCTCTCGACGGCCAGACCGGTGATGGCGCTTGCCCATTCCGGCGTCTTGTCCTTCAGGTGCGCTTCAAGGCCTGCCGGATCGTCGGTGTATCTCGCCATGTAATCACGGTCTGCATGGCCATCGCGAAAGGCCACGTGCATCACCGCGCAGGCAAGCGCACCGTCGGTGCCGGGGCGGATCACGTAGCCATGATCGGCCTGCTTCATGGTGCCGGTCTCGTAGATGTCCACCACCACGAGCTTCGCGCCGCGCTCCTTGCGGGCGGCGGTCGCGTGGGTCATCACGTTGACCTGCGTGTTCACCGGGTTGGTGCCCCATATCACGATCAGGTCCGACTTGCGCATCTCGCGCGGGTCCACGCCGCCCAGACGGCCAGTGCCGGCGAGGTAACCGGTCCACGGCAACGACACGCAGAAGGTGTCGTACATGCCGGAATAGCCCTTCACGTGGCGCAGCCGGTTGATGCCGTCGCGCATGACGAGGCCCATGGTGCCGGCGTAATAGTAGGGCCAGACAGCTTCCGCGCCGTAGCGCTCTTCGGCCTTTAGCATGGCTTCGGCCAGCTCATCCAGCGCATCATCCCAGGAAATGCGCTGCCACTCTCCATCGCCCCTTGCGCCCTTGCGCTTTAGCGGATGGAGCAAGCGGTCCGGATGGTGGACGCGCTCGGCATAGCGGCCCACCTTCTCGCAGATCACCCCGGCGGTGTAGCTGTTGTCCTTTGCTCCCCGTACCCGGCCGATGGTGTGGGCGTCGAGCACCTCCACCTCCAGCGCGCATTGCGACGGGCAATCGTGGGGACAGACGGAAAAACCGGTCTTGATATTGGGGCGCAAGTTCATGGGGCGCGACTCTAGCGCGGTCAGTGCCTGCCGCCAACGGCTTTCCCGGCCTGCGCAGGCACAATCTGGCAATTCGTCATGCTGCCGCCATGCAAGCGATGAAGACTCGGGAATTGCGGTCAGAAACCGCTATCTTCGCGCGAGAATCGTATACAGTCGCTACCGTCTGGTGCGTTGCGAGTGTACGTTCCGGAAAGCGAGACCAATGGCAAATGACGGCAAGCCAGGCTGGCTGATGAAGGCCATGCAGGTGTTCAGCGCGCGCAACCAGCTGCTGCAGGTTGCGGCCCTGCCGTGGCGCGTGCGCAACGACCGGATAGAGGTTTGCCTGGTCACATCGCGCGGCACCGGACGGTGGATACTGCCCAAGGGCTGGCCCGAAAAGCACCTGAGCCATGCCGAGGCCGCTGCCGTCGAGGCGTACGAGGAGGCCGGCCTGCGCGGCACGGCGGACCCCGAGCCGTGCGGCAGCTTTACCGCATCCAAGGGCGTCGAGCCCGGCCTGCAGCTCAACGTCCGGCTTGAGGTGTTCCTCATGGCAGAGCCGGAACAGTTGAAGAAGTTTCCGGAAAAGGGCGAGCGCAAGGTCAGGTGGATGCCCGTCGAAGAGGCCATCGAGGTAGCAGACGAGCCCGGCCTGAAGACACTGCTGGCCTCGCTGACGAAGTCCGGCGCATTCGGGCAACTGACGACCTGACGCCAACCCTGCCGAATATTACCGGGCATAAATCCGTTGAGCAGGTGGTCCGCAAGAGCGCGGACTGATAAGGACGCTGTCATAAAACTGTCATCAAACTGTCACACGAGCCCTGCCCATGAGCGACCACGCAAAAGATCAGCCTACCGGCTTGCGCAAGACGTCGCTGGACAAGGACCTGTCCAAGATCACCAGCGTCGAGTCGGCCAGCCGCGCTGTATCGCAGCAATTGATGGCGCCGGGCATCGCGCTGGTTTTCCTGGCCTGCGCCGGGTTGCTTGCAGCGGCTTACACGGGTGAAAGCACCAACGGCGCACTGATCGTGGCCGCTGCCATTCTGGGTGGTTACATGGCGCTCAACATCGGCGCCAACGATGTTGCGAACAATGTCGGGCCTGCCGTGGGCGCCAAGGCCATGACGCTGACGGCAGCGCTGGTCATTGCGGCCATATTCGAGAGCGCGGGCGCCATCATCGCAGGCGGCGACGTGGTGTCGACCATCTCCAAGGGCATTGTGGCGCCTGAAGCGGTGGCCGACCCCGCCACGTTCGTGTGGGCAATGATGGCGGCGCTGATCGCCTGTTCGGTCTGGGTCAACCTGGCCACCTGGCTGGGCGCGCCGGTTTCGACCACCCATGCCGTCGTGGGCGGCGTCATGGGTGCAGGCATTGCGGCGGCGGGCTTCGGCGCGGTGGACTGGCACGTGATGGGCGCGATTGCAGCAAGCTGGGTGATTTCTCCCCTGCTGGGCGGCGCCATCGCCGCCTTGTTCCTGTGGTTTATCAAGTCGAACATCATCTACCAGGAAGACAAGATCGCAGCCGCGCGGCGCTGGGTCCCTGCCCTGATCTCCGTGATGGCGGCCTCATTCACGGCCTATCTGGCCATGAAGGGGCTGAAGAAGATCTGGCCGCTGGACGGGCTGTCGATCGCGCTGCTTTCGGGTGTCATGTTCCTTGTGTCCATGGCCATCATCAACCCGATGATCCGGCGCCAGTCGGCGAAGATGGAGAACCGCAACCAGTCGCTGCGCAAGCTGTTCCACATGCCACTGGTGTTCGCCGCCATGCTGTTGTCGTTCGCACACGGGGCCAATGACGTGGCCAACGCGGTTGGTCCTCTGGCTGCCATCCTGCACACCATCCAGGCGGGCACGGTGGATGCCAAGGTCACCATCCCGCTCTGGGTCATGCTGATCGGCGCGTTCGGCATCAGCCTCGGGCTGTTCCTGTACGGGCCAAAGCTCATCCGCATGGTGGGCGAGCAGATCACCAAGATGAACCCGATGCGTGCGTTCTGCGTGGCGCTGTCGGCGGCGATCACCGTGCTGGTCGCCTCGTGGCTCGGTCTGCCGGTGTCGTCGACCCACATTGCCGTGGGCGGGGTGTTCGGCGTGGGCTTCCTGCGCGAATACTACACCACGCACTCATCCCGCCGGCGGGAATACATGGCGCGCAAGGCCGAGGCCGGCGGGCTCGTCGCAGCCAAGGCGGACGAACGCAGCGAGGACGACGTGGTCTACCGGAAGCTGGTGCGCCGGTCGCACTTCATGACCATCATCGCGGCCTGGCTCATCACCGTGCCGGCTGCGGCGCTGCTCGCGGCGGCGATGTTCTACCTGCTGACCCACCTCATGTGAGCCCAGCGGCCTACGGACACTCAGAATCCCTGACGAAGCGAGCCTTCACCCAGCCCCTGGTGGTATAGTCACCATCGTAGTGGGTGATCGGGCACCAGCGGCTGCCCCACGGGCGCGATTTCGGCACGCACTCGCCGCGCAGGGAAATAATGCCGTGGCGGCCGGGCCGCAGCCTGTCGACCACGCGCGAGGACGAGTCCGCGCGGGCGCGCACGTTGAGCGCATCCCAGCTTTCCACGTTCACCACCCTGAGGCATCCGGGACCGCTGGTGGCCATGGCCGCGCCTGCCGGGAAGAGGCCCGTCAGCGCCAGCGCAATGGCGATCATGCATGCTCTTTTCATGCGATCTTTCTCCCTTGTTTGAGCCGCCTCATCATCAGGTTAGCACCTTTCAACAACCTGCTGGCAAGATGAGTCCACATGGCGTTTTTCGCACGGCAAGGGTCGCCCACCCCCTTGCGGCGATGAACCCGGACAGGTTCAATCCAGCTCAACACACAAGACCGGTCTGAAGGGGTTCGAGCAATGAAGTCACATGCACGCGTGGTCATCGTCGGCGGCGGCATCATGGGGGTGGGCCTGTTGTACCACCTCGTCCAGGAAGGCTGGACGGACGTGGTTCTGGTCGAAAAGGGCGAACTGACGTCCGGCTCAACGTGGCATGCCGCCGGCCAGTGCCCGCACTTCGTCGGCTCGCTGAACCTTGCCAAGATCCACAATGAGGGCACCCTGCTCTACCCGAAGCTGGAACAGCTCACCGGAGAAGCAGTGTCGTGGCACGGCTGCGGTGGCATCCGGCTCGCCATCACCGACGAAGAGGTGGAGTGGTTCAAGCGCGTCTATGGCGTGTCAAAACTGATCGGCTACGAGGCGCACCTGCTAGGCCCGGACGAGATCAAGGAGCATCACCCCTATCTCGAGACCTTCGGCGTGAAGATGGGCTACATGACCGTGACGGACGGCCACGTTGCCCCTGCCGACGTGACCAACGCCATGGCCGCCGGCGCACGCCAGGGCGGTGCGCAGATCTACCGCCGCACGCTGGTGACCGACATCAAGCAGCTGCCTTCCGGCGAGTGGCAAGTGATCACCGACAAGGGCAACATCACCTGCGAGCACGTGGTCAACGCAGCAGGCTCCTATGCCGACGTGGTGGGCGCGTGGACCGGTCACAACGTGCCGATCTGCAACATGCTGCACCACTACATCATCACCGAGCCGCTGCAGGAGCTCATCGACCTGCCGAAAGAGCTTCCGGTGGTGCGCGACCCCTACTCGCACTCCTACCTGCGCGAGGAAACCCACGGCGTGCTGGTCGGGCCCTACGAAACCGAAGGCGCGCATGTGTGCTGGGACGGCAATCCGCCGACCTGGGACTTCGAGAACGAACTGGTCACGCCCGAGCTTGACCGCCTCATGCCGTGGCTGGAAAAGGCCACCGAGCGCATGCCGCTGTTCGGCAAGGCCGGCATCAAGTCGGTCATTTCCGGCGCCATCACCCACACGCCGGACGCCAACTTCCTGCTCGGCCCGGCACCGGGCCCGAAGAACTACTGGATGTGCAACGGCGCCTCCATCGGCATCTGCCAGGGTGCGGGCGCCGGCAAGTACCTGGCGCAGTGGATGGTGCACGGCGCCACCGACATCAACATGGCCGAGTTCGATCCGCGCCGGTTCGGCAACTGGGCCGACAAGGACTACGTGTCCACCCTCTCCGTGGTCGACTACCAGCACATGTACTACTGCTACCGCCCCGGCGAGCAGCACATGGACAAGCGCCCCTTGCGCACCTCGACGCTGTACGACCGGCTCAAGGACCGCGGCGCGCAGTTCCAGGCGGTGTTCGGCTGGGAGCGCGCGCGCTGGTTCGACCCCACCGGCAAGGGCGAGGAATACTCGTTCCGCCGCTCCAACTGGTTCGACGCCGTGGCTGAGGAATGCAAGGCGGTGCGCGAGGCGGCAGGCCTTATGGACCTGTCAACGTTTGCCAAGTTCGACGTGAAGGGCAAGGACGCGTTCGCCTTCCTCGAGCGCATCTCGGCCAACAAGGTGCCGGGCAAGGACGGCGGCGTGGTGCTGGCCCATCTCATCAAGGAAAACGGGCGCATCGAGAGCGAGATCACCATCACCCGGCTGGCGGAGGATCACTACTACGTGCTGTCCGCCGCGACCGCCCAGCTGCATGACATGGACGCCCTGACCTGGCGGCTGAACGACGGTGAGGACGTCACCATAACCGACATCACCGACGACTATGGCGTGCTGGTGCTGTCTGGCCCGAAGGCGCGCGACATTCTGCAGCCGCACACGCCGCAGGACCTGTCGAACGACGGGCTCAGGTGGCTGCGCGGCGCAGTGACGTCGGTCGCCGGCGTCGAGGGCGTGCGGCTGCTGCGGGTGTCTTATGTTGGCGAGCTCGGCTGGGAAATCCATGCGCCGATGGCGGGCTTGCCGGCCATCTTTGACGCCCTCATGGCAACCGGCGAGCCGATGGGGCTGAAGCTGTTCGGCACCTATGCCATGAACTCGCTTCGCATGGAGAAGGCCTATCGCGGCTGGGGCTCCGAGCTCACGCAGGAGATCACCATGATCGAGGCCGACATGGAGCGCTTCTGCCGCTTCGACAAGGAGTTCACCGGCAAGGCCGCTACCCTCGCCTCCAAGCAGCAGGGGCCGCGCATCCAGCTCGTCTACATGGAGATGGACGCGACGGATTCAGACTGCATGGGCAACGAACCGATCTACCAGAACGGCGAGATCGTCGGGCTGACCACCGGCGGCGCCTATGGCCACGCGGTGAAGAAGTCCCTCACCTTCGCCTATGTGGACCCGAAGAAGGTCAACATGGATGGCGGCTTCGAGATCATGATCTACAACGAGATGCACCCTGCCCGGATTATCCCGCAGCCTGCCTGGGACCCGGACAACGAGCGTCTGAGGGCTTGAGCTTGCACATGTGCCCCGGACTTGTTCCGGGGCCCAGACTGGGTCCCGGCACTCCGGCCGGGACACACGGCAACGAAGTTCCACACGATTGTCATCCCCGGCCTTGTGCCGGGGATCAATTTTTCTGAATGGAATCCAGACTCAGGAACTGGATAACCGCGACAAGCCCTGTGATGACAGTTGAAAGGAAAATCAGGGCGGTATGACCGCCTACTGGCTCAGCGTCAACGCCGGTTCGGCTTCGGCCACCACGTCGTC
>CAZYKZ010000046.1:0-14841 GCA_964648175.1 uncultured Anderseniella sp.
GGGTATGGAAAGGCGTGAGGCGCCAGCCGCAGTCTTCACGCGAGGTTTACCAGTCTGCCTGACAATCGCGAAAACCCAGAAGCTGCGGGGAGCAACATGGGCTTTCGCTACAGTTTCGGCCTCATTGCCATCATCGCCGCGGTTCTCGGCCTGATCTCGGTGGCTCTGGCGCCGACTGTCTACGTTGTCGGGATGATCTCGGTCATCGGCATCCCCCTTGCCTTGCTGGCGGTCATCTTCCCGACCGCTTGCCTGCTGGTGGTGCTGGCTTATGTCGTCTTCCGGATATGGCCAGATCAGACGGCCCTCGGCATCGCCCGGTCGTTCCTGATTGCCTTCCTGATCATGCTGGCGGTGCCGCTGGTGTACAATTTCCAGGTAAGCCGTGCCGTGGCCAGCCTCGCATCAGACGACCTCGCAGCCGCCCTCGAACCGTTGAAACCGGATGAAACCCTGGTGGTTTTCACGCGCAGCAGATCGTCTCAGAAGTGCTTCAACACCTGTATCGACCTGTTGCTGAGCAAGCAGATCGCGGCTTACGTGGTCGCCAGCCTGCCGCGCGTCAGTGGCCAGCCTGAGAGTGACGCAAAGGCGACCTTGCACCGGCTTGAGCAGGGATCGGATTGCGAAAACCAGATGGTCATACCGAAAAACAGGTCCAGCAACGAAGACCGTCCCGGCACCGTCGCCCACGCGCTGAAGATCGCGGCTGAAGGTGGCATGTGCATACGCTCGACACCGATCAATCTGGCCGACGCCGGTCCGCTGCGGGCCATCGTTTACAAGGACCGCAGCTCACTCGACTATCCCGAGCGCGCCGTCTTCATCAAGACCATGATCAGGCCCTCGCAGATTGCCGTCTACGCATACCGGCGCGACACAGGCTGGTCGAAACTCATGCAGCAGACCAATGTCGGCTACAGCATGCTCGGCCCGGTGCTGGCCCACACCATTCCCTCTACCACCATCTCGTCGACCCGGTCATCCTGGTGGCGCGAGAACGTTCACGAGAAACCACTGAGCATCGACGGGTTTCTGACGGACAGGATGGGCGCGGTGCTGCGCCGGCAATGACAATTACGGACCCTGCGGCCGATGCCATCATCATCCAGACGCCGACCGGCGGAGGGTATGGGAAGGCCTAGCGCGCCGCGGCCTTCTCCGGGTGGGCAGCAGCAATATGCTCGGCAACGAGCCGTTGCAGGCGCCACAGGTTGCGGTCGCGGATGCCATGCTCTTCCAGCTTGGCGACGGTACGCTGCAGGTAGGCGGCGGACGAGCCCCAGTGCCCTGCCGCCCTGGCTGTAATGGATGCCACTTCCTCCAGCGGCAGCCGGCCGGCATAGGCGGGCCCGCGCGTATCCGCCACGAAAGTCAGCGCCACCGCCGGTCCCCGCTTCGTCCTGACCGGCACCCACCGCGCCACGTTGGTCGGCGGCTTGGCGTCGATCTCGCGCTCCAGCAGCCGCACCACCTGCGCGTGATGGTCAGGCGCATCGAGTTCGTACAGCACCCCGGCGCATGAGCCGCCACGGTCGAGCGCCATCATCAGCGCCGGAAGCTCACGCGTGCCGCGCCACCTGGTGAGCCGCATGCAGAACGACCTGTGCCACCCGTCCACCCGCGCCCTTGCATGGGAACGCACCTCGAACTCCGGGTTCCAGATCAGCGAGCCATAGGCAAATACCAGCAGCTGCTCTGGCCTGTGTTGCGCCAGCAGATGCCGGGCCATCTCGTCGAAATCTTCCGGGGAATGCTCTTCCGTCCCCGGCTCCGGCCCCGGGTCGGGTTCGAGCCTTTCCACCAGATCCACGAGCTCGGGCGTCAACGAAAGGCTTCCTGGCATCCTTGCCATGGAGGCGGCTCCTAGAATGTCAGCGGCGGCGGCTTTCGCCTGAGACCCGACATCGCGTTGAAGGCGATTGCCGCCATCAGGATTGTGCCACCGATCAGCGTTGCCGTCTTGGCGGTCTCGCCGAGCAGCAACCACACCCAGATGGGGCCCAGCACGACCTCGGTCATGGCCAGTAGCGCGAGCTCAGCCCCCGGCACCACGCGCGAGCCGAACGTATAGAGCACCATGCCCAGCCCCAGCGCCACGAAGCCGAGAAACAGCGCAATGGCGATCTCCTTCACAGGCAGGGCAAACCCCTGGCCCGTGCCCCACAGTACGATGCCGGAGAGCTCCAGCGCGAATACGCCTCCGAGAAAGATCACCGGCAGCATGTCGCCCGCCTTGCCCCAGCGCAGAGCCACGGTGAACAGCGCGAACCCGAATGCCGACATCAGGGCAATGGCGTCGCCCGTCCAGTTGCCGGTGGTGAAACTGTCGGCCACCATGAAACCGATCGCCGCAAGCCCGATCAGCATGGCAATCCACGTGGCCTTGCGCACGCTTTCACCCAGCAGCAGGAAGCTTAGCAGCGCCGCGATGAACGGCGAGGTGGCGAACAGGAAGGCCGCATTGGCGACCGACGTCAGCTGGATCGCGCCGATGCCGCCTGCGTAGGCCATCACCAGCGCCAGCCCGCCCATGACGCCCGGCACGCCCGCATCGAGGATGAGCTTGAACGGCCGCCCGCCCGAGCGCCACGCCATCAGCGCGAAGATCATCGGCAGCATGCCGAGCGAGCGGTAGAACAGCACCTGCCACACGGTGCCCGACTCGATCATCCGGATGCCCAGCGGCATCAGCGACCAGCACACCCCCGCCATCGCCACCATGATGACGCCGGTAACGTAACCGGTCTCGGCCGGTCTTGCCGGAATACGATGCAGTGCCCGTTCAGCCATGTCCGGAGACTGTGCGTGGACGGCGCGCACGTCTAGCACGTCCGCGACATGCCGCACCGTCGCGAAATGCATGACTACTTGCAGTAGGTGCCGGTACCGGCGCGTCCGTGACGGGCGAGATCGAAGTGCAGATGGTTCTGGTGATGCCGGTCCGCTTCCGGGCCGAGCACCGTGGTGAAGGTTCCGCAAGCCCGGCCATGCACCTGCTTCAGGAAGCCGGACTCCTTGCCCCAGGAGCGCCAGCCGTCTTCCACGGTGATGGTACGCCCGGAAGCAAGCGTGAAGGCCGAAATATCCAGCGCATTGCCGAAGCTGTGTTCGGAAATCTTGGCGCCGCGCTGGTTGTTGCGCCCGCGGCAGGCATAGGACGCCGCCACCCGCACCGACACCACCCGCTCGCCGAACGCCGATTGCGCGGCAGGTTGTACGACCCGGTTCATCCAGTCGCTCGCAGCGCCCACCATCTGGCATTCGAGCTTGGCCGGTTGCGAGAAACCGACGCCGTTGACCGCCGTTACCTGCCAGCCATTGCGAATGCCGCACGCGCCCGGTCCGTCCACCTCGCCAAGCGGCGTCGCGTCCGCCACCGAGCGGGGATCGACACTGCACTTGCCGGTGGGCGTGCGCACGCCCTCCGACACGAAGTCCTTGCCGAGGTCGCCCCCGCCGGAGCACGCGGCAAGCCCCAGCGCAAGCATGGCGGCGGCAATGTGTCTGGCATCGAGGCGGGCCACGGTCATCCCCCGAGGTGTCCGTTGAAACGATGGCCAAAATAGGCCAGCGTGGTTAATGGCTGATAACCACCCTCACGAAGACACAACATCCATGTACACGATCTACACCAGCCCCGGATCCGGCGGGTTTGCCGCCGAGGCCATGCTTGAGGCAGGCACCTCACCCTGGCGTCGCCAGAACATCTCGACCGCCAACCAGCAGCACCGTACCGCCGAGTACCTGCAGGTGAACCCCGCCGGACAGGTTCCGGCACTCCAGCTTCCCGGCGGCGAGGTGATGACCGAGTCCGCGGCGATCTGCATCTACCTGGGCGATGCGCACCCGGAGACGGGCCTTGCGCCATCAACGGCAAGCCCGGCACGCGCCCCCTTCCTGCGCTGGCTGCTGTACATGTCCAGCACCGTCTATCCTGCGGACCTGCGTATCTACTATGCCGATCGCTACACCGCCGATCCGGCCGGGGTAGATGCGGTCAAGGCCCGCGCGCTGGAAGAGATGAATGCAAGCTTCGCCCTGATCGACAAGGCACTGTCAGGCCGGCGCTGGCTCGCCGGCGAGACCATGACGGCAGCTGACATCTATCTGCTCATGATGGCCTGCTGGCACCCGGAGGAAGGCCATATCGCCAGCCACTGCCACAACGTGCACGCCCTGTGCAATCGGGTGAAGCAGGACGAGTACGTCAAACGCGCAAACGATTTCCACAAGCTGTGGTAGGTGCAACGCTACTGCTTCTGCACCACCCAGAACGCCACCGACAGCCCTTCACGCACGAGGTGCGATGGCGGGCTCAACTGCTCATGGCGGACGACCTTGCCGCCACCTGCTTCTGACCACGCCTGCATGTCGTAGTGGGCGATGCCAAGCCGCCGGTGGTGGAACTGCTCGCGCAGGAACTCGAGGTCGTGGGGCCCGAAGTCAGCCACGATCAGGCGGCCGCCGGGCTTCAGGATGCGCAACGCCTCGGCAACTGCGCGGGCCGGATCATCGAGAAAGTGCAACACCTGGTGCAGCGTGACGAGGTCCGCCGAGGCATCTTCCATCGCCAGGTTGCAGATGTCGCCCTGCCGCACCTGCACCCGGTCCAGGTTGGCCTGCCCAAGCGAGGCGCGGGCGAAGCTAAGCATCTCGCGTGACAGGTCGATGCCGATCGCCTCATCGGCCAGAGGCGCGAACAGTTCGAGCATCCGCCCGGTACCGGTGCCCAGGTCGACATATCTGCCCACCCGGCCCTCGCCAGCCAGCTTCAGCAGCATCGCCTCGGCCTTGTCCTCCTCGACGTGATAGGCGCGAATGGCGTTCCAGTTCTCGGCATTCTCGGCAAAATAGGCCTGGGCATCAGCCTGGCGTTGGGCCTTCACCTGGGCAATGCGTTCAAGGTCGCGGACCAGCCGAGGGTCGCCTGCGTCGAGAAAACCTGTCAGCAGGTTGGCCAGTTCGGCATTGCCGCTGCCGGTCTGCAGCCGGAACAGCATCCACGCCCCTTCCCGGTACCTTTGCACCAGGCCAGCCTCGACCATCAGCTTGAGGTGGCGGCTGACCCTTGGCTGACTCTGGCCCAGGATGGTGGTGAGCTCGGACACGTTGAATTCGCCGCACGACAGGATGAACAGCAGCCGCAGCCGGGTTTCCTCTCCCGCCGCGCGAAGTCCCGCCAATAGTTCGTCCAGCAACAATGCCATCAAACTTTTCCGCCATGTGCCCCGCCACATCCGGCAGCGGCCATTGTCACAACGCTTATCCCGCCCGCCCTGCCGCGGCAAGGGCGCACGCCTCCATACAAATGCCGTCATCTCCGTCATTCTTGACGCCGATGGCAAAACGTCCTTAGCTTGTGGCCAAGTGATTTGGCCTTAAGAGTCCGGGCCCAGGCCGGTGCTGCCGGCAGATATCTCCTTTTCAAAAGGTGCGTTGCACATGAATCGCCGTTCGTTCGCCCTGTCTGCAACCCTTGCGGCCCTGCTGCTGCCTGCCGGCATTGCACCTGCAGCCGCTGCATCCGACCACCCCGCGGTGCAGTTTACACGCCAGCTTGCCGATGAACTCATCCGCGCGCAAATGGTGGGCACAGTGCCGCGCTTCACCACGGTAATCCGCCGCCATGCCGACATTCCCGGCATCTCCATGTACACGCTCGGCAACTACAGCTCGAAGCTGCCGAAGGGCAAGACCGACCAGTACTACAAGGGCATTACCGCGTATATTGCCCACTACTTCGCCAACCAGACCCGCAAGTACCGTGTGCTGCAGGCTGACGTGACCGATGCCGCCAAGGGCGAAGGCGATGTCGTAGTTGTCAACGCGCTCGCCACGCTGGAAGATGGCAACAAGTACCGTGTCCAGTTCAATCTGCGCCCCGCAAGCGGCACCTGGAAGGTCGTGGACGTTAAGGTTGGCGTGCCGGTGCTTGGCTTCGTCTCGCTGACCTACGGCATGCGCGGCGACGTGCAGCGCTTCCTCGCCAAGAAGGGCGGCGACGTCAACGCCCTGATCGCGGCGCTGAACCGCTAACCGGCTTCAGCGCACGAATTTCCGGCGCGCAGCACGGAAATCATCCGACAGCCACACCACCATCTGCTGATCCTTGTCATAGGCGCTCAGCGCCACGTCCTGCCCGTGCGCGGCGGCATCCACCTGCCGCTTGATCATCCGCACGGCAAGGCCTGGAAACGAGGCAATCTGCCGGGCAAGCGCCATTGCCTCTTCAAGCGCCCTGCCCGGCTCGCAGACCCTGTCTGCAAAGCCCAGCCGCAGCGCTTCCTCGCCCGCCCACTCTTCGCCCGTCAGCAAGATCCGCCGCGTTGCCTGTACGCCAACCAGCGCCACCAGCCGCGGCACCGAATGCCAGCCCATGTTGTGCGCCACCTGCACCTCGGGAGCGGCGAACCTCGCCTCTCGCGAGGCAACGCGAAAGTCTGCCGTTGCAGCCAGCGCCAGGCCGCCCCCCATGCAGGCACCTTCGACCGCGCAGATTACGGGCACCTCGATCTGCGTCCAGGCACGGGCCAGCCGTGGTCCCCTCTCGCTGTAGTAACGCACCTCTTCGAGCGGCACGTCGGGCAACCGGTCGAAGAAGGGATCGGTCAAGTCCATACCGGCTGAGAATATCCGGTCCGTTCCGGTCAGCACGATTGCCCGCAGCGGCGTGTCGTCGACGAATGAAAGTGCCGCATCGGCCAGTTCGTCCATGATGGCAAACGACATTGCGTTGGCCTTGCCGCCGCGATCAAGCCGCACAATGGCAATATTGTCTGACCGCTCGATGCTTACCGCCTTGCCGGCCATGCTGCCTCCCGCCTTGTCTGAAACGGACCGATTGCCCATAGTAGCCGCAACCGCCCGAAACATTTGTAAAACGCACCCAGCGAAGGACTGTCTGCCGTCCATGTCAAGCCGCCGGACACTGCTGATCATGGCAAGCATGACGCTTCTGGCAAGCGCCGTCACCCCGGCACTTGCGGCCTCGGCAACGGTCAAGCCTGCCGAGGAGCTGGTGGACAAGGCAGCCAACGCGTTTCTGGATGCCGTTCGCAACGGCAGTCATCGCGAGGACTTCGCCCGGGTGTTCGACCGCTACGTGTCGATGGAAGCCATTGCCATGTTCGCCCTCGGCAAGCACCGCCGCCGGCTGCCTCCCGATCAACGCGGCGACTACGTGGAACTGGTCCGGACCATGCTTCTGAACACGGTGACGAAGCACGGCAAGCAGGTCCGCGGGCGCGCCTTCGTGGTGACGGGATCGCGCGGCAGCACGGTCTCGGGCTACATCCAGCATGACGGCGACCGCCGCACCGACGTGGACATGCGCCTCGCCGGGGGCCGCATTGCCGACATCCGGGTCGAGGGCATCTGGCTCGCCTTCATCCTGCGCCAGGAGTTCAACCGCATCATCGACAATGGCAACGGCGACATCGCCGCCATCTTCGACTATCTCAAGCGGGGAGCGGCGCTGTGAGTTACGGCAAGCGGGAGGGTGAAGTGCTGGCCGCAATCGATCCGGCCCAGATGCCGGGCGATGCCCATGTGGTTTTCATCGGGCGTATCCGCTCCCCCTGGCGCGAGCGCGGCGATTGCCCCAAGAACCTCCGCCAGGCCCGCGAGCGGGCGCCGCAAGGCTGCCAGCTCGAAATTGGCGAAGCTTGGAGGCCAGGGCTCGCCGGCCTCGAAGCAGGCCAATGGATCAACATGTTGTACTGGATGCACGAGGCCCGCCGGGACATCCTCGTCCAGCACCCACGCCATCGCGATGCGCCAACCGGCGTGTTTTCGCTGCGCTCGCCAGTGCGGCCCAACCCGGTTGCGCTGGCCTTGGTGCAGATAACCTCAATCGACATTGACGCAGGCATCGTCGGAATCGATGCAACCGACGCCCTTGACGGCACGCCTCTGGTCGACATCAAGCCGCATCTTCCCACAATCGACCTGCCGCCAGCCTGACGCCATCATCCGGCAAGCGGCTTGAACGCCTCCTGTGGGTGTGACATACCCCAAACCTTACGCAGGCGGTAAGGGGCACGAATGGCGCAGCTAGAGATCATAGGACCTGCAGATGATGCAGGGGTCATGATTTGCCGCATGGCCTGCATCGAGAAGGGCATTCCGCACCAGCACAGGCAGGTCTCTGCAAGTTCCCGCAAGCTTGCAAGGGAAAACCCGCTGGGTGCCATACCTTCGCTGCGTCATGGCAAGGTGCGCCTGTTTGGCGTGCGCGGCATCACCAGTTACGTGGACAGCCGCTTCAAGGGCCGCAACCTGCTGCCGGCCGATCCGATCCGCGCCGCCGAGGTGGAGCAATGGACCGCCGCGATCCTGCACCGGTTCGACGGGCTGATGGATCACGCCACCTGCAACCACGTGGCTGCCGATACCCAGATCGCGAAATGCCTCGGCACCATCAACGAGTGCATAGGCAACAAGGTCTGGCTCGTGGGACGCGGCTTCACCCTTGCCGACATGACTCTCATGCCCGCGATCAACAACCTGAGCAGACACTTGGGTCACGACCAGTTGCTGCGCCAGTTCCCGGCCATTGGCCTGTGGTTCGCCAAGCATTCGCAGCGCCGGTCGTGGCAGGCAGTTTGCGCCGAAACAGTGAACGGTGCGAATGCTTGAATTCGCGCTTGCATGCCTGTTCCTGCTGATCACCCCCGGCCCCGGCGTCCTCAGCGTCGCCGGCGTGGGGTCCGGCTTCGGCTACCGGGCCGGCTTCAACTATCTCTGGGGCCTGTGCGCCGGCAATTTTCTCGTCGGCATGGCCGTGGCAACCGGTCTTGCCGCCATCATATTTTCAATCCCCTACGTGCGGGTGACACTGCTGGTCGCCTCGGTTGCCTACCTGACATGGCTTGCGGCCAAAATTGCACTGTCGGGCAGCCGCGTTGCATTTGCAGCGCCATCTCACGCGCCGGGTTTCAGGGACGGGATCGCGCTCCAGGCAATCAATCCGAAGGCCTATGCGGTCAACACCACCCTGTTCACCGGTTTCGCCTTCCTGCCGGAAACCTACCCGGGCGAAGTGCTCGCCAAGGTCATCATCCTGAATGCCTTCTGGATCCCGATCCACTTCCTGTGGCTGGGCGCAGGCGTGAAGATAAAGCAGATGGACCTGCCGGCCCGCACCCAGCGCGCCATCAACATGCTCATGGCGCTGGCCATGCTGATGGTCGTCGGCATTGCACTGCTGGCCGAGTTCGGCTGAGTGGTAAACGGTCTCCTAACCGCCATTAACTAATTGCTGTCGCCATCCTAAGCCCAAGCAAACGGATGCCGTTCTAATGTCCACTTGTTGCAGACAAGAAATGGACCTTGGGGAATGCGCTCGAAAACCGTTGAACAGGAATGCATCGCGCCGGAACGCGAGAACGCCGGCTTCTACCGCTACCTGTACCTGCTCGTACCCGTTTGCGTGGTGATTGTTGCCGCCATGCTGAACTGGATTGCGCTGCAGCACCTGGAAAATGTGCGCAAGGACCGCCAGGAAGAACTTCGCGCCGTATCCCAGCATGTGCTGCTTGCGGTTGCCGCCATTCCGGCAGGTACCGCGGGCGCCGAGCAAACCCGGATGCATCTTCTTGAAAGCATCGTGATGCGCCCGGACGTCACCTGTGCTGTCTACCATGGTTCGACCGGTGAAGACATGATCTCCGGCGACCGGACCGCATGCACCGGACTTGCCGCCGCCAATGCCCAGTCGGCGCGTGTCGCCGAACATGGCAGCAGCCTGACGCTGTTCTACGCCACCAGCGACATCGACCAGACTTACAACATCTTCCTCAGGATCTCGCTGGTCGCAATGCTGTGCGGCCTGTCGCTCGCCATCCTGTTCAACGGGCTGTCGCACAACCTGTTCATCCGCCACGAGATCGACATGCGCCGCAAGGCCGAGGCTGCAGCCATCAAGGCGCGCCGGGCCGCCGAGCGCTCCGCCCTGAAGGCCGAGGCAGCTAACGATGCCAAGGGCGCCTTCCTGGCCACCATGAGCCACGAAATCCGCACGCCCCTCAACGGCATCATCGGCATGTCCGGGATGCTGGCCCACAGCCTCGAGGACGAAACCCGCCGCAACTACGCCCAGATGATCGCAAGCTCGGGCAAGGCGCTGCTCGGGCTGCTGAACGACACGCTCGACCTGTCGAAGATCGAAGCGGGCCGTTTCACCCTGCAGCCGGAGGACTTCAGCCTGGCTTGCCTGTTGCGCGAAGCAACCAGCCTTTATCAGGGACGCGCCGCTGAAAAGGGCATCCAGCTCCTGCTGGAGCTTGACGAAAGCCTGCCCGCCAGCGTCACGGCAGACCCGGTGCGCGTCCGCCAGGCGCTGACCAACGTCATCTCCAACGCGGTGAAATTCACCGATGCCGGCTGCGTCGCGGTTCGCGCCTATGCCGTCCCGTCGCGCAGCGAACCGGGCATGCACGAGATCTCCGTGGAGGTCAGCGACACCGGCACCGGCATCGCAAAGGCAGACCTTGAAGCCATCTTTGAACGCTACGGCCAGTCCGGCCCGGCCCAGCGCCAGCGCGAAGGCAGCGGTCTTGGCCTCTCGATCAGCCGCGAGCTTGCCCGCCTGATGGGCGGCGACCTGGTGGCCGAAAGCAATGCCGGCGAAGGAAGCCGATTCACCCTGACCCTGGTCCTCGAAGGCAAGGGTACGTTCTCCCCGGAAGAGGCTGCCACCGCTGACACCATGCAGTGCGCCTGCGATGGCGAACCGGTCGTGCTGGTCACCGCCGACAACGACTTTGCCTCCCAGATGCGCAGCCGCCTGTCCCTGCGCGGCTATGCAGTCCTGCGCTGCGACAGCTATCAGGATGCCGCCAGGCTTCTGGAAGAACATCAGCACCGCCTGCTGATAGCAGACCTGGACAATTTCGGTGGCAATTCTGCAGACAGGAGCGATTGCCTGTCACGCGCCAGCAATGAGGGTGTACACGTCGTCGGTCTCAGCGTGACCCCGGCCTCGCTGCCGGATGACATTACCCGCGTCATAAACACCCTGTTGCTGACGCCGGGCGCGTGGGACCCGCTGCTCGAGCATCTGGCGCACCTGTCGGTTGACGGCTTCGGCGCCGCCTGAGTGAAGCGCCTCAGCCCTCATCCTGCCCAAGCCCCAGTGCAGTGTGCACACCGGCCTTCGGCATGGTCGAAGGGTCGCGCGGACGCCACCCGCCGCTCTCCACCAGCGCGAGAAAGCGTGCCAGCGCCGCGTTGAACAGGTCCGGCTCCTCGAGGTTGAGCGCATGACCCGAGGCCGGAAACACCATCAGCCGCGCCGCCGGCATGATGCCCTTCAGCCACACGTTCACGTGCAGGCAGGACGTGTCTTCATCGCCCACCATCAACAGCACCGGCAGTTTCACCGCCGCCAGGGTGTCCGCCTGATCGCGCAGCGACGGCCGGCCCACCTGCACCCCGCGCAGCATGTTCGCCGCCGCTTGTGCCGGATGCTCCGCGAGGTGCTCCACGCTCATGCGCCACGCGGCCTCGTCCTTGGCCCTGAGCTGGATGCGCGTGGGCCCCTTGCACATGGCCTCTGCCGGAATGGCGCCCTGCTTTTCCATCATGGCAGCCAGCCCCAACGCCTCGGTCACAAAGCCCTCGCGCGCCGCAGGGTCTTCAGCCGACCCGGACCCACCTGCCGCTGATGTCGCCGACAGTACCCTGCCTGAATGAAACTGCGCCAGCTGCAACGCCGTGAACGCCCCCATCGACAGGCCAACCACATGCGCCTTGTTCACGCCGGCAGCATCCAGCACGGCCAGCGCATCGGCGTTCATCAGTTGTTGCGAATAGGCCGCCGGATCATCAGGACTATCGGAGGGCGGATAGCCGCGGCCCGATACGGCAAGACAGCGATAGCGGCCTTTCAACGCTGCCACCTGCGCGCCCCAGGACCGGTGATCGCCGGCATACTCGTGCAGGAACAGAATGACCGGCCCGTCCCCGCCTGAGTCTTCGTAGAAGATGCGGACGCCATCGTTGACAGCAAATGCCATGAAGCCCTCCCGGCCGTTCAGTTGATCAGGAGACTAGCAGCCCGCATCCCGGAAGCAAAAGCGCCTTCGATCAGGCCCGGGCTAATATCCGATGTTTCAGACACGGCGAATTGCGTCCGTCCGTACGCCCGTCGCAACAGGGGTGAACCAACGTCGGGATGCGGCATCGCCCCTGCCCTGTCCAGCGGCGAGCAGATGTGCGGGTTCATCGCCCAGTCCTCCACGTGAAGATGCACCGGGTTTGCCGCCCTGCCGCCAAAACAGCGGACGAGTTGGGCGATGATGGCATCCTTCAGGTGAGGCCGGTGCTGCTCGCGCACCTCGTGGGGCCAGCCCACGAAGCCGAACAAGGCGGCAGGCGTACCGTGTGCGCCACACAGGTCGTGCGCTTCCACAAGCGGCCCCGCCCGGCTGGCGATGCGCCCGGATAGCCCTGCCTCGCGCCAGAACGGCTTCTCGTACACAGCAAGCGCCTTGGCGTGCACCGCCATCCAGGTCGGCGTGGCCTCGATCTCCCGCACCAGCTCATCCGGCAAGGCGGGCGAAAACCGGATCGAATTGCGCGCAACCCTGAGCGGCGCGGCAACGATCACATGACTTGCCGAGAACAGCTCTGCCGGAGTCTCAACCTGCACACCCGAGGCGTCTTGCGATATCGAAGTCACAGATTGGCCGGTGCGCAACACCCCCGCGGGCAACTTCGCCAGCAACCCGTCGACCAGCGCCTGCGGACCGCCATCAATGCGCATCATGCCATGCTGACCCGGCAACGGCTGATGCTGAACCGGCTGGCCCGGCCCGTAATCCAGAACCGCATTACCGGTATTGTATTGGTCGAACGTCCCGGCGCCGAGGTCCTTCAGCCATTCTGCGACGATGGGCTGAAAGGGCGGCCACACCCAGCTGGGTCCGAGATCGCCAAGCACCCGGCCCGTAGTGGGCTCGATCAATGACTGGATGCGCCCGCCGGGCCTGGCCGACGCCTCCAGCACGATGACCCGCCTGTCCGCCCGCACCAGCAGGCTCGCAGCCGTCAACCCGGCCAGCCCGGCGCCGACGATGATGACGTCGGCGCCACGCTCTTCGTTCACCGCGCGAACTGCTTGTACTTGATGCGCTTGGGCATCACCGAGTCCTCGCCAAGCCGCCGCTTCTTGTCTTCCTCGTAGTCCTGGAAGTTGCCTTCGAACCACTCGACGTGGCTGTCGCCTTCGAACGCCAGGATGTGTGTGGCCAGACGGTCAAGGAACATGCGATCGTGCGATATGACCACGGCACAGCCGGCATAGTTCTCCAGCGCCTCTTCGAGTGCCGCCAGCGTTTCGGTGTCGAGGTCGTTGGTCGGTTCGTCGAGCAGCAGCACGTTGGAGCCCTGCTTCAGCATCTTGGCCAGGTGCACGCGGTTGCGCTGGCCGCCGGACAACGAGCCCACTTTCTGCTGCTGGTCGCCGCCCTTGAAGTTGAACGCCGAACAGTAGGCGCGCGAGTTCTGCTCGCGCTTGCCGAGATAGATGATGTCGTTGCCGCCAGAGATTTCCTCCCACACGGTCTTGTTCGGGTCGAGCGCATCGCGGCTCTGGTCCACGTAGCCCAGCTCAACGGTTTCGCCGATGCGGATCGAGCCCGAGTCCGGCTGCTCCTGGCCCGTGATCATGCGGAACAGCGTGGTCTTGCCCGCGCCGTTGGGACCGATGATGCCGACGATGCCGCCCGGCGGCAGCTTGAACGACAGGTCGTCGATCAGCAGCCGGTTGCCATAGCCCTTGCGCAGGTTCTCCACCTCGATGACCACATCGCCAAGCCGCTCGCCCGGCGGAATGACGATCTGCGCGTTGGTGGACTTGAGCCGGTTCTCGTTGGCCTTGACCAGTTCGTCATAGGCCTTGATGCGCGCCTTCGACTTGGCCTGCCGCGCCTTGGGGCTGGCGGCAATCCATTCGCGCTCGGCATCCAGCGCCTTCTGGCGTGCGGCATCCTCGCGCTGCTCCTGGGCAAAGCGCTTGGCCTTCTGCTCGAGATAGGCCGAGTAGTTGCCCTCATATGGAATGCCCCGCCCCCGGTCGAGCTCGAGAATCCAGCCCGTCACGTTGTCGAGGAAGTAGCGGTCGTGGGTGATGATCAGGATCGCGCCCGGATACTCGCGCAGGTGATGCTCCAGCCAGTTGACGCTCTCGGCATCGAGGTGGTTGGTCGGTTCGTCGAGCAGCAGCAGGTCCGGCTTCTTCAGCAGCAGCTGGGTCAGCGCCACGCGGCGGCGCTCGCCGCCCGACAGCTTCGACACGTCGGCATCGCCGGGCGGGCAGCGCAACGCGTCCATCGCCTGCTCCACCTGGCTTTCCAGGTCCCACAGGTTCTGCGCGTCAATGATGTCCTGCAACCGGGTCATCTCGTCCGCGGTCTCGTCGGAATAGTTCATGGCGAGTTCGTTGTAGCGGTCGAGAATGGCCTGCTTCTCGGCCACGCCCTCCATGACGTTGCCCATCACGTCCTTGCTCTCGTCGAGCTTCGGCTCCTGCGGCAGGTAACCGGAGGTCGCGCCCTCGGCGAGCCAGGCTTCGCCATTAAACTCCTTGTCGATGCCGGCCATGATCCGCAGCAGCGTCGACTTGCCCGCGCCGTTGGGGCCGAGCACGCCGATCTTGGCGTCCGGGTAGAAGCTGAGGTGAACGTTGTCGAGCACCTTCTTGCCGCCGGAATAGGACTTCGACAGCCCGTGCATGTGATAGATGAATTGCCGTGCCATGTGGGCGCGCGCCTCTCGTTTCCTGGATGAGGTGAATTGTCGAGCCGCGTTCTAGCCGATGCGGCTGCACGGCGCAAT
>CAZYKZ010000047.1:0-14598 GCA_964648175.1 uncultured Anderseniella sp.
TTGCGCCGTCCGGCCCGTGGATCAGCGGAATGTGCGCCATCACCGGCACGTCCCAACCCATGGCGATGTAGATCTGCGCCTGACGGGCGGCATTGGTCAGGTGATCGACGCCGCGGATGATGTGGGTCACGCCCATGTCGTGGTCGTCCACCACCACTGACAGGTTGTAGGTCGGATTGCCGTCGGAGCGCAGGATGATCAGGTCGTCCAGATCCTTGTTTGGAATGGTCACCGTGCCTTGCACCTGGTCTTCGATGACGGTCTCGCCGTCCTGCGGCGCCTTGAAGCGCACCACCGGGGCGACGCCTTCCGGCGCCTCCGAGGCTGGCCGGTCGCGCCAGCGCCCGTCGTACCGCGGCGGCTTGCCTTCGGCCATCGCCTTCTCGCGCATCTCGGTCAGCTCTTCCGGTGTGCAATAGCAATGATAGGCCTTGCCGGCCTTGAGCAGTTCACCGACCACCTCCCGGTGGCGATCTGCGCGCGAATACTGCGACACCGCCTCGCCATGCCAGTCCAGCCCCAGCCACTTCAGCCCGTTCTTGATCGCCTCGATGGCCGGTTCGGTTGAGCGCTCCCGGTCAGTGTCCTCGATGCGCAGCAGCATCTTGCCGCCCGTGTGGCGCGAATAGAGCCAGTTGAACAGGGCCGTACGGGCGCCGCCGATGTGAAGGTAGCCGGTTGGCGATGGAGCGAATCTGGTGACCACGGGCGAGGACATTGTCTGCCGTTCTCCGATAAAATGACTATGCGTAAGATTGATGTTTATCTGAAAGCGTGCGTCCGTTTAGCATAGTTGCGGAAGCGTTTGTAAGGGTTTCGCTGCAGCGGGGGCGCTTGGCAATGGACTGGTATGCCGCAGGGCAAAGCGCCACGAAGACCGCTGCAGGCGGGCGTGCGTCTTTGGCGCCGCCGCCTGCCATGTCTGATCTGGATGCTCCGGGTTGGTGGCGGGTCCAGGCCGCCGCGCAGGAGCCGCGCGGATTGGCGTGGGCCGCGGTTGCGTTCATCTTCGGCCTTCTGGGCTATTTTGCGCTGCCCGTGGAACCGCCGCTGGCAACGGCCTTGCTTGCCGCAGTTGCGGTGTGCTTCATCGGGTGGCTGGCGCGCAAGGGAAGGGCGCATGCGCTCAGCCGCCTGTTGGCGTTTGCGCTGGCCGGGCTTGCCTGGGGCCAGCTTTACGTGGCGCTCAATCCGGTAACTGTATTGCCTGCATCTACCGGCAAGGTCGAGGTTTCCGGCTGGGTGCACAAGGCCGGCGAGACGTCTGCGGCGAGGTCTCGCGTCATCCTCGAGGTTGACAGGATTGCCGCATTGCGGCCCGAGCACATGCCGAGGCTTATCCAGCTGACGGCGCTTTCCCGGGAGCTGCCGCCGCTCGTGCGAGGACAGTATGTCCGCTTCGAGGCCTGGCTGTACCCGCCGCTAACGCCGGTGCAACCGGGCGGCTGGGATCATGCAAGGGTAACCTGGTTCGAAGGCATCGGCGGCAGTGGGCGCATTGCTGGCCCGGTCGTGTTCGATGAGGCGCTCAGCCGGCCTGCCGGGTGGTGGGGATGGGTCGATGGCTTGCGGACGTCGATTGCACGCCGCATTCGCGCCAGCCTTCCGGAACGCGAAGCCGGCTTCGCCATCGCGCTGATCACCGGAGAACGGGCGGGGCTTGACCGGGAAACCCGCGAGGCGCTGCAGGTCACCGGCCTCGCCCACATCCTCGCCATTTCCGGCCTGCACATGAGCCTCGTGGCGGGTGGGGTGTTCTGGCTGGTGCGCGCGCTGATGGCCCTGTGGCCCGCACTGGCGCTGAATTTCCCCATCCGCAAGCTGGCCGCACTGGCCGGGCTTGCGGCGGCAGCCTTCTACCTGCTGATCTCGGGGCAGGCGATTGCCACACAGCGCGCCTTCATCATGCTGGCGGTGATGTTCGTCGCCGTCCTGCTGGGCCGCTCGGCGCTATCCATGAGAAACCTTGCCGTTGCCGCGTTCATCGTTTTGCTGCTGTCTCCGCAGGCCGTTCTCACGCCCAGTTTCCAGATGTCTTTCCTTGCCGTGACCGGGCTGATCGCGGGATACGAATCCGTCTCGGGCTGGCAGGCGCGGCTGCACGAGAAGCTGGCATCTGGCGGCGGGTGGGTGCGCAGCCTGGGCTTCCGCTTGCTGGTAGGGTTCATCGCCCTGTCTGCCACCACCTTGATTGCCAGCGCCTTCACCGCGCTTCCGGGCGCCTGGCACTTCAACCGGTTCGCCGTCTGGTCCCTGCCGGCCAATCTGCTGGCCATGCCGGCTGTCACGCTGCTGGTCATGCCGGGAGCGGTGGCGGGCGTACTGGCCATGCCGTTCGGGCTTGAGTGGCTGCCGCTCGAAGTGATGCGGCTTGGTCTTGATGCGGTGATCTGGTCGGCCGAAACGGTGGCCAGCTGGCCGGGCGCAGCAGGGGTGGTGCCAGCCGTTTCACCGGTTGCTGCCGTGGCGAGCGGTGCCGGGCTTTTGTGGCTCGCCCTTTGGCGCGGCAGCCTGTGCTGGGCAGGCCTGGCAGTTGCAGCCGTCGCCGCATGGACCGGGGCAGCAGCAGGGGACCGGCCCGATCTTCTGGTGGAGCGCACGGCGCGAACGGTGGCGGCGCGGCTTTCGGACGGGTATCTGGTGCCCGTGCATCCCCGCCGGGGGCGATATGCCGTAGAGCGTTGGCTTCTGGCTGATGGTGACGGAGCCTCGCTGTCCGAGGCGGCAAAGCGTCCGGGCTGGGCATGCGACGGAAAGGTGTGTCGCGCCACCCTACGGGGCAAGTCTGTCGTGTGGCTGGAACGCGAGGCTGTTCCCCCGCGCGACTGCCGGTCCGCCGATATCGTGATCAGCGCCGAGCCCTTGCGCCGGGCTTGCGGCAGATCGGACAAGGGCAGGGTGTTGATCGACCGTTTCGACGTATGGCGGCATGGCGCGCATGCTGTCTTCGTTAACCGCGATGGCACGATCCGTGCCGTCACGGCCCAGTCGCAGCAGGGTGACAGGCCATGGACCCATTCGCCCATTGCCCGCAGGCAGGTACTGACACCACCCGGTACGGCTGCTGAACCAGATCCGGCAGAAGCTTCTGCCGCGGACGAAGCCGAAACCGTTGAAGGCGCGGGCGCTCAGTAGCGGCGGATGAGACCGGCCAGCGTTCCCTGAACGCGTACCTGGTCGGGACCGAAGATGCGGGTCTTGTAGGCGGGGTTGGCCGCTTCAAGGGCAATCGAGTCGCCCTTGCGCCACAACCGCTTCAGAGTTGCCTCCTCGTCTTCCACCAGCGCCACCACGATCTCACCATTACGGGCCGTGTCGGCCTTGCGGATGATCACCGTATCGCCATCGAGAATGCCAGCCTCGATCATCGAGTCGCCCTGCACCTCAAGCGCGAAGTGCTCTCCCGAGCGCAGCATGTCCGGCGGCACCGGCACGTTGGCCGAATGATCCTGAATGGCGGCAATCGGCACGCCGGCGGCGATGCGGCCCATCATCGGTACTTCGATGGAGGCGCTCGCCGGAGAAACCGGGGCAGGGGCGGGGTCTTCCGCCATGCCGCGCGATCCTTCGATCACCGACGGCTTGAACCCCTTGGAACGGGCAGGCACCGGCGCACCCGGTCCGGCGGCGGCTTCCGGCAGCTTGAGCACTTCAAGTGCACGGGCGCGGTGAGGCAGGCGGCGGATGAAGCCGCGCTCTTCCAGCGCCGTGATCAGCCGGTGGATGCCCGACTTCGAGCGCAGGTCCAGCGCTTCCTTCATCTCCTCGAACGACGGCGGCACGCCAGTTTCCTTCAACCGGTCGTGGATCAGCATCAGCAGTTCGTGTTGCTTGCGCGTGAGCATAAGTCGAAATCCTTTCCCGCTGCTCCGGCGCTGGCGGAAACGCGCGCCGGAATCGGAACAAATGCGAAACCTTTATGGCATGTTCCATCTATGTTCCGCAAGGTGAATCTGCGGGGTGACGCAATCCGGGTTGCGCCTCAGAAGTCGAGCAGCAACACATCGGCCAGTTCTCCGGCCTTGGCAGCGGGCGCGTGGGGCGGGCGGATGATCAGACAGTCCGCCTCGCGGAACACCCGCTGCATGGAGCTGTCCTGCTTCGGGAAGGCGGTTGCGACAAGCTGGCCCTTGCCGTTGCGGGCAAGGGTGGCGCGGACATAGTCCTGGCGCTGGTCGTTGGTCTTCATGGCGGCGCCCAGAATGGCCTTCACCGGCTCGTCCGGCTGGTTGTCACCGGTCAATGCCGCAATCAGCGGCTTGATGAACAGACGCGTGCAAACCATTGACGAGACAGGGTTTCCGGGTAGCCCGATGACGCGCTGGTGGCTGCGGCGGCCGAACATCAGAGGCTTGCCCGGCCGCATGGCGATCTTCCAGAAGCCCAGCTTCACCCCTTGCGCCAGCATGGCGTCCTGCACCAGGTCGTGGTCACCCACCGATGCCCCGCCGATGGTGATCAGAATGTCGGCCCCGGCGGCGCGGGCGATGGCGTCCTCGATCTTCGACATCCTGTCCGGAACAAGCCCCAGGTCCACCGGTTCGCCGCCGAACGTGGCGATCATCGCCGCCAGCGCCAGCGAGTTTGACGAGATGATCTGGTCGTCGCGCGGATTGCCGCCGGGCTCGACCAGTTCATCGCCAGTGGCGAGGATGGCGACGGACGGCTTCTTCACCACCTGAACGCGGTCGTGGTTCATGGCGGCTGCAAGTCCGATCTCGCGGGCGCCGAGCTTTGTGAAGCGCGGCAGCAGCGCCTCGCCCTTCTTGAAATCCAGCCCGGCGGGGCGCACGAAGCTGCCTTCAGCGGCACCTTCCAGCACGGTCACGAAACCCTTCTCGGGGGCGGGTTCGGTGTTTTCCTGGATGACGATGGTGTCTGCGCCCTTGGGCACCGGCGCGCCGGTGAAGATGCGCACCGCCTGGCCCTTCTGTACCCGGCCGCCATAGCCGTGACCGGCCGGCGCCTCGCCCACCACGTTGAGCGTGACCGGCACCTTCTTCACGTCAGCCGCGCGCACCGCATAGCCGTCCATGGCGGAAGCCGGGAACGGCGGTTGGGCGCGCTGTGCCTTCAGCGGTTCGGCAAGTATGCGGCCATGCGCATTGGTCAGCGGCACGTCCTCGCCGGCAAGCGGCTTTGCGCCTTTCAGCACTTGCGCCAGCGCGTCAGCTACGGGAACGAGGGCCATGACCGTCTCAATCCGCCTTGAAGTGGCCGGACTTGCCGCCGGCCTTTTCGACCAGCCTGATGCCGGAAATGGTGATGCCCCGGTCGACTGCCTTGACCATGTCATAGATGGTGAGGCAGGCCACGGATACGGCGGTTAGCGCCTCCATCTCGACGCCGGTCTTGCCCTCGACCTTGACGGTCGCGGTCACGTCGATGGCCGAAGCGGCCTCATCCACCTCGAAGTCCACCGTGATCTTCGAGATCATCAGCGGGTGGCACAGCGGAATGAGCTCGTGGGTGCGTTTGGCCGCCATGATGCCGGCAATGCGGGCGGTCGCGATCACGTCGCCCTTCTTCGCCATGCCCTCCCGGATGAGCTTCAGCGTATCGGGCAGCATCGCCACCCGGCCCGTGGCAACGGCAAGCCGCGAAGTCACGTCCTTTTCCGACACGTCCACCATGTGGGCGTTGCCGGCGGCGTCGAGGTGGGTAAGCTTGCTCATGCGCTCGCCCTGACGGCTTCAGGCTTGGTGAGGATGGCGCGGGTGGCTGCGGTCACGTCGTCCTGCCGCATCAGGCTTTCTCCGATCAGGAAGGTCTCGACGCCCACGCGCTCCAACCGGGCAAGGTCGGACGGCGTGAACAGTCCGCTCTCGCCGACGATCATCCGGCCTTGCGGGATCATAGGCGCCAGACGCTCGGTGGTTTCCAGCGTCGTTTCGAACGTCTTCAGATTGCGGTTGTTGATGCCGATCATGGGCGTCTTCAACTTCAGCGCCCGCTCGAGCTCATCCTCATCGTGCACCTCGGCCAGCACGTCCATGCCCATTTCAAAGGCAGCAGCCTCTAGCTCGGCACACAGGGCATCGTCGATCATGGCGAGGATCAGCAGGATGCAGTCCGCCCCCCAGGCGCGGGCTTCCAGCACCTGGTACGTATCGAGCATGAAGTCCTTCCGCAGGGCAGGGAGCGACGTTGCTTCGCGCGCGGAGGTGAGGAAATCCGGGGCACCCTGAAATGACGGCGTATCGGTCAGCACCGACAGGCACGCAGCACCGCCGGCTTCATAGGCTTTTGCCAGCGACGGCGGGTCGAAGTCGGCGCGGATGAGGCCCTTGGACGGGCTTGCCTTCTTCACCTCGGCGATCAGCGCCCACTCGCCTGCCGCAATCTTGCTCTCGAGTGCCTTGTGAAAGCCGCGCACCGGGCTTGCCGCCTTTGCTTGTGCGGCCAGTTCAGCCTCGCTGATGCGGCCCTTCGCGGCGGCCACTTCCTTGCGCTTGTAGGCGGCGATCTTGTCCAGGATGGTTCCGCTCATGCGTTGGATACCTCCACCAGCTTCGCCAGCACCTTTTCAGCCGCACCTGAGTCGATTGCCTCTTCCGCCATCCGGGTGCCTTGCTTGAGGTCCTTCGCCTTGCCGGCCACCAACAGGGCCGCCCCTGCGGTCATCACGGCAGCATCGCGGAAGGCGTTCTTCTCACCGGAAAGGACCGCGCGAAGCGCCTTGGCATTGAACTCCGCGTCGCCGCCTTTCAGTTCCTCCAGCTTGCGGCGCTGCACACCGGCATCCTCGGGCTGGATCTCGAAGGTGGTGACCTTCCCGTCCTTCAGTTCGGCAACCCAGGTGGTGCCGGTCGGCGTGATCTCGTCCAGACCGCCTTCGCCATGGGTTACCCACACGGCCTCGGAGCCCAGCTTGTTCAGCACGTGAGCCAGCGGTTCGACCCACTGCTTAGCGAACACGCCGACGATCTGGCGCTTGACGCCCGCCGGGTTCGACAGGGGACCGAGCAGGTTGAAGATGGTGCGGGTGGCAAGCTCCACCCGCGACGGGCCCACGTGACGCATGGCGGCATGGTGGGCGGGCGCGAACATGAAGCCGACGCCGGCATCATTGATGCAGCGCGAGATCGTATCGGGCGAGGCCTCGATATTGACGCCGAGCGCGGCCAGCGTGTCCGCCGCGCCGGACTTGGACGACAGCGCCCGGTTGCCATGCTTGGCGATGTGCAAGCCGGCGCCTGCCGCCACCAGGGCTGCACAGGTCGAGACGTTGTACGAGCCCGAGGCGTCGCCGCCGGTGCCGACGATGTCGATGGCGTCCGCGGGGGCGGAGACGCGGGTCATCTTCTCGCGCATGGTCATCACCGCGCCGGTGATCTCGTCCACTGTCTCGCCGCGCACCCGCAAGCCCATCAGCACCGCGCCGATCTGTGAGGGCGTGGCATTGCCCGACATGATGATGTCGAACGCCGTCCGGGCTTCCTCGACGCTTAGCGGCTTGCCATCGGCGATCTTGGCAATGAGTGGTTTGAGTTCAGCCATGCTTAGTGCCGTCCTTGCTGCTGTCGTAAACGCCTGCCAATTTCAGGAAGTTACGCAGTAGCGCATGGCCGTGTTCCGATGCAATGCTTTCGGGGTGGAACTGCAGGCCATGGACGTTCAGGCTCTTGTGCTGAAGTCCCATGATCATGTCGCCGACGCTGGCGGTCACCTCGAGGCAATCGGGCAGCGAAGACCTCTCGACAATCAGCGAGTGGTAGCGCGTGGCATTGAAATGCTCGGGCAGCCCCTCGAACAGTCCCTTGCCGGTGCTTTCAACTTCGGAAAGCTTGCCATGCATCAGTTCCTGCGCGCGGATGACCTTGCCGCCAAACGCCTGTCCGATGGCCTGATGGCCCAGGCAAACTCCCATCAGCGGAATCTTGCCGGAAGCCTTCTCGATCACTTCGAGGCAGATGCCCGCCTCGTTGGGCGTGCAGGGGCCGGGCGACAGCACGATGGCCGCCGGGTTCATGGCGATGGCTTCGTCCGCCGTGATGGCGTCGTTGCGCACCACTTCCGTCTCGGCGCCAAGGTCGCCAAGGAAGTGATACAGGTTCCAGGTGAAGCTGTCGTAGTTGTCGATCAGCAGGATCTTGCCGGACATGTCGGTCATCACTGTCCCTTTCCGGCGCGCCCGGCGAACCGGACTGCCTCTTCAGCAGCGCGGAACAGCGCCTTGGCCTTGTTCACGCATTCATCCTGCTCGGATTGCGGCACGCTGTCGGCCACAACGCCGGCACCGGCCTGCACGTACATCTTGCCGTCCTTGACGATAGCCGTGCGCAACACGATGCAGGTGTCCATTTCACCGGTGGCCGAGAAGTACCCCACGCAGCCGCCATAGGGCCCGCGCTTGGTGCTTTCCAGTTCGTCGATGATTTCCATGGCACGAACCTTCGGCGCACCCGACACGGTGCCGGCCGGGAACCCGGCAGACAGCGCATCGATGGCGTCCAGCCCGTCTCGAAGTTCGCCCTCCACGTTGGACACGATGTGCATCACCTGGCTGTAGTATTCGAGGATGAACTGGTCGGTGACGTTGATCGAACCGATCTTCGCGACCCGGCCAACGTCATTGCGGCCCAGGTCGAGCAGCATCAGGTGTTCGGCGCGTTCCTTCGGGTCGGCCAGCAGTTCCTCCGCCAGCGCCCGGTCTTCCGCCGTGGTTGCGCCGCGACGCCGGGTTCCGGCAATCGGGCGGATAGTCACCTTGCCGTCACGTACGCGAACCAGGATTTCCGGGCTCGATCCGGTCACCGCGAAGCGGTCGAACTCCAGGTGGTAGAGGAACGGAGAGGGGTTCACCCGCCTCAGCGCCCGGTACAACGAGAATGGCTGCATGGCGAAGTCGGTCTCGAAGCGCTGCGACAGCACCACCTGGAAGATGTCGCCAGCGGAGATGTACTCCTTCGCCTTGCGCACCATGTCCATGTAGTCGCCAGGCTCGATATTGGAGCGCGGCGCCTCGATCGGGTCTGCATCGGCGGCTTCGAAGGCCTGCAGCTCCAGCGGCCGGTCGAACGCGTCGACTACGGCTTCGAGCCGGTCGCACGCCCGGGCATAGGCAGCCTTGGCCGAAACGTCGTCTTCCGGAAACACCGGCGTGACCACCGTCACCTCGTCCTTCACCGCATCAAAGATCGCCATGATCGTCGGGCGGATCATGATCGCATCCGGCACCTTAAGCACGTCCTCGTTGGGTTCGCCCAGGCGCTCCATCTGGCGCACCATGTCGTAGCCCATGTAGCCGAACAGCCCGGCAGCCATCGGCGGCAGGTCTTCCGGCACCTCGATGTGGTTGGCGGCCAGCAGCGTACGCAGCGACTGGAGCGGCGGCTCGTCCAGCTCATTGAACGGACCGTCCGGGTCGATGCTGGCGCGGGTGTTGATTTCGGCCTTGTCGCCGTTTACGCGCCAGATCAGGTCCGGCTTCATGCCGATCATCGAGTAGCGGCCGCGCACGGCGCCGCCTTCCACCGACTCCAGCAGGAACCGGTAGGGCGCATGGCGGGTGATCTTCATGAAGGCGGAGACGGGGGTCTCCAGGTCGGACACGAGGCGGGTGTAGACCACCTGTGGCTTGCCAGCCTCATACAGGCTGGCGAATTGGGCATTGTCGGGTGAAATCAGCATGGCGGCTTGAACCTTGTCGATGCGTTGTTGGAGCGAACATCGGGGCGCTGCGTGCCGGCCTACTGGCCACCACGCAGCCTGCTCCATGCGGCATCGTCAATCGTCACGCCAATGTCTTCCTGCAACGCCGCCACGTACTCGGCATAGAGGTCGTTGGCCAGGTTCGTCCTGAGCACTTCGCGAATGGCGTCAGCCTCGGTCGAGGCCGGGTCATATGCCTGTCCAAGAACCGGGCTCGACGCAATGATCCGGGCCGACTTGCCGTCCGCTGACATCGCGAAGGTGAAACCGTCAGCCGGCACCGAGAACAGCGCGGCCACATCGGACGGCGTGAATTCGGCCGAGGCGGCCGTGCGTGAGACGCCGTTCCTCGTCTTGACCTCGGCATTTTCTGCAGCTGCGAGGTCTGCGATCGGGGTGCCGCCCTTGAGCTTTGTCACCAGTTCCTCTGCCTTGGCGCGGGTTGCCTTGGCGGCTTCGCGGGCCTTCCAGGCCTCAGCCACCTTGTCCTTCACGTCGTTGAAGGCGGGCACGGAGGAGGGGACAATGTCGCGGGTCTCGACCCAGGTGAAGCCATTGTCGCCATCGGTGAGCGGTGAGATTTCCAGGCCGATCTCGGTCTCGAAAGCGGTCTGCAGGACTGAAGGGTGGCCGGGAACGGTGACGGTCTGGCCGTTGGTGTCATTGCCGTCGCGCGAGACCGGGCCGATGACAGTGACGGGTACGCTGATTTCCTTTGCTGCCTCGTCCATGGTGGCGCCACCAGCGCGGGCATCCTCGAACTTGTCGTGCAGGTCGAGCAACAGGTCGCGAGCCTTGCGGGTGCGAACGTCTGCGGCAACCTGGTCGCGCACCTCTTCAAGGGTTTTCGTCGAGCCTTGCTGCACGACATTGGCCTTGAGCAATACGGTCGACAGACGGCCCTTGATCACGTCAGACACTGCGCCATCGGCCAATGCGAAGGCTGCATCGGCAATGGCCGGGTCGGGAATGTCGGTCTTCTTGACGGTGCCCAGAGTCATGTCCTGCTCCGACAGGCCGCGCTCCTTCGCAACGTCCTCGAAGCTCGTGCCCGCCTTGATCTTTTCCGCGGCTGCCTGCGCCTCCGCTTCCGAGGGGAACGGGATCTGCAAGACTGTGCGCGTTTCCGGCGTCGAGTAGTTTTGCTTGGTTGCCTCGTACTGCTGCTTGAGCTCGTCTTCGCTCACTTCGATGGACGAGGCAATCGCCTCGGGCGTGAGCGCCACCACCGCAAAAGTGCGCCGCTCAGGAATCGTGAAGGCGGCCGGGTTCTCGTCGTACAACGCCTTGAGGTCCGCATCGGATGGCTGCTTGTCGAGTGAAGGCACCGAAATCTCGAACCAGCTGGCGTCGCGCTGCTCATTGCGGTGGCGCCAGATCAGCTCGACCAGGGTATCGGGAACCACGGGCTCGGCGATGATTGGGCGCGAGATGACCTGGCGGGTCATGTTGCGGGTCTCGATGGCGAAAAACTGTTCTTCGCTGATGCCGTTGGAGCGCAGGATCTGACGGAACCGGTCGGCGTTGAACGCGCCGTCGGCGGTCTGGAACTGCTTGGTGTCGGCAACCGACTGCGCCACCGCGCGTGCCGGCATGCGGATGCCGAGCGCCTCTGCCTGGCTGTCCAGCGCGGCGTCGCGCATCAGGTCACCCAAAATCTGCCGGTCCAAACCCAGCTCGCGCGCCCGGTCCGGCGTGATGGTTTCATTGAGGCGCTGGGAGTAGGTGCGCAGCTCGCGGTTGAAGGTGTCGCGAAACTCGGAAATCCCGATCTCGCGCTCGCCCACCGTCGCCAGCTTGTCCGGCACGCGCCCGCGCAGCATGTCCTCGATGCCCCACACGGCGAAGCTGGCCGCAAGGAGACCGATGAAAATCTTGGCGATAATCCCGCCGGACTTGCTGCGTAAGGTGGTGAGCATGATGGGGTCCGCTGTTGACTGACGTGGCCCCTATATAAAAATGTGTACCATGAGCCGCAAGCAGTATGGACACACCTTACCGGTTTGTTATGACCGGGTGAACGGCAGAAGAAAGGACGCGGAGCGATGAGGCAACTGGCAGCAGGCAACTGGAAGATGAACGGCGTCACCGCATCGCTGAGCGAAATCGAGGCGCTGAAACAGCACCTGAAAGCAGAGCCCGCCAACTGCGACGTGATGATCTGCCCGCCGGCCACGCTGGTCATGGCATGCGCCGAAGCCGCCGCCGGAAGCCCGATCCAGGTGGGCGGTCAGGATTGCCACGCAAAGACGTCCGGCGCACACACGGGCGACGTCTCGGCGCAGATGCTGGCGGACGCCGGCGCCACTGCCGTCATAGTCGGCCACTCGGAACGCCGCGCCGACCACGGCGAAACCAACGAACAGGTGCGCGCCAAGGCGGAAGCCGCCCACGCGGCGGGCCTCATGGCCATCATCTGCCTCGGCGAAACATTGGCCCAGCGCGAGGCGGGCGAGACGCTGGCCGTGGTGCACGACCAGCTGCAGCACTCGCTGCCGACGGGAGCGACCGGCGCCAACACGGTGATCGCCTACGAACCGGTGTGGGCCATCGGCACCGGGCTGACGCCGACGCCCGCACAGGTGGGCGAGGTGCACCAGGCGCTGCGCGGCGCGCTGTCCGCACTGGTCGGGCCGGAACAGGCGCACGCCATCCGCATCCTCTATGGCGGCTCGGTGAAGCCCGACAACGCGGCCGAACTGATGGGCGTGGGCGACGTGGACGGGGCGCTGGTGGGCGGCGCGAGCCTGAAGGCGGCCGACTTCGCGAAGATCATCGCGGCGTTCTGACCGTTTACATTGGCCGCGCGAAGGCTTATGTCAGCGCCATCAATCCACGTTCGATTTGCCCCAGGGGCGCCAAGTGAAGCCATGATCGCCGTCATTACCGTCATCCATCTCCTGATCGTCCTCGCCCTCATCGGCGTGGTGCTGATGCAGCGCTCCGAAGGCGGCGCGCTGGGCATCGGCGGCGGGGGCGGCGGCGGGGCAGGCGGCCTGTTCACCGCGCGCGGCGCCGGCAACGCGCTGACGCGGACCACGGCCATGCTGGCGGTGGCGTTCTTCGTGACCTCGCTGACGCTGGCCTACCTGTCGCGCGGCGGCTCGGGCGGCTCGGTGCTCGACCAGGTGGCTCCGTCCGCTCCGGCGCAAGGCCAGGGCGAAGGCGGCTCGGGCGGCGGCTCCGTCCTGCCGCAGCTGCCCGGCTCTTCGTCCGCACCAAGCGGCCCGACGGTTCCCACGCAGTAATTGGCTTCCGCCCGCACGTCCGTGCGGCCGTCTGCTCACGCACTGGCGATTTTGCTGGACGCAAAATCTGGTGCTGCCGCAGGGGGAGGGTGCCGGCCGGCGCGCGGTCGCGCTTGCCTCGCTTCGCTCGGAGTCTCAGTTTCTTGCCCTGCCACGGAGGGAGGGTGCTGGCCGGCGGGCAGTCGCGCTTGCCTCGCTTCGCTCGGTAATTGGTTTCTCGCCATGTGTCCCGGCCTTGTGCCGGGACCCAGTCTGGGCCCCGGAATGAATCCGGGGCACAGGACGCCTCATATGCGGTTTCGGATTAACCCTGATCTGCGATAGCTGCCATTGCGGCAGTGTCTTCATCCGCCTGACACACTATGTCTGTGACCTGATCGAAACGACATGGAGGCGGCGGAAGGCCCATGCTGAAGGAACTGACATCATTCCTGCGCGACCTGGCGCTGGCGATCATCGGACCCATCCTGTTGCTGGTGGCCGGCGCGGGGCTGTTCGTGCTGGGCGCGGTGCAGGGCTGGGACTGGCTGATGTTTGGCGGCGCGGTGGTCTTCCTCGTCGGCGGCATGTTCATCTGGCGCGGCTGGCTGGGGATGGATTAGCGGGGAGGGGTTAGAGACGGCCCTTCATTGACCTCGTGTCCCGGCCTTGTGCCGGGACCCAGTCTGGGCCCCGGAATGAATCCGGGGCACAGGAATCCGGACAAGCGGCGACGTCACCACGCCACGAATGGCTGGAGCTTTGGGCGGGGCGCAAGCGAACCGCGTATGGTGGTAAAAAGGTACGGCCCGTCTGGCCCCGCACCGGCGGCATTTTCCGGCAGTGCCTGATGGCGCTGCCTCCGGACGGCTTGCATCTCTGCCCGGACGGGCGCCCCGGCTATGCCCGGCCCGCCACATCGGCCCCGGCAGCCCGGATCAGGGCTGACAAGGCGTTAGTCCGCCAACGGCCACTCCTACTTGCGGGCAAAGCCACGTGCACGAATGCGCTACCAGCAGAACGTTTCACCGCAGCTGGCAGGGGGAATGGTCGCCAAACCGTCCGCGCGTGCACGCCCGCCAGCGCCGGGGCCAGCCAACATGCGGCGCGAACCGCCACCCCTCCCCAGGACATGGAAGCGAACTGACCGGCCCGGCGCCGGCCCACCTCCATGCTCTGCTCCAGGGGAGAGAGTGAGTAGGAATATAATCTAGAATGGGAAGGGAGTCAAGGGGAATTGGCAATGTACGCTTGACGTATCGCGTATTTACCCCTATCTTGCACTGCTGATGATCCTCGGGTTTGGTGACAAGAGAACGCAAAGCTTTGCCCGGGGCGAGTTCGTCAAGGCGTTCTCCGGCTTTGAAGCGCAAGCCGTACGGCGGCTGGCCACTCTGAACGCCGCGCCATCGCTGGACACGTTGCGCGCCTTGCCGAGCAACCGGCTGGAAGCGCTGCGTGGCAACAGGGCAGGGCAGTATTCCATTCGCATCAACCAGCAATGGCGCATCTGCTTCGAGTGGCCGGACGGGCAGGCGGGGCCATCAAACGTCGAGATTGTGGACTACCACTGAAGGATTGGAGATTGTCATGTTCAAGCGCGCCGTACACCCCGGCCTCATCCTGAAGGACGAACTGGACGAACTCGGCGTGTCGCCAACGGAACTGGCGCGGCAGATCGAGGTGCCGGCCAACCGCATCAGCCAGATCATCGCGG
>CAZYKZ010000048.1:0-12934 GCA_964648175.1 uncultured Anderseniella sp.
CCTGCCGCCGTTGCCCCGCGGCCCAGCGCTTCCTTGGCCGGGCCCGACAAGGCGCCGAAGCTCATGCCGGCAATGGTGATCGGGATGTCGAGGTGGATCGGCTTCTTGGCATGGCGGGTGCCGAGCCAGACATCGGTGGCGCACCGCTCGCGATAACCTTCCAGCGGGTAGCGCGAGATCGAGGCGCCGAGGAACAGCAGGTCGTCGAAGTGGGGCAGGCGCCGCTTGGAGCCGCCCCCGCGGATGTCATAAATGCCGGAAGCGGCCGCGCGCCGGATCTCGGCGTTGGTGTCGTTGGAGAACGTCCAAGACTGTCTGGGCGGAGTATGGGGAAAATCGCTCATCAAAAAGCCTCAGTACGCGTCCGCGTTGTCGATGTTGAAGTTGTAGAGCTTGCGGGCCGAGCCGTAGCGGGTGAACTCTTCCGGCTTGGCCTTGCCGTCAGCTCCCGCCTGTTTCAGCAGGTCCGCCAGCAGCTCCAGGTGCTCGGGCCGCATCTCCTTCTTGATGCAGTCTGCGCCGAGACTCTTCACCTTGCCGCGCACGAACAGGCGCGCCTCGTAAAGGCTGTCGCCCAGCGCCTCGCCTGCATCGCCCAGCACCACAAGATTGCCCGACTGCGCCATGAAGGCGGACATGTGGCCGATGTTGCCGTGCACCACGATGTTGATGCCCTTCATCGAGATGCCGCAGCGCGAACTGGCATTGCCCTTGATGACCAGCAGCCCGCCGCGGCCCGTGGCGCCGGCATACTGGCTGGCGTCGCCCTCCACGATGACCGTGCCAGACATCATGTTCTCGGCAACGCCCGGACCGGCGGAGCCCTTGATGTGCACGGTCGCCTGCTTGTTCATGCCGGCGCAGTAATAGCCGGTTGAGCCTTTCACGGTCACTTCGACCGGTGCATCGAGGCCGGCGGCGATAGCGTGCGCGCCCTTCGGGTTGATCACCTCCCAGGCGCTCATGTTGGTCTGGCCCTTGAGCGCATGGAGGGTGGAGTTCAGCTCGCGCAGGCCGCGGGCCTCAAGGTCAAAAGTCTGCATCGTCAATGGTTCCAGAAGTAAACGGTGGCAGGTTCGGGTTCCCACACCCGGGCATCCTCGATGCCTGGCAGATTTACCAGCGCACGGTACTCCGAGCCGAACGCCACGTACTGGTCGGTCTCGGCCATTACCGCCGGCTTGCACGCAATCGGATCGCGCACCACGCCGAAGCCGTCCTTGGTGCCCACGACAAAGGTGAAAAAGCCGTCCAGGTCCGACAGGCTCGACTGCAGCGCCTCTCCCAGTGTGGCGCCTTCGCGCATCTTCCACGTCAGGTAGGCCGCGCCCACCTCGGTGTCGTTCTGCGTCTCGGTGAAGATGCCCTCGTGCGCCAGCTGGCGTCGCAGGCTGTTGTGGTTCGACAGCGAACCGTTGTGCACGAGACACTGGTCTGCTCCCGTCGAGAACGGGTGCGCGCCCATCGTGGTGACGGCGGACTCGGTTGCCATCCGGGTATGCCCGATGCCGTGCGTGCCGCCCATCTTCGCAAGCTCGAAGCGCGCCGCCACGTCCTTCGGCAGCCCCACCTCCTTGTAGATCTCGATGGTGTCGCCAGCGCTCATCACCCGCACTTCAGGCCGAAGCGTCTTCAGCGCCGCGCGCGCATCCTCGATCTTGTCCGCCGGCATCTCCAGCACCGCGTGGGTGTCCTTGCGAAGCATCTTCACGGATGCGCCGACCGCCTTGCCAAGCTCCGCGTCAAGCCCCGCAAAGTCGCCTTCCGGATTGGCCGACTGCACCGTCAGCTTCCACTTGTCGTCAGCATCATTGCCGTAAATGGCGATGCCCGCGCTGTCCGGACCCCGGTCCGTCATGGTGATAAGCATGTCGGTCAGCATCTGACCCAGCTTCGGCTCCAGCGACTTGTCCTTGAGGAATAAACCGACAATCCCGCACATGCAGTTCGTTCTCCCTGATGTCGATAGCTCAAGCTAGATCAGCATGCGGGGAAATTCAACTGTGAAGAATATGTTTTTCACAAGAGTAGTTATGGGCATGCGCGCAGTGCTGCGCGTGCTGCATCAAGCGTCTGCTTACTTGGCGTTCTTGTAGGCGATGATGGAGAGGTAGCGAGCCGGCAGCTTGCGCAGGTTCTCCGGCCCATGCGGCGCATCGGCGTCGAAAAACAACGTGTCGCCCGGTTCCAGCCGGTAGATCTGCTTGCCATGCCGGTAGTCGACCTCGCCCTCGAGCATGTAGATCGTCTCGATGCCCTCGTGCTGAAACGTCGGGAACACGTCCGAGTCCGACGTCAGCGTGATCAGGTAGGGTTCGACGACGACGCCGCTGGCGTTCTGCCCGAGGTGGCCCAGCAGATTGTACTGGTGACCGGCCCGGGTGCCGCGCCGTTCCGTTTCGACTCCTTCGCCTGCCTTGGTGTGTACGGCGTTGTGCACGTCCTCGAACCGCCGGAAGAATGCCGTTACCGGCACGTTGAGCGCATGCGACAGGCTTTGCAGCGTGGTGAGGGAAGGCGAGGTGTTGCCGTTCTCGATCTTCGACAGCATGCCGATCGAGAGCCCGGTGCGCCTGGAAAGTTCCGCGACTGTCATTCCGGCAAGCGTCCTGTAGGTCCGGACCTCACGGCCGATGGCAACCTCAAGTATGTTTTCCCGTTCGTCGCGAACCCGGTGTGGATCCTGCTCCAGTACTGGCCCTGCCATCTGCGGTCGTGTCCTGTTGTATTGCACCTCACTGCCTGAACCATATGCATGTGGAAATCGGAATTCAAAGCATTGAAAGGCGCGACAGCGTTACGCGGGCTTCCCGGCCGCCATGTTGGAACCTGCGGGGAGGCACTGCTGCGCCGCTTGCAATAAGTGTTTTTCCGACATGTTTGGCCCGTTGCAGTTCCGTCATGATTAATCAGGACGCAAACCGGCTTCAGATCGGAAAGCGAAATGGAGAGGGACGACCGCAGCATCCGCAGCAAGGCGGCTGGCGGTGGCTTGGCCGAGGGCTCGACGGAAACCGATCTCGTCGATTTTCTGTTGCGCCCGCCAGCGCCGCCGGAGGCAGGTCTATTGCGCTCGATCCTGAGCGAGGTGGTCCAGACGGAGATCGTTCCCCAGCTGATCGTTGCCGAGAAATCCGCTTTTCAGGCATTTGGCAACCAGACCGGCTCCCGTGCTGAGGCTGGGGAAGCCGATAAAGACCGCGGACTGCGCCCAAGCGCAGCAGAGCGTGAGCAGTTCGAGGTTCTGGTCCTTTATCGCGACACCTTCGATTGCTTTTCATTTGTGAATGCCCTGCGCGCCCGCGGCGTTTCGCTGACTGACATCTATCTTGGGCTTTTCCAGCCAGTCGCCGAGCATCTTGGTCAGCGCTGGACCGAGGACAGCCTCAGCTTCATGGAAGTCACCAAGGCTGTTGGCCAGATCCAGACCCTGGTTCATACACTCGGTGCGAACGAGACAAAACCGCACCCCATGGATGACGCCCACCGCATCGTCCTCGCCAGCCAGCCTGACGAACAGCATTCCCTCGGCATGTTGATCATGTCTGAACTGTTTGAATTACGCGGCTGGGATGTGGAGGGTGGCGTACATCTGCATACCGGCGAACCGCTCGACAAACTGGTTCACCGCGAGTGGTTCGGCGTGGTGGGCTTGTCGGCCAGTTCGGAAGACGCCGCACGGCAGCTGAAAGCCTCCATAGACAGTCTTCGCCAGGCATCAAGGAATGACTCCATTGCCGTCATCGTCGGCGGCAGCGGCTTTGTCGAGCACCCGGAACTTTCTGCCGAAATCGGCGCCGATGGTGTGGCTGCAGACGGGGCCGACGCAGTCGAGACTGCCGAGCAACTGCTGAGGCGCTCGACGAAACCACACAGCTCGTGATCCGTTCCACAGCTATCGACAGCCATGGTGCTTCGACCTAGTGTCGGGCAGGGGCAAGTCAGGGATAGCTCATGGTGATTGCGGCGGTGGAGACACTGGCAGATGACATTCCGGTATCCGCGCGGTTGAAGCAGGCCACGCGCGCGGTTCACGATCAACTGCACCGGACGCCGCTTCTGGCCGCTTTCGAGCGCGCCGAACTCGATATTGATGATTACCTTCGCGTGTTGCAGGTCTTCCATGATTTCTACGCGGCGATCGACCAGCCGATCGAGGACGCAATGCCCTTGTTGCCGGCCCTGCCGGAACCGTTCGAGTATGTTCCGCGCGCGCCGATGTTCGCCCGGGATCTGGCGTCACTTGGCGTTCGGTCCCTGCAAACCGGCATGAGCCAGCCGCCGCAATTCTCCATCGCCAGCACTGGGTCTCTCGCCGGCGCCCTGTACGTGGTCGAAGGGTCCATACTCGGGGGCGCGGGCTTGAATCAGTGCGCCCGGAAAATTCTTCAAGGCGATGATCTTGCAGGAAGATTCTACTGGCAGTGGTGCCGCGACAATGCTGCCGCCCGATGGCCGTCCGTTCGCCGCGCCCTGAATGCAGCATGGCGTGAGGGGTGCAGCGAGGCGGAGATGATTGCCACTGCCGGCAGCGTCTTCGATGATCTCCTGCAAAGGTTCGAGCAGGCTGCAGGCCGCCGCAACCTGCTGACGGGAGCGTCAACGTGAACGGAAAGGTTGACCTCAATTCCTGCGATACGGAGCCGATCCACATCATCGGTCATATTCAACCGTTCGGCGCGCTGATAGCGGCTGATGCGGCAACGCTCGCCATCACCCATGTCAGTGCCAACATCCACGACTATGTCGGTCTGGAAGCGGATCATCTGCCGGGCACCAGCTTGACTGCTATATTTGGTGAAGGCCCCTTGCAGGAACTCCTGCAGCGCGATTTGCGCCCCCAGCCGCCGCAGATACTGCAGCCCTGGTTCGCCACCTTGCGCAACGGGTCTGGCGAAGCGGTGCGTTATGAATGCCTGCCGCATTCGAACAACGGCCACCTGATAATCGAAATCCTCCAGCCTGATGAGGGGCCCGCCGAGGCGTGGCGGCGCGAGGGCTTGCGTCAGCGCATCATCTCGGAACTGATCGTGCCGCGCACAGTCGAGGATCTCGGCAACCTGGCTGCGGGCTTTGTGCGAGAGGTGACCGGTTTTGATCGGGTGATGATCTATCGCTTTGCCGAAGACAAGCATGGGCAGGTCATCGCCGAAAGCACCAACAGGCCGGACAGTTTCATGGACATGCATTACCCGGCCTCCGACATTCCCGAGCCGGCACGGCGGCACTTCATGTTGAACCTGATCCGGTCGATCTCGGACATCAATGCCGAGCCTGTACCGGTGCTGGCTGCCAGGGGTGAAGTTGCGGGCCCGTCGTCGGCAACGCCGCTAGATCTGACTTATTCCAAGCTGCGCGGTGTTGCCCCGGTCCATGTGGAATATCTCAACAACATGGGCGTCGGCGCCAGCATGTCCATATCGCTGGTGTCGAATGACCGGCTTTGGGGTCTCGTTGCCTGCCACCACTATGGAACGTTGCACCTGCAGTCGAGCTGCATCCGGTTTTGCGAGATGCTCGGCGGCACCATCTCGGCACTGCTGCAGAACCTCGAGAACACCAATCTCCTGGAAAAGCGCATCGATGCCGAGCAGGCCGCTTACCAGATTGAACTGGCAGCCCGGCATCAGCCGGACCTGCACTCAATACTGCAGGACCATTCTGCAAGACTTCTCCACCTGACCGGGTCTGCCGGCATGCAATTGCGCGTGGCCGGCCGTACCAGCGGCTACGGCACGCTTCCTGCCGATGGAATCGATTGGACCGCGGTGCTGCCCTTGATCGAGGATGGCATCGCCGTGCACGACCGGTTGGGCAGCCTGACTCCTCTTACCCGTGAACAGACAAGGCTGGCGTCAGGGGCAGCCGTCCTGGAATTGTCAGACGGCGGCGAGGACTGCCTCGTGCTGCTGCGGGAGGAATACGAACATACGATCCGCTGGGCCGGCAAACCCGACAAGGTGGAGATCGTCGGCGAAGACGGCGTTTCGCGGTTGAGCCCGCGGGGTTCGTTCGCGCTTTGGCGCCAGGAGCGCTCGGGATGCAGCCGGCCGTTCACCAACATCGATCGCGAAGTATTGCGAATCTTGCGCCGCGTGCTGTTCGCCCTCAACAGTCTGAACCGCGAGCGCGCGGCGGTTCAAGCCCAGAAGCAGGCTGAAGCCGAGCAGGCGCGGCTGCACCTCGTTCTGATGGATGCTGCCCGGCACAGTTCCATGGGCGAGCTTGCGGGTGCGCTGGCGCATGAACTCAACCAGCCACTCGCTGCCGTCACAAACTACGTCAATGCCTGCCGGCAGGAACTGCGCAATTATGGCGAAAAGCTGGATGAGTCCGTTGCAGTTCTCATGGAACGCGCAGTGCAGGAAAGCTCCCGGGCTGCCAGTCTGGTGCGGCGGTTGCGCAATTTCATCGCTTCCGGTGAATTGATCCGCGAAGACGTTGAACTGGAGGGCGTAATCGCGCGGGCCGCCGACCTTGCCCTGGCAGCCGCGGATGCCCGGTCGTCGGTGGAATTGACCATTTCCGTTGGCGAACAGGCGAAAATCGTGAATGTCGATCCGGTTCAGATGGGCCTGGTGATCCTCAACCTCGTGCGCAACTCCATCGTTGCCCTGCGCAACGCACCGGTCCGCCAGATCGCGATAACGGCTGACCTGACCGGCGATGGCGTGGTCGAAGTTTGCGTGAGGGATACAGGTTGTGGCATTGACCCGTCAGTTGCTGATACGATGTTCGAGGTGTTTCATTCTTCCACCACCGATGGACTTGGCATCGGCCTGTCGTTGAGCCGGTCCATCGTCGAGGCGCATGGCGGGCGCATATGGTCATGTCCCGTCGCTTCCGGCGCCGAAATAAGATTCAACTTCTCGGGTAAACCGGGAGTTTTGGGCTAGGCGAGGCAATGGGGAAGTCGATCCGGATATTCGTGGTAGACGATGACGTATCCGTGCGTGACTCGATTTGCCTTTTGCTGAAGGCGCATGGCTATACCGCCGTGGCCTGCGAGAATGCACAGGAGTTTCTTGAAATCTGGGATGCCGGGGTGCCGTCTTGTGCCTTGCTCGACATCAAGATGCCCGACATGAGCGGCCTCGACCTTCAGGACATCATGAACCGCCGCAAGATGCGATGCCCTGTCATCATGCTGACCGGGCACGGCGATATTCCCGCCGCCGTACGCTCCATGAAGGCCGGCGCAATCGATTTCATCGAGAAGCCCGCCGATGAAGGCCACTTGCTTGCAGCGATCGAACAGGCAGCGCTGTTCCTCTCGGACCAGCCGGCGCCGTCCCTGCCGCCAGATGAAGTCGCGCGGCGGCTGTCGCTGCTGACCGGTCGTGAGCGCGAGGTGCTCGACCATCTGGTGATGGGCAAGATCAACAAGCAGATCGCCCAGGAACTGGGCATCAGCCAAAGGACGGTAGAGGTTCACCGTTCGCGAATTCGGGACAAGCTTGAGGCGAGGGGCCTGGCCGATCTCGTCAGGTTGATGAGCGGCCCCTTGGGAAATACGTAGTATTGCGTAGGGGTTTTTCCGAAATGGATTTGACCCGTTCCCTCGGTACCTTCGTTTCTTGGAGGAACGATCGAAAGAGGGTCGTGCCCGATTCTGCAGGGAAGCGGGCCCGTCTAGCCATGACAAGCGGATCCAGCAACAACAACCGTTTTGCACAGGCCGGAAACGCTAATGTGTCGCGCATCGTCAGCGTCGAGCTGGCAGGCGAAGACCTTGCGGCCGTTGACGCCTGGCGCGAAGTCCACCGTTTTCCCACCATCGAGGCGGCGGTAGAGGAGTTGCTGCGCCGCGCCCTGATGGACGAGATCAGCGGCATCGAGGATCTTGTGGTCAAGGCGCGCGCCCGGCTTGGCCTCGGAATGGCTGCCGATGACGGCGAAGGCTGACCGTCAATCCCGCATCACACAGATATGTCAATTTAGATTGACACATGGGGGCTTGAGGCTCATCGTACTGGAAGGCCCACTGCCGGCCATGCAGCGCGCGCGTCCGGACGCAATCGCTTCGCAATAACGGTGCCGGTGAAAAGAGACCAGGCGAGCACCATGTCCAGTTTCCGTCCACCGTTTCCGTTTTCTGCCATTGTCGGCCAGGAGCAGGTAATTCGCTGCCTGCTGGCTTGCGCGGTGGATCCGCTGATCGGCGGCATCCTCATCTTTGGCAACCGCGGCACCGGCAAATCCACCGCTGTGCGTGCCCTGGCCCGCCTGCTCCCGCCGATGAAGGCATCCGCCGACTGCGTCTACAATTGCGACCCGGAGGGTGTGGTCATGTGCGAGGCATGCCGCAAGCGCAAGGGCGACCTGAAGGTGGTCACTACAGCGGTCCCGGTAGTGGACCTGCCACTCGGCGCCACCGAGGACAGGGTCGTCGGCACCCTCGATCTCGAAAGCGCGCTCACCCGTGGCGAGAAGGTTCTGGAAACGGGATTGCTGGCCAAGGCCAATCGCGGCTTCCTGTATATCGACGAGGTCAATCTGCTGGAAGATCACATTGTTGATCTGTTGCTGGACGTGGCGGCTTCAGGTGAAAATGTGATCGAGCGGGAGGGCTTGAGCGTGCGCCATCCGGCCCGCTTCGTGCTGATCGGTAGCGGCAACCCGGAAGAGGGCGAATTGCGCCCGCAATTGCTGGACCGCTTCGGTCTCTCGGTCGATGTGACCACCCCAGGCGATCTTGCGACCCGCGTCGAGATCGTCAAGCGCCGCGAGGCCTATGAGCGCGACCCCGCAGGCTTTGCCGCCGACTGGCACGGCAAGGACATGGCATTGCGCCGCAAGGTCCAGAAGGCGCGCAAGCTTCTGGCAGACATGGAAACGCCAGACGAAGTATTTGAGCTGATTTCGAAGTTGTGCATGGCCCTGGGCACGGACGGCCTGCGTGGCGAGTTGACCCTGGCTCGTACGGCGCGGGCGTTCGCGGCCCTCGACGGCAAGTCCACCGTTACGGCAGATCACGTGCTTGCAGCTGCCGCTCCCTCGCTTCGCCACCGGTTGCGCCGGGACCCGCTGGACGATACCGGCTCGGACGTGCGCATCGAACGTGCCGTGGAAGAGGTGATGGCGGCATGACCACGCCTGCCAGCGCCGGGCGGTCTGCATGGCAGGATGCATGCCTTGCCGCCGCCCTTGTCGCGATATCTCCGGCTTCCTGCGGCGGGGCGATTATCGCTTCCCGGGCGGGCGGCGTACGTGACAGCTGGCTCGACCTGTTAAAGACACTGAGCCCGCCCGGATTGCGCTTCCTTCGATTGCCGGTCAACGCCCAGCCGCAGCGCGTGTTCGGCGGTCTCGACCTGGCGGCCACGCTGAGCGCCGGCTATCCGGTCATGCAACGAGGCCTGCTCAGCGAGGCAGACGGCGGCATGGTCATTGCCGCCATGGCCGAGCGAATGGAACCGGCCGTGGCTGCCCAGATCGGTTCTGCAATCGAGACCGGACGGCTTGTGGTCGAGCGCGATGGCTTGCAGCTGAGGGTGATGACGCAGTTCGGCTTGATCGCGCTGGACGAGAGTCTGGAAGACGAACCTGGCGTTCCGGCCGCGCTGGCTGAGCAACTCGCCTTCCGCGTGCGGCTGGACGGCATACCGGCGCGTGAAGCTGCCCAGTCCTTCTACGGCGCGTCACAGGTAGCTGCGGCGCGTGAACGATTGTCTCTCACAAGACTGGATGACGACGCCTGCACCGGCCTGTGCGAAGTAGCGATGGCGCTTGGCGTTGAGTCCATGCGGGCCAGCATCATGGCGGGCCGGGTGGCGAAGCTGCACGCCGCGCTGCACGGCCGCACGCTCACCACGCCTGAGGATGCCGAGGCCGCTGTGCGGCTGGTCCTGGTGCCGCGCGCAACCCGCCTTCCGGACATGGCGGAAGAACCGCAAGAGCAGCCCCCGCAACCTGAACCGCCACAAGCGGATGATGGCGGCGGCAATCAGGAAGAGAATGACCAGCCATTGACCGCCGAGCAATTGACCGACCTTCTGGTCGAGGCGGCGAAGGCCGTGCTGCCGGCTGATCTGCTTGCACGTCAGGAAGCGGCAAGGCTTGCAACCAGCCGCGCTGCGGCCGGCGGACGCTCCGGCGGGCGCACGAAGTCTGCATCTCGGGGCAGGCCGGTCGGGACACGAACCGGAGAATTGCGCCCGGGCAGCAAGCTCGACATCGTCGAGACGCTCAGAACGGCAGCGCCGTGGCAACCCTTGCGGCGGCGCGAACGCGAGGCCGGGGGACTGCCTGCGCACCCTGCTGCCATCGACGTCAGGAAGCAGGATTTCCGCCTCAAGAGATTCCAGCAGCCTGCTGAAACCACCGCCATTTTTCTGGTCGATGCATCCGGTTCGTCAGCCCTCAACCGGCTGGCCGAGGCCAAGGGGGCGGTGGAGCTGTTGCTGGCAGAATGCTACGTGCGCCGAGATCAGGTTGCGCTGATCGCCTTCCGCGATGACCGGGCCGACCTGCTGTTGCCGCCGACGCGCTCGCTGGTGCGCGCCAAGGGCTCGCTGTGCGCCCTGGCTGGCGGCGGGGGAACCCCGCTTGCCCACGCGCTCGAGACCGGCCTGGTTCTGGCTGATGGCGAGCGCCGGCGTGGGCGTACGCCCTTGCTCGTCCTGCTCACCGATGGCCAGGCCAATGTCGCACGCGATGGCACTCGCGGGCGTGCACCGGCACGGGAGGACGCAGCCCGTGCTGCGCGAAGCATCAGGGCGGCGGGCATCCGCAGCCTCCTGCTGGACATCTCGCCACGTCCCGGCCGGCCGGCCGCTGAACTGGCAACGCAGATGGGTGCCACTCTGGTGCCGCTGCCCTATGCCGACGCCAGGGCCGTATCCACGGTGGTGCGGGCCCATGCCGATGCCTCGGCGCAGCTGGCCACTGCCGTTTAGCGGGGCGCTGGCCATGTTTTTCGCAAACGATGCTCTGGACTGGGACCGTGACGGTCGGAACTGGCCGCACCGGACCGCCAGCCGGTTCGTCATGGCGGACCGTGTGAGGTTTCACGTACAGGTTGCGGGCAGGGGGCCGCTCCTGCTGCTGCTGCATGGTACGGGTGCCTCGACCCATTCCTGGCGCAATGTCTTTCCGCTGCTTTGCGACAGCTTCACCGTCATCGTGCCCGACCTTCCCGGACACGGCTTTTCGTCCATGCCTGCGCTGGAGACCGTGTCACCCGGAGGCTATGCGCGGCTGATCGGGGCGCTGCTGCGTGAACTGGGACTCGCGCCCTGCCTGATTGCGGGTCACTCGGCCGGGGCTGCCATCGCCGTTGAAATGGCGATGGCGGGGCAAGTGGACCCGAATGGCATCGTCAGCTTCAATGGCGCATTCGTGCCGATGGGCGGGGCGGGGGACCAGTTCTTCCAGCCGCTCGCCCGCATGCTCAGCCTCAATCCTCTCATGCCGAAGCTGTTTGCCTGGCGGGCGGGATCGCGCCGCGTCGTGAAGGGACTGATCGAGGGAACGGGATCGCATCTCGACGACGAGGGGCTCGATTACTACCAGACCCTGATGACCTCGCCAGCGCACTGCTCTGCGGCGCTGCAGATGATGGCCAGATGGCACCTGCACGACCTTGTGGACCGGATGGTTGCCGGGTTGCATTGTCCGCTGCAACTGGTCACGGGCGAGCGGGACAAGGCCATACCCCCGGATGATGCCCGCACGATTGCCTCGCGTCTCCCGGGTGCAGAACACGTGGAAATGGCTGACGCCGGTCACCTCGCGCATGAGGAGCATCCCGGTCAGGCTGCCCGTATCATCACCGATGCATGGGACCGCTGGAGCGGCAGGTCCGCTGAACCAAGGCAGAGGCGTATACCGGAGGGGCTGGCATGTTGATGCGGACAGGCAGCAACGGCAGGGCAGGTGCGCCGCACGCGGTGGTCATCGGCTGTGGCGTAGGCGGGCTTGCAGCAGGCGCACGGCTGGCTGCCAAGGGCTACCGCGTCACCATGGTGGACAAGCTGGACGGGCCGGGAGGGCGCGCCTACACCTACAGGCAGGACGGCTTCACCTTCGATGCCGGTCCCACCATCATCACCGCGCCCTACGTGTTCGAGGACCTGTGGAAGGTGTGCGGCGGAAACCTGCACGACGACGTCGATATCCGCCCATGCGATCCGTTCTACAAGATCCGCTTCGATGACGGTTCGGTGTTCAGCTACTGCGCCGACAAGGAGCGGATGCGGGCAGAGGTCGCCCGCTTCAACCCGGCAGACGTTGCGGGCTACGACCGCTTCATGGCGGCAAGCCAGAAGATATTCGAGGTCGCCTTCGAGCAACTCGCAGACAAGCCGTTTCACTCGCTGGCCTTTACCCTGCGCACCATGGCGGACCTCGTCAGGCTCGGCGGATACCGCTCCGTCGTGTCCAAGGTGAATGACTATTTCAGCGACCCGCGCCTGCGCGTGGTGTTCAGCTTCCATCCGCTTCTGATCGGAGGCAACCCGTTCACCACGACGAGCTACTACTGCCTGATCGCTCATCTGGAGAGCAAGTACGGCGTGCATTACGCGGTCGGCGGCACCGGTGCGCTGGTGCGCGGAATCGCAGGGCTGATCGAGCGCCAGGGCGGCACGTTCCGCTACAACAGCGAGGTCAGCCGCATCCTCGTGAAGGATGGCCGGGCGGCCGGTGTTGAACTTGCCGATGGCGAGCAGATCGCGGCTGACATCGTGGTGTCGAACGCTGATCCAGCGTGGACCTATGGCAAGCTGCTGGGGTCACACCCGCGCAAGCGCTGGTCGGATCGCAAGCTCTCCCGGGCGCGATATTCGATGAGCCTGTTCGTCTGGTATTTCGGCACCAGTCGCAAGTTCGACGACGTCTACCATCACACCATGGTGCTGGGGCCGCGCTATGGCGGTCTGCTGGACGACATCTTCCGCAAGCACAAACTGGCCGAAGACTTCAGCCTCTACCT
>CAZYKZ010000048.1:13034-14554 GCA_964648175.1 uncultured Anderseniella sp.
GGGGCGGCCTTCGCCATGGAGCCGCAGCTGTTCCAGTCGGCCTGGTTCCGGCCGCACAACAAGAGCGAGGAACTGGACGGGCTGTATCTGACCGGCGCCGGGACCCACCCGGGCGCAGGACTTCCCGGCGTTGTGTCGTCGGCCAAGATCGTCGCCGATCTGGTGCCCGATCCAGCCAGCCTCAGAATGAGTGCAGGCTAGGCGCGAGCGTCCGATATGATGCGCTGTGCCGCCAGCCTGCCTGACATCACGGCCATCGGCACGCCGGGACCGGGATGCACCGAGCCGCCTGCGAGGTAGAGGCCGGGAATCCTGCTGGCCGCGCCGGGACGGGCGAAACTTGCCATCATTCCGTGACTTGCCCGGCCGTATAGCGCGCCGCCGGAGGCCGGGAACAGCCGCTCGAACCCGGCAGGCACCGTGCTGATGCCGCCTTGCGCGCGACCCTCGACGCTCAGCCCACAGTCTTCCAGCAATCCGAATGTAGCGTCTTCCACCCTTGCCAGCGCCTCGCCGCAAATGTCGAGCCGGTCGCCGTCCGCCGGGGCGTTTACCAGCACGAGCAGCCGTTCCGGACCTTGCGGCTGCACGTCCCCGGCGCGGTCTTCTGCGCAGATATAGACGGTCGGGGCATCGCAAATGCCGCGCTTGTTGAAGATTGCGTCGAACTCGGCCTTGTAATCCTCGGCAAAGAACACGTTGTGATAGTCCAGCGGAAAACCTGATGTGCGCGCGTTGAGGCACCAGGTGATGGCAGACAGCGAGCGCTCGCGCGGCTTCACAGGTGTCGCTGATTGTCTCGCCGCGCCGCCCAGCAGCCCGGTGCCCAGCGCCGACACGTCGCCATTGAACACGACCGCATCTGCCTCGATCATTTCGCCATCCGAAAGCCGCACGCCAGCCGCCCGGCCACCCGTCACAATGATCTCGTCAACCTGCGCGTTGAAACGATAGCTTGCACCCTTGGTCTCACCCAGCCGCATCAGTGCATCCGCCACGGCGCGCATGCCGCCGTTCACCAGCCACACGCCGTCCTGCTCCACATGGGCCACCAGCATGAGCGTTGCGGGCGTCAGCCAGGGCGACGAACCCACATAGGTCGAGTAGCGGCCAAACAGCTGGCGCAGCCGCACGTCCTTGAAGTGCTGGCCGAGCGCCCCCCACAGGGTCTGGAACGGCGCGGTCCGCCACATGGCGCCAAGGTTGGTGAAGCCGACACGGGCTGTCAGCTCAACCGGGTTGGGACGCTGGGCGGCGATGAAGCTGCGTTCCAGCGTTTCATAGATGGCGCGGCTGCGGGCGCAGAAGTCCCGATAGCCTTGCGCGTCGGCGGGGCCGGCGAATTCGGCAATCGCATCGGCGGAAGCATCTATGTCGGCGAACAGGTCAAGCCGGCCGCCCTGCCGCCAGGCGTGACGGGCCAGCAGAGACGGCTTGGACAGCTCCAGTTCGTTGGCGAGGGTCTTGCCGCAATCGTCGAACAGCTGCTCGAAGATCCAGCGCATGGTGAATACGGTCGG
>CAZYKZ010000049.1:0-14470 GCA_964648175.1 uncultured Anderseniella sp.
CCTGGTTCTACTTCTAAGAACCAAGCTTACGTCTGAGACTACAGCCGGTCCGGGGTTCGCCCCGGGCCGGTTTTGTTTTGCCCCTACCCTTGCGTGCAGGGCCGTGTAATCTCGCCATGATGACGACGACCTCCGACAGACCAGCATCACCTGCCCCAGCACGGCGCATGTGGCCCGGATGGCTGACCATCCGCAATGCCCGGCTGTTATCCGGGCTGGTCCTGTTTGCGTTCGTCGCGACCCACCTTGCCAATCATGCGCTCGGCCTTATCTCGCTCGACGTAATGGAAGCCATGCGCGACGTTCGCACAGCGATCACCCGCAGCCTGCCGGGTACGGTCATCCTCATCGCCGCCGCAGTTGTTCACTCGGCACTTGGCGTCGAGAAGATCCTGTCGCGCCGGCTGTCAGCCATCTCGGTTCGCGGTCTCGTGCAGATCGCATTCGGATTGCTCATACCGGTGCTGATGGCGCGCCATGTCATCGGCACCAGGGTGGCGCATGAACTTTATGGCGTGAACGACAACTACGCCTACGCGCTGTGGGCCATGTGGCCCGGAGAAGCCTGGCGGCAGGCGGCCCTGATCACCCTGGTCTGGGTGCATGGCTGCATCGGACTTTACATGTGGATCCGCTTCCGCCCCTGGTACGCGCGCTGGCAGCCTGTACTGTTGTCCGCAACCGTGCTGTTGCCGGTTCTGGCCTTTGCCGGCTTTGCCAGCGCCGCACGGCTCGGCGACGGCACGCCACCTGCAGGGCTACCCTTGGCGCCGGCGCAGTATGCCGGATTGATCGGCCTGATGGACACCGCCCTCTACCTTACACTGGCAGTCATCGGGCTGCTGGCGGTCATCAAGGCGGTCCAGATGGTGCTGGGCAACATGAAGGACAAGGTCAGCATCACCTACAACCAGGCTGAGACCCGAACTGCGCCGGAAGGCCTGACGCTGCTCGAAATCTCAAGGCTGTCGCGCATTCCCCATGCCAGCGTGTGCGGCGGGCGGGCCAGGTGCTCTACCTGCCGGGTGCAGGTGGTGAGCGGGCTCGAGCACCTCGCACCGCCCGGTGCCGATGAAGCGCGAGCGCTACAGCGGGCCGGCATCCAGTCGCCCGACATACGGCTCGCCTGCCAGGTGCGCCCGCGCGGCGATCTGTCCGTCATTACCCTGGTACCGGCCGGCAGCGACGCCCGGCCCGTCCGTCAGGACAGCTATGCCGCCGGTGTCGAACGCGTGGTGACGGTCATGTTCATCGATCTCAGGGGCTTCACGCGCTTTTCCGAAGGCCGCCTGCCCTATGACGTGGTTTTCATCCTCAACCAGTATCTCGCAGGCATCAGCGCTGCGATTGGCGCCAATGGCGGCTACGTCGACAAGTTCATGGGCGACGGCATCATGGCGCTGTTCGGCATGGAGGGCGACGCACGCAACGGCGCCCAGGCTGCGCTGCGGGCCGTGGCGGACATTGCCCGGGCGGTGGATGACGTCAACGCTGCCCATGTCGCGGACATGGCGAAGCCGATGCGCTACGGCATCGGCATCCATACCGGTGAAGCCGTGCTCGGCCGGGTCGGGACCAGCCGGACCCACAGCGCAGGAGACAGGGTCACCGCCCTGGGAGACACGGTCAATACCGCCAGCCGCCTGGAAAGCCTCAGCAAGGATCTGGGTGTGGAGGTTGTGGTGTCGAAGGCGACCCTGGCAACCGCAGCTGTGCCGGTGAGCCGTCTTGACCTGACGCCGGTCGAAGTTCGTGGCCGCAGTGGCACAGTGGCTTGCCTTACCATTGAAAATGCTCGGCAAATCGACGCGATCTTGCAGTTTGCAGAACTCGAAACCGCACGCTGACGGGCGGGTTCTGGCCAACAGGCGCCGCGTGTGGCACACTTGATGGTATATCGAAACAGGGAGACAGCTTTGGACGTCACCCTCATCAGCGGCTGTCTAGCGGGCGACTATCACTGGTTCAGCATTCGGATTCTGGACCTGTATCTTGATGGCGTGATCAACACAGGCGACTTCCTGCGCTGGTTCCACATGCCGAATTCGAGCTATCTGCCGACCTCCGAGTGCATTGCGGCCACCATCGACCCCGCCTACGACTACCGTACCTGGCGGCCTGGCCTGATGGACGGCGTCCTGCGCGCTCCCGGCTGATGCCGCCTTCAGCTTGACAGTCAAAGCGGCGGCAGCCAAAGATCGCTCCCACCTTTCCAACTGCCGGTCACGGCGATGCCGCGGACCAGTACACACGGACAATCCCGCATGAAATTCGCGCAAGACGTAACCGCCGCCATTGGCAATACGCCGCTCATCAAGCTTCGCAAGGCGTCGGAGCTCACCGGCTGCACGATCCTTGGCAAGGCGGAGTTCATGAATCCCGGTCAGTCGGTCAAGGACCGGGCGGCGCTGTTCATCATCAAGGACGCCATGGCGAAGGGACTGCTCAAGCCAGGCGGCACGATTGTCGAGGGAACAGCCGGAAATACCGGCATCGGCATCGCGATGGTGGCCGACGCGCTGGGTTTCAAGACGGTCATCGTCATTCCCGAAACGCAGACCCAGGAGAAGAAGGACGCGCTGAGGCTGCTGGGTGCGGAACTGGTCGAGGTGCCGGCGGTGCCGTACCGAAATCCGAACAACTATGTGAAGTATTCCGGCCGCCTTGCCGAACGGCTGAATGGTGAGCGCGAAGGCGGCGCGATCTGGGCCAACCAGTTCGACAACGTGGCCAACCGGCAGGCCCACATCGAAACAACCGGCCCGGAAATCTGGGAGCAGACCGGCGGCAAGGTCGACGGATTCATCTGCGCTGCCGGGTCTGGCGGCACCGTTGCGGGCGTCGGCATGGCGCTCAAGGAGCGCAACAAGGACATCCGCATCGGTCTGGCCGACCCGCACGGGGCGGCGCTCTACAGCTTCTACACGACCGGGGAACTCAAGGCCGAGGGCAGCTCCATCACGGAGGGCATCGGACAGGGCCGCATCACCGCCAACCTGCAAGACGCGCCCATCGACTTTGCCTGCCGCATTGGCGATGAAGAAGCCGTGCAGATCGTGTTCGACCTGTTGCAGGAGGAAGGCCTGTGCATGGGGGGCTCAACCGGCGTGAACATTGCCGGGGCCATGGCGCTGGCGCGTGAGCTGGGGCCCGGGCATACCATCGTGACCATCCTGTGCGACTACGGCACCCGCTATCAGTCCAAGCTGTACAACCCCGACTTCCTGCGGTCGAAGAATCTGCCGGTTCCCGAATGGCTCGAACGGCCCGTCACCGCGCCTTCCGTATTCGTCGATCCGGAGAACGCATGAGCGAGCCCCTCTTCCAGCAAGACGCGTATCTCAAAACCTGTACCGCCACGGTGGTCGAGGTAAATGAGCGCGGCGGCGTCGTGCTCGACCGCACCATCTTCTATGCGACAGGTGGCGGCCAGCCGGGCGACAGCGGCAGCATGACGTTGCCGGGCGGCAGCAACATCCGCATCGCAACAACAGTTTATGGTGAGGATCGCTCTCAGATCGTACACGTGCCCGGTGAAGGCGAGCCGCTTCCAAAGCCCGGCGACAGCGTTACCCTCACCCTGGACTGGGACCGCCGGCACAAGCTGATGCGGGTGCACACTGCCCTGCATCTGATGTGTGCGCTGGTGCCCTACCCCGTAACCGGCGGGCAGATCGGCGAGGATGGCGGACGGCTGGACTTCGACATCGAGAACCCGGACGCCATCGACAAGGATGATCTCACGGCCCGCCTGCAGGCACTGGTAGGCGAGAATCATCCGGTCTCACAGCGCTGGATCACGGATGCCGAACTGGACGCCAATCCCGGACTGGTGCGCACCATGTCGGTCCAGCCACCGCGCGGGTCAGGCAAGGTCCGGCTGGTTGCCATTGGCGAGGGCGGCGCAGTCGATCTGCAACCCTGCGGCGGCACGCACGTTTCATCCACCGCGGAAATTGGCGGAATTGCCATCACCAAGGTCGAGAAGAAGGGGCGGATCAACCGCCGCTTCCGGCTTGCGCTGCTGGACTGATGCCGTCACCCTGATCTTCTCATCCGCAGACGAGGAAATACCCGCGATGCCGGCCATGATGGACCAGAGAGAACAGCTTGTATCAACCGAATGGCTGGCGGAGCGACTGGACGCGCCAGACATCGTGATCGTGGACGGGTCCTATTACCTGCCTGACGCTGGCCGCAATGCCAGGGCGGAGTATGACGAGCAGCGCATTCCGGGTGCTGTATTCTTCGACATCGACGAGATTGCCGACACCACCAGCCCGCTGCCGCACATGATGCCGCCGGCAGAGAAGTTTTCCTCCAGGATGCGCCAGATGGGCATCGGAGACGGCATGCGCGTGGTGGTGTACGACGGCGCCGGACTGTTCTCAGCGGCCCGCGTCTGGTGGATGTTCCGCACATTCGGCCACAACGACGTGGCCATCCTTGATGGCGGCTTCCCGAAATGGCTGGCGGAGGGGCGGCCCGTCGACAACATGCCGCCAATGCCGCGAACCCAGCGGCATTTCACTGCGCGATTCTCGGCCTCGAACGTCCGCGACAAGGCTGATGTGCTCCGTGCCATCGAGACGGGTAGCGCCCAACTCGCCGACGCCCGCTCGCCCGGCCGGTTCCGCGCCGAAGAGCCCGAACCGCGCGAAGGGATGCGCGGCGGGCACATGCCGGGTGCGGCGAACGTGCATTACCGGACGCTGCTGAACCCGGACGGCACCGTCAAGCCGACAGAAGAGATCCGGAAGGTATTCGAGGCGGCCGGCATCAAGCTCGACAAGCCGGTCATCACGACATGCGGCTCCGGAGTGACCGCGGCCATCCTGACCCTCGGACTCACCCTGCTCGGCCACAACAGCAACAGCCTCTACGACGGTTCCTGGAGCGAATGGGGCAGCGACCCGGACACGCCGATTGAAACCGGGTGACACGGCAGCAAAAGCTTGCCATACGGGGTGCAAACCAGTGCATGCGGGCTAAGGTTTTGAAGAGGCACAATGACACGCAAGATTCCGTCCACAGGCTTCGGCTCGGGCAAGAAGACGCCAGCAAAGGCAGCAACCCGGCAGATCGATACGACCGTTACCTTTCTGGCGATGGATCACCCGCCGACGGTACGGGTCATGCCGCCTGTAAACCTGAAACTCGCGCTGATGCACGTGGTCGACCCGACCGTAAGCTACTACCGCTATCTCTATCACGAGGTCGGCAAGGACTATTACTGGGTTGACCGCAAGGCACTGAGCGACAGCCAGCTTGCCGAGGCAATCAATGCCGAGGGCGTCAGCGTCTACGTGGCGTACTGCGCCGGCAATCCGGCAGGATATTTCGAAATCGACGCCCGCGATCAGGAGAAGGCATGGCTGGCCTATTTCGGCCTGCTGCCTGAATTTCACGGCATGGGCATCGGCAAGTGGCTCTTGTCGGAAGCCATCAGAACGGCGTGGGCGGCAAAGCCCCAGTCGCTGCACGTGGAAACATGCACGCTGGATGCCCCGCACGCGCTGGCGCTCTACCAGAAGATGGGCTTCAAGCCATATGAGCGGCGCGACAAGACCATGACCGTGCCGGCCGAGTGATGACCGGAGGTCTTAACTGATGCATCAGCCGGGCCTGCGCAGCTTTATCGGCACCGTGGTATTCGTGCTCTACGTGGTGATCTATGCGCTGATCGCCATGGCTGTGGGCGCGCGCTACCTTGCAGATGCGCATGGTGCAGCGCAATTCATGTTCTACCTGGTTGCGGGCCTGGCATGGGTTCCGGGCGCAATGCTCATCGTGTCCTGGATGGCCAAGGCCTATCGCAAACGCAACGACTGAGTGCCGCTTACGACGTCACCACGCGTTGAAGACCATTGAACATGGCGAACGGTGCACCGGTCAGCAGCACATCGGTAAAGTCGCAATCCTGATAGGCTCCGTTCAGCGACAGGCGCGGCAGGGCCGTCAGGTGATTGCGGTGTTCGCCAAACACCAGCCCCTTGCGGGTGGTAACGGCGGCGGCAAAGCCTGCTTCGGAGACCATCTCGAACTCGCAAGGACCAGCCGATGATTCATCGCCATAAGGGTATGCGAATGTCCGGGGTACTTCGCCAATCTCACTGGCGATACGGTCACGCGAACTGACGATCTCCGACATGGCCTCGTCCGCATCGAGCTTCTTGAGGGCCCGGTGGCCCATGGTGTGTGCACCGATGGTGCACAAGGGATCACGGTTGATCGTGCGAATGGCGTCCCAGTCCATCGCCTCTGCGCGGCACATGGCGTCGAGATCAAGTCCGACCGTCATGCACTGACGCCGTATCCAGTCCCGCTGTTCCGTTTCCGGACAGTTTCTGAGCGGCCAGTAGATGCGGCCAAACATGGCACACTTTTCTGCGTCGGTTCGCGTTGGCCCGCTGAACTGCTGACCAAGCAATTCCACATCCAAGTGGTCGCTTGAAGCAATCAGGAACTCGAGGCCGCGCCACCACAGTTCGCATGTTCCATCGGCAATGCCAGGCGTCACGAAAATGGTGAACGGGCAATCATTGGCGCGAAAGACCGGCCAGGCATGGTCGAAGTTGTCCTGGTACCCGTCGTCGAGCGTAAACGCAGCAAACGGCGCGGAAGAGTCCGAGCCGGATCTCAACTCTTCGGCGGCTTCCTCAAGCGAAACAAGGCCGTAGCCCTTGTTCTTCACAAGTTGAATCACCTCGTCCAGAAACTCGGGTGTGACCTCCAGGCCGGCATTCGGCGCAAACCCCTCAGCATTGCCACCGCCGGGGCGGACATGATGCAACATGAAGATCACACCGCGTCCGCGCAGCCAGGGCGACATGAGGCTGGCTGCACCGGAATAGTGCAGCATCTTCATGATTGCTTTGTCGTATGCGGGCATGGCTGGGCAGTCAGTTCATTTACGTGGCTTCCGGGCACAGTTTCGAGCAAGTGCCGTGCCAGACGCGACAGTCTGCCCGCGTGCCGTTGCCAAACCCTAAAGGGAAGCCGCAATATTGTGGAAACCGGCAGGCGCAGTCCGGGCGGCTCCGGCCTCGACGCAAATCACTTCGGCCTGCCTGACCTGCCCGGACTTGAGCGCTGCGCAAATTTCGCGGGCTTCTGCAAGACGCCCCTCACCCGCCATGACGAGCACGATCTGCGATGCGGCTGCCAGCTGTACGTTGCTGTCATTGCCCTCGCCCAGATGAACGATGCAGACCTGATAAACCTGCTCAAGCGCCTTGATGGCCTGCTCCAGCCGATCCACAACGCCTGCCTGAAGCGCATTTGCAGCCGGCGCGGCAGAGCCGGGAGCGATGATCTGAAGCGCAGTTGGCCGGTCCTTGCGGATCGCGTCGCTGAAACCCGCCGTTCCCGCAACGAGGTCGTAGATGCCCTTTGCCGGCAGATCGGGTACGAGATTGTGCACGCCGGTTCCACCTGCGCCGGCATCCACCAGCACGGCGCTGACGCCGCGCATGGCGAGCAGACGGCCAAGGGCAAGTGACATCGCAGTGCTGTCCATGGCCTGGCCCGTCAGATTGACGATGGAGACCCGCTTGTAGCCACCTTGCGACAGGAGATGGGCAAGACCGGCTGCGACAGGTTCCACTGCGGTCCGGTAGACGCTCGCGGCATCGAACAGCGCCTGGTTCACGGCATGCGTGGCCAGCATTGGCGTCGGCATGGCAGGCATGGTTGCCAGGACGCCTGACGAGGGCTGCACCGGTGGCGGAGCTGGCGCGTCAAAAGTGTTGGCGTGCACCTGCGGCATGCCTGCTGCAGCAGGCGGATGACCGGTACCTGCCGTCCCGAACGGCGACGTTGCAGACGCCGGCATCTGAACCGAAGGCGCAGGCGGCGCCGTCACGTTTGCATGCGGCTGTGTACTTGCGGGAGTGGCGGCAGCGGCGCCGGCAACGGGCGCAGCGCCAGCCTGCAGGTGGCGGATGCTGGCGGCCTGCCCCGCGGCGCCAAGCACCTCGACCACGAAAGCCAGGCCGAGCGCCAGCATGAAGCCACCCAGCGTCGCCAGCAGCATGATGGGGCCCTTCTTGGGGAAGGACGGCACGGAGGGAACGCCTGCGGCAGAGATGACGCGGCCCAGGCTCGGCTGGCTGGAGGCATCCTGACGGGAATTGGCGTCTGTGTAACGGGCCAGGAAGCTTTCCAGCAGGCTGCGGTTGGCTGCAGCCTCGCGTTCAAGCTCGCGCAGCTTTACGTCATCTATGCTGTTCTCGTTGGTCTGCTGCTTGAGCTGGTCCAGGTTCTGGCGAAGCGCATTTTCGCGCGCAGCAGCCACCTTGGCATCCTGATCCAGCCGCTCGACCACCTTGAAGGCCTCGTTGCGGATCTGCCTGTTGAGGTCTTCAAGCTCACGGTTGACCGCGATGATCCGCGGGTGGTTGTCAAGATAGATGGTCGACAGTTCGGCCTTCGAACGGGTCAGCTGAACCTGCTGCTCGCGCAGGCGCTGGATCAGCGGCGAGTTGAGCACATCCGCCGACGTATCCACTGCCCCCGTCGTCCTCAGCAGTTCCCGGATGGAGGCAGCCTTTGCCTCCGCCTCGGAGCGCGCAGCCGAGGCAAGAATGATCTGCGAGTTGAGCGAGGACAGTTCCTCGTTGTCGAGCTTGGCCTGCGCGCCGCGGAAAATGCCGGCTTCGGCTCGGAAACGCTCAACCGCGGCCTCGGACTCGACCACCTTGCGGCGCAGGTCCTCGATCTGGGCGGCCAGCCAGTCCCGGGCTTCGCCCGTCGGCTCGGCCAGGGCCTCGCGCGAGAACGACACATAATACTGGGCCACCTTGTTGGCCACGTTCATTGCAAGTTCGGGATCGCGGGATTCGAACTTTACCGTGATCACCGAGGACCCCGGCACTTCGAAGGCGGCAAGCTTGTCGAAGTAGTGATCGATGACGCGCTGTTCTTCGCTCATGGAGCGTGGATCAGGCTTGAACCCCAGCGAGATCATCAGCTTCCCAACGGTGCCGATGCCAGACTTGAGCGAGTCGAACTCCTGCACTTCCTTCAGCTTCAGGTCCTCGATCACCCGAAGGGCAAGGTCCCGCGACAGAACGACCTGTACCTGCGAGGCGATTTCGCGCTCGCTGAGCGAACCACGCTCCGCCCTGTCCTGGCCGACGCGCGTATAGGGAGAATCCTGATTTGCGATCAGCACCTGCGACGTTGCGGTATAAACGGGCTTCACCGTATTGACGAACCAGTAACTCAGTACCGCACAGGCAGCCGTGAATATCGCAATGCTGAGCCATCGCCGCGCGATGCCGCGCAGGACGTCCCTGATGTCGATGAATGATGCCGGTTCCATTGTCAGAAAAAATCTCGCGTTCCGGACGCAGGCGGGAATCGCCGTCAACCCTTGAGTGCCCTGCCGGCAATGTGAACATTCTTGGTAACCAAGGGATTAACAGCTCCTGGCGGCAGCGGTTTTCCGCAGCTGCTTAAGAGCTTGCTAACCATGCTCATTTACCTTGCAAGCCATCTTCAGCGGCTCCCCTCTCCGGGGCAAATTCTGGTTGGCAAGTGTTCATGGTGGTTCTGCGTAAAAGATTTCTGCCCATTCTGTTGGCCGGGCTCGCCCTTGGGGGGTGCGCGCAAACATGGGAAGAAAGCCGTCCGTCGACCCCTCCAGGCGGGGTTGGCCTGATGCCTGATGGCTCTGCCGCCGGCTACCCGCAGTTCACAGCATCGATCCCCGCCCAGCCGGCCTACAACACTGAGGGAAGCGTCCAGCCGTTTGGCACCAGCGGCGAGGCGGCGGCTTACGAGTTCTCGCAAGGCTACCGGATCGGCGCGGGCGACAGGCTCACCATCCGGGTACTTGGACAGCCGGACCTCACCGGCGACTATATCGTTGATGGCGCGGGCAACATTTCGATGCCGCTTGTACGCAGCCTGCCGGTTGCCGGAATGTCCACGCCTGAAATCGAGGCGCTCATCATCGACCACCTGCAGCGTGGCTTCCTGCGCGATCCCAGCGTATCGGTCCAGCTCGCCATTCCGCGGCCGTTCTACATAATGGGCCAGGTGGCGCAGGCGGGAAGCTTTCCGTACAGACCTGGCCTGACGGCGCAGAACGCCATTGCGATTGCCGGCGGCTATTCGGCCCGTGCTGACCACGACGAAGTTCTGGTCACGCGCCGGCTTCTGGACGGCACCAAGACATATCGCGTGCCGGTCACCACGCAGCTTCACCCGGGCGACGTGGTCTACGTCCGCGAGCGCTGGTTCTAGGGCTCAGGCGTCAAAATGCGGATCCTCCACATTTTCCGTGCTCCCGTGGGCGGATTGTTCCGGCATGTGCGCGACCTGGCGCGCGGCCAGGCAGAGCTTGGGCACGACGTCGGCATAGTGTGCGATTCATCCACCGGCGACTCGCTGGCCGATACCCGGCTGGCTGACGCAGCAAGGCACTGCAGCCTCGGTGTACACCGCATCGCCATGTCGCGGATGCCCGGTCCCGGCGATATCGCCAGTGCTGCCCGCATTGCCGCTACGGCCAGCAGCTTGCGTCCTGACATTGCCCATGGTCATGGCGCCAAGGGCGGGGTTTATGCCCGGCTGGCGGCGGCGCGCATGGGGGCAAAGTCGGTCTATACCCCTCATGGCGGTGTGCTGCACTACAACTGGGCGTCCCCCCAAGGCTTTGCATATCTGTCGGCGGAGCGCCTGCTGTTGCGCAAGACGGACGGGCTCGTGTTCGTCTGCCAGTATGAAAGAGACCTGTTCGCCAGCAAGATCGGGCTCGGCAAAGCGCACAGCGTGGTTGCCTACAATGGCCTGTGGGATGAGGAGTTTTCACCGGTCCCGCTGGAAGCTGACGCTACAGACCTGCTCTTTGTGGGCGAATTGCGGGCACTGAAGGGCGTGGATGAGTTGCTGGAAGCGCTGGCGCTGCTCAAGCAGGAAGGGCGCACCATAACGGCCACGATTACCGGTTCCGGGCCGGACGAGGCACATTTCAGGTCGAAGGCAGCTGGTCTGGGCATCGCTAGTGCGGTGCGCTTTACCGGCGCCCTGCCCGCGCGCGACGCCTTTGGCAAGGGCTGGCTGATGGTCATTCCATCGCGGGCGGAGTCATTTCCCTATATCGTGCTTGAAACCGTCGCCGCATGCAAACCGCTGATTGCCAGCCGTGTCGGCGGCATCCCCGAGGTGCTCGACGCTGACAGCCTTGTGGAGCCCAGGAACGCAGTTGGCCTGGCTGGACGCATTGCGAGCGTTCTCGACAATCGCAAAGCTGCACAGGCGGATGCGCAGGCTGTCGCCAGCCGCTTTGCCAGCACCCTGTCAGCGTCGCAGATGTCGAGCAAAATCACGGACTTCCATAAGTCCCTCATCCATTAACGGTTGATTAACCGCGTTTGCGGGTTTGCTTAACACTAGCCGTCCTGTGGAACGCAGCTTGCTTACATACCGTCACAATCCGGTCCCGATGGACCGACTTGAGACGGCGACCCAAGATGAAGCACGATCCCCGGCCTGTGGGCCATATTACCATTGAGCAACTCGATACCCTGCTCGAGTCCGATCACCATCCCGGCACCGAATTCTATCGCCAGACCTGGCTGGAACGGGTCAAGCAGCGCGCGGAAGGGCGCATGTCCTTCCCCATCATGTCGGGGGCGCTGATGGCCATAGACCTCGCACTGGTTGCGCTCGCCGGGCTTGGCATACAATGGTTATATCTGCATGGATCCGAAGTCCTGTTTTCAACCCGGTATCTTGTGTTCACCGCAATCGTCTCGATCCTTGCACCGGGCCTGCTGCAGGCCGCCGGATGCTATGGCACCGGCCTGATGCAATCGGTCTGGCGGCAAGCGGTCCGCATCCTTGCGGTGATGAGCGCGCTTCTACTTGCAACAATGGCCACACTCTTCCTGGCCAAGCTGGGCGATGAATACTCGCGCGTGTGGCTGGTGTCGCTTTTCGTCAGCTCAGCGGTCCTCGTTGTGGCAAGTCACGCGGCCATGCGCGCGCAGATGCGCCACTGGCACCAGCAGGGACGGCTCAGTACGCGCGTCGTCATCGTGGGGGGTGGCGAACCAGCGGAGCAACTGGTCGCCTCTCTGCAGGACAACAACAGCGGCCTGATCGAGATCGTCGGCCTGTTCGATGATCGCGACGACGAGCGCTCGCCCGGCGCAGTGGGCCGGCTGCCCAAGCTGGGCAAGGTGCGCGACCTCGTCGATTTCACCCGGAACTATGGCGTGGACATGCTGGTCATCAGCCTGCCACTCACCGCCGAGAACCGCCTGCTGCAGATCATGAAGCACCTGTGGGTGCTGCCGGTCGATATCAGACTGTCCGCCCACGCTCAGCGGCTACGCTATCGTCCGCGGGCCTATTCGTGGGTCGGCAACGTGCCGATGATCGATGTGTTCGATCAGCCCTTGCGCGACTGGGGACGGGTTCTCAAGACAATCGAGGACAAGGTGATCGCCAGTCTCGCCCTTGCCCTGCTCTCGCCCGTCATGCTGGCCGTTGCGCTTGCCATCCGGCTGGAGAGCAAGGGGCCGATCCTGTTCAAGCAGATCCGCTATGGCTTCAACAACCAGCCCATCGAGGTGCTGAAGTTCCGCTCCATGTACACCGACATGTGCGATGCGCGCGCCACCCGGCTGGTTACCCGCGACGACCCACGTGTTACCCGCGTGGGACGGTTCATCCGCAAGACGTCGCTCGACGAGTTGCCACAGCTGATAAACGTGCTGCGCGGCGAACTCTCTCTCGTCGGGCCACGGCCCCATGCGCACCACGCCAAGGCAGCCGACCGGCTCTATGACGAGGTGGTGGACGGCTACTTCGCCCGCCACAAGGTCAAGCCCGGCATTACCGGGTGGGCGCAGATCAACGGCTGGCGCGGCGAGACGGATACCGAGGAGAAGATCCAGCGCCGCGTGGAATTCGACCTGTACTACATCGAGAACTGGTCGCTGCTGTTCGATCTGCAAATCCTGATACTGACGCCGTTTGCCCTGCTCAAGACCGACAACGCCTACTGACGCAAGTCCGCCGGCTACGGAAACCGGGCGGTAAGGATTGGCAGGCTACAACGTGGTTAACGAGTCGTTCACTGCGCACGGGCACGCCATGACCCACCTCTCCTCAGCCATATCCACGGGGCGCCGTCCGGCGCCCTTGCTGGCGATGGAGAGCGTCCAGCGGTTTTTCCTCTGGCTTATGATCGCGTCGGGCTTTGTGGTGATCATCGAGCCCGCCCCGTACGAGGTGCTGTTCGCGATTTCGCTGCTGCTGTTTCTGGCCGGCGGCATGCAGGTGTCCATGGTGTTCGGGCCGATGATCGCCTTCCTGGCGCTGTACAACATCGGCGGCTTTCTTTCAGTGATGCCGATCCTGTACGACGCGAAAGCCAAGATGTTCGTCTACATCTCGGTGTACATGGCGATTACCTCCATTTTCTTCGCCATGGCGGTGCTGCGCGCACCAATGCCGATACTTGCGGTCATCCGCAGCGCCTGGATCTTCGCCGGCGTCATTGCGGCCATAAACGGCATGATCGGATACTTCAACGTGTTCGGCATGGGCGATGCCTGGGCCCCGATCTCCCGCGCCCAGGGGATGTTCAAGGACCCGAACGTGCTGTCGACCTTCCTGATCGCCCCGTTCGTGTTCCTGGTGCAGGACATTGTGGTGCTGAAGCGCGGATGGGCGTTCCTGCGGCTGCTGGCGTTGATCATCATCGCAGGCGGGCTGTTCCTGGCCTTCTCCCGCGGCGCCTGGATGAACGCCATTGCCGCGACGGCCATGATGATCGGGTTGAGCTTCCTGCTGACAAAGTCGATGGCCTTGCGCGGGCGGATCATCCTGTATGTGGTTGCGGGTGTGATCGCGTTCGGTCTTCTCATTTCCATTGCGCTGTCGATCGAAAAGGTGCGGGAGATCTTCCTGCTGCGCTTCAGCCTCAACCAGTCCTATGACGTGGGCGAAACCGGCCGCTTCGGGCGCCAGCTCAACTCGCTGTCGGAACTGGTGGCTTTGCCGAATGGTTACGGGCCACTCCAGTTTGGCCGTATCTGGGGCGAGGACGCGCACAACGTGTTCCTGAACGCGTTTTCCTCCTACGGTTGGCTGGGCGGTTTCTCATACCTTCTGCTGATCTTCTCCACCATCGGCATCATGTGGCGGGCCATCTTCACCAGCACCCCATGGCAGCATCATGCGATTGCCGTGAACGCGGTACTGCTGGCGACCATACTGCAGGGCGTGCAGATCGACACCGACCACTGGCGTCACTTCTACATCCTGCTGGGGCTGTCGTGGGGATTGTACGCCGCAACTGTCGAGCATGGCCCCGCAATGGCGCAGACCGAATTGCGCGGCATGACGCGTACGGCAATGTGAAGAAAATGGTCGGAGCGGCGGGATTCGAACCCACGACCCCTTGTCCCCCAGACAAGTGCGCTACCGGGCTGCGCTACGCTCCGACCCT
>CAZYKZ010000050.1:0-10114 GCA_964648175.1 uncultured Anderseniella sp.
ACCAGCCGCATCCTGATCATCAACCTGATCGGCCTCGTCATCCTCGTGCTCGGCATCATGTTCTTCAGCCAGAGCCGCAAGAGCCTTATCGATGCCCGCGTACAGAGCCTGATGACCCAGGCCCAGATCATGGCCGCTGCCGTAAGTTCTGCGGTCGCGACCGACAACGACCAGCTCATCATTGATCCCGAGCGGCTCATCGAGCAGCAGCTCAACTCCGCCGCGGCAGACGCCGGCAGTCAGACCCGGACCGACTTTCTGATCAATCCGGACCGTGCCGGTCCCGTCTTGCGCCGGCTGGTGCAGAATACCGATATCCGCGCCCACCTTTTTGACCGCGACGGCGCGATGATCGTGGACAGCCGCTACTTCTATGGCCGCGGCGAGGTGCTTCGCATCAACCTGCCGCCGCTTGAGGGCAAGTCCGATGAACCCTTGGTCGAACAGTTCTGGGCCAAGCTGAACGAATGGTTCTTCGCCATCGGCTACAAGGAGCAGAAGGAATACACCGCCAGCAACGGCTCCGACTTCGAGGAAATCCGTGCGGCGCTCAACGGGGCGTCGGTGTCGGTCGTCCGGGTGAACAAGCAGAAGGAGATCATCGTCTCGGTCGCCGTGCCGGTGCAGCGCTTCCGCGCCATTCAGGGTGCGCTGGTGCTGACCACGCCGGGGGGCGAGATCGACGCCGTGCTGCGTGAGGACATGCGGGTGATCCTGTTCATCTTCCTGTTCACCGCGCTGGTCACCATCATGCTGTCCCTGCTGATGGCGGGCCACATCGCCGAACCGATCCGCAGGCTGTCGAGCGCAGCGGCTGCGGTAAGCCGGGGCAACTCCAAGCGCGTAGAAATTCCAGATTTCTCGACCCGGCGCGACGAGATCGGCCACCTCTCCGGTTCGCTGCGCGACATGACCCAATCCCTCTACAACCGCATCGAGGCAATCGAGGCGTTCGCTGCCGACGTGGCGCATGAACTGAAAAATCCGCTCACCTCGCTGCGGTCGGCAGTGGAAACCATTGAGTATGCACGCACGCCCGAGCAGCGCGAACGGCTCGTCGCCATCGTCAAGGACGACGTCAAGCGGCTCGACCGTCTGATCTCCGACATCTCCGACGCCTCGCGTCTCGATGCGGAACTCGCCCGCAGCGAAGCAGGCCCGGTCGACATGCGCCAGTTGCTGCAGACCTTCGTGGAACTGGCCAATGAAACGCGCCGCGAGGGCCAGCCGCAGGTGGTGCTGGACGTCGAGCCATTGCCGGCCGGAGTATCGGCAAGGACCGGTTATCGCATTCAGGGCCATGACAACCGCCTTGGCCAGGTGACCCGCAACCTGATCGCCAACGCCATGTCGTTCTCGCCGCCGGGCGGCACGGTTCGCGTCACGCTGCGCAATCGCGGCAGGCATGTGGAGTTTCTCGTCGAGGATGAGGGGCCGGGCATTCCGCCGGCCAATCTCGAGCGCGTTTTCGAGCGTTTCTATACCGACCGGCCCGAGAATTCGTTCGGCAAGAACTCCGGCCTCGGATTGTCGATCTCGCGCCAGATCGTCGAGGCTCACAACGGCACCATCACCGCATCCAACCGTCATGCCAAAACAGCAGACGGTTCGCCGGACGTCGCCGTATCGGGCGCCTGCTTCACCGTACGCCTGCCCGCGCTGCGCACCGGCGCGGAAATCAGCCGCCGCAAATCATGACTGGCCCTGATCCGGTTTGCCTCCACGCAACGTGCCTGCAGCTTGAAAGCGGCGGCAGGACGCTCGGGGTGCTGCTGCGCGGGCCATCCGGCAGCGGCAAGTCCACGCTGGCGCTCCGGCTGCTGGATGAGCCGGGAACGGGATTGTCCATGGATGCGGAGGCGGCAGTGACCGCCAGCCTCGTGAGTGACGATCAGGTCTGTCTCCGCCCGGTTGAGGGTGCGCTATTGGCATCCGCTCCCGCCGCCATAGCCGGCCTGCTGGAAGTGCGCGGGCTTGGCATCGTCGAGGTGCCGCGCGTCACCGCCCGGACCCGGCTTGGCCTCGTGATCGATCATGTGGAGGCTTCGCAACTCGACCGTTTGCCAGGGCCCGCTCAGACCTCACTGTGCGGCATCGGCTTGCCGCTGCACCGGCTGGACTTTTCGCGGGCCGACGCGCCGGCGCGTGTCAGGCTGCTTGCGCGCCTTGCCTGGGGCGGCATTCAACTTGCGGCGGACTGCTTGCCGCAAGACCTTGCGGCGCGGCGATGAAACGCTAATGTAGCGGCCCGGTTGAGCGGGCAGCCCGGCAAGGGTGCCCGCCTTGGTTCACCCGCTGCTGGCAGGCATGATTGCATGATCGGATTGGTTCTGGTGTCACACGGCAAGCTCGCCGAGGAGCTTTGCAACGCACTCGTGCACGTGGTCGGGCCGCAGCAGCAGATTGCTGTGATCGGCATCGAGCCGAACGACGACGGCGACCAGCGCCGCCGCGATATCCTGGCCGCCATCCGTGACGTGAATTCCGGTGACGGCGTTATCGTGGTGACCGACATGTTCGGCGGCACGCCATCCAACCTCGCCATTTCTGCCATGGACGACGGCGACATAGAGGTGCTGGCCGGCGCCAACCTGCCGATGCTGGTGAAACTCGCCAGCGTTCGCGCCACCCAGCCCCTGCGCAAGGCCGCGGAAGAGGGCCAGAACGCCGGGCGCAAGTACATCAACCTTGCCGGCAGCCTGCTGGGCAAATGAGCGTTTCCCGCGAACTTGAAATCCTCAATCAGCGCGGACTGCACGCCCGTGCCTCGGCGAAATTCGTGAAATGCGTCGAGGAATTCGATGCCACGGTCACTGTTTCCCATGACGGGCAGACCGTTCCCGGCACGTCGATCCTCGGCCTCATGATGCTGGCTGCTGCCAAGGGCACCATCATCACCGTGACCGCCGACGGCCCGCAGGCTGACGAGGCCATGGACGCCATAACGGCCATGCTGGCCGACCGCTTCGGGGAAGACCGCGAAGACGAAGCGGCGAACACATAAAGATTCTTTTATATCTACATTGCCCTGACGCCGTGCGGCTGCTATAGAGCGCCGCAACCGATCAATCACGTCAATTCGCGATCAGGACGCTTCACTCCATGACGAAGTTCACCGACTATGCCGTCGCCGACATCTCGCTTGCAGACTACGGCCGCAAGGAAATCACCATTGCCGAGATGGAAATGCCCGGCCTGATGGCCGTTCGCGAGGAATACGGCAAGGCCCAGCCGCTGAAGGGCGCGCGCATTGCCGGCTCGCTGCACATGACCATCCAGACCGCAGTGCTCATCGAGACGCTGGTGGCGCTGGGCGCCGAGGTGCGCTGGGCGTCGTGCAACATCTTCTCGACCCAGGACCACGCCGCTGCCGCCATCGCCGCAGCCGGCATTCCGGTATTCGCTCACAAGGGCGAGACGCTGCAGGAATACTGGGATTTCGCCGACAAGATCTTCGACTGGCCGAACGGCGAAACGGCCAACATGATCCTCGACGATGGCGGCGACGCCACCATGTACATCCTGGTGGGCGCCAAGGCTGAAAAGGATATTTCCGTCCTCGACAATCCGGGCAACGAGGAAGAGGAAATCTTCTTCGCCACCATCAAAAAGCGCATGGAGCGCGATCCGGGCTTCTTCGCCCGCGCCCGCGCGGCCATCAAGGGCGTGTCGGAAGAAACCACCACCGGTGTCCACCGCCTGTACGAGCTGGAAAAGAAGGGCGAGCTGCCGTTCCCGGCCATCAACGTCAACGACAGCGTGACCAAGTCGAAGTTCGACAACAAGTACGGCTGCCGCGAATCGCTGGTTGACGCCATCCGCCGCGGCACCGACGTGATGATGGCCGGCAAGGTCGCCATCGTGTGCGGCTATGGCGACGTGGGCAAGGGCTCGGCCCAGTCGCTTGCCGGTTCTGGCGCACGCGTGCTGGTCACCGAGATCGACCCGATCTGCGCCCTGCAGGCGGCCATGGACGGCTTCGAGGTCGTCACGCTCGACGACGACATCGAGCGTGCCGACATCATCGTCACTGCGACTGGCAACAAGGACATCCTGACCGTGGACCACATGCGCCGGGTCAAGGACATGGCCATCGTGTGCAACATCGGCCACTTCGACAACGAGATCCAGGTGGCGGGTCTGAAGAACTTCAAGTGGACCAACATCAAGCCGCAGGTCGACATGATCGAGTTTCCTGACGGCAAGCGCATGATCCTGCTGTCGGAAGGCCGCCTTGTGAACCTCGGCAACGCCACGGGTCACCCGAGCTTCGTGATGTCGGCCTCGTTCGCCAACCAGACCCTCGCCCAGATCGAGCTGTGGACCAAGGGCGACCAGTACAAGAACTCGGTGTACGTGCTGCCCAAGCACCTCGACGAGAAGGTGGCGGCCCTTCACCTGGCCAAGGTGGGCGCCAAGCTGACCAAGCTGTCCCCGGCCCAGGCCAAGTACATCGGCGTGACCGTGGAAGGCCCGTTCAAGCCGGACACCTATCGCTATTGACGCCAAGGGGGCGCAAAAGCGCGCCTTTACGGGAACCGCACTGCGCCGCCTGCCTGCAACAAACAAATGCAGGCGGGCGGTGTGCATTTTTGGCTGCCAGAGGCTATACATTGAACTGGCGGTGAGGGCGTTGATTCGCACCGGCTGGCAGCATCTGCGCCAGCCCGCACCGCGAGTGTGTCTGCGTCAGTATCGGTCATTGAACAGCGGGGGCTGTACCAGGGGGTCGGACGCGCCTTGCAGGGCATGCGCTACAGACAGGTGATTACCGCAATTGCAGCGGCATCGGGCCTTGCCGCTGTGCCTGCCTGCGCGCGCGCAGAATCCGCCATCAACCAGGTCCGCCACGCGCTTGACGGCCAGGATGGCTATGCCATGGCGACGCTCATGCTGTCCGCCATCATCGTGTTGTGGGCGTTCATCGCCGTGCGCCGGCTGAACTCCCTGCGGACCCGTGACAGCGCACGCATCGCGATGCTCGAGGGCGAACTGAACGAGGCGGAAGCCGTCATCAATTCGGAGCCCAGCCTGTTGTTCATCTGGCGTGGCAATGGAATCCGCCCGGACAAGGTCGCCGGCGATCTGCGCGGTACGGTCAGGCTCGGTGTGGAGCCGGACAGGTACGAAGACCTTGGCGCGTGGCTGGATGATGAATCCGCTGCAGCCGTCGCTGAAGCATTGTCTGCGCTGCGCCAGGCTGGCACCGCGTTCAACATCGGGCTCAAGACCCGCGCGGGCGAACTGGTCGAAGCCGACGGCCGCGCGGCAGGTGGGGTGGCCACCATGCGTATCCGCCCCCTTGCGGGCGAGCGCCGCGACACCAAGGAGCTGATGTTCGACGCCCGCAGGCTCGGCAAGCAGGTCGAGCGGCTGAGCGCCGTGCTTGACCAGGCGCCGTTCCCGATCTTCCTGCGCGACGAGGACGGAAGGCTAGTGTGGGTCAACCAGAGCTACATGCAGGCCGTCGAGCACAACGATATTGACGAAGTCGTCGAGCGCAACATTCCCCTGATCGGGCAGGACGCGTTCAAGCCCGCGGGAGAGCCGGCCGAAGATGGCCGCCGCGTCCTGCGCGGGCCTGCCGTGGTTCAGGGCACGAAGCGGATACTGGAGCTCTACGAAGTGCCGTTCGGCAAGAACACCGCCTGCTTCGCCCTCGACATGACCCGGCTCGAGGACACCCGCAAGGAACTGGACCGGCAGACCCGGTCCCATGCCAGCACGCTCAACAAGATCACCAGCGGCATCGCCACCTATGGTCCGGACCAGAGGCTGAGCTTCTACAACTCGGCCTTCGTGCAATTGTGGGGGTTCGACAGCAAGTGGCTCGACAGCAGGCCCACCCACGGCGAAATCCTCGACCGGCTGCGCGAGGAGCGCAAGCTGCCCGAGCAGGCCAACTACCGCACGTGGAAGAAAGAGCAGCTGGCGTCCTACGAGCGTCTCGATACCGCCGAAGAGCTCTGGCACCTGCCGGACGGGCGGTCCCTGCGCGTTGTCTCCGAGCAGCCCCGCTCCGGCGAGGTTTCGGTGCTCTACGAGGACGTGTCGGAGAAGATCCAGCTCGAAAGCCGCTACAACGAGCTCATCGGTGTTCAGCGCGAAACCATCGACAACCTGCATGAGGGGCTTGCGCTGTTCGGCACCGACGGCTGCCTGAAGCTGTTCAACCCGGCGCTCAGCCGCTTCTGGCAACTCGATGAAGCATTCCTCGAAACCCGGCCCCACGTGGTCGAGGTGTTCCAGCACTGCGCCACCCTGATGCCCGACCCCCAGATGTGGTCGGAAGTGAAACTTGCCGTAACTTCGCTGTCCGATAGCCGCCGCCACCTGCAGGACCGGCTGACCCGGCCCGACGGCATGGTGCTGGACTACAACGTGGTGCCGCTGCCCGATGGCAACACCCTGATAACCTATCTCGACGTGACCGCCAGCGCCGGCATCGAGCGCGCGCTGCGTGAACGCAACGAGGCGCTGGAGGCTGCAGACAGGCTCAAGACCGGCTTCATGTCCAACGTGTCCTACGAACTGCGCACGCCGCTCAATTCGATTCTCGGCTTCGCGTCCATGCTGTCTGCGGGCATTGCAGGTGAGCTGAAGCCGAAGCAGGCGGAATATGTCTCCGACATCCAGTCCTCGTCTAATGACCTGCTGACCGTCATCGACGCCATTCTCGATTTGACCAGCATCGATGCGGGCGCGATGGAACTGAAGCTGGACGACATCCAGGTCGAGGCGCTTCTTTCGGAGGTGGCGAACGAGTTTGCCCGCCGCATCGACGAGCGCGACCTGACGCTGAACATCGAGATTGCCGAGGACGCCGGCATGCTGCGGGCAGACCGCCGCCGGCTCGCCCAGACGCTGAGCCACCTTCTGTCCAACGCCATCGGTTTCTCGCCGAAGGGGGCGACCATCCGCATGGGCGGGCGTCGCGACGGCGACGACGTGCTGCTGTGGGTTGCCGACAATGGCCGCGGCATGGATCCGGAATTCCAGAAGAAGGCATTCGAGCGCTTCAACTCGCGCCCTGCCTCCGGCGGTCATCGCGGCCCCGGTCTCGGGCTTGCCCTGGTCAAGAGTTTCGTCGAGCTGCATGGCGGCTCGGTGCGCCTGATGTCGAGGCTGTCCGAGGGCACCACCGTCATTTGCCGGCTGCCAGCTGCCGGCCCGCGCGAAGCAGCGCCCCCGCCGCCTGCCGAAGTTCATGACCAGGCAGGCCAGCCACAGGCCGCCACCGGGAGCTGAGCCGATGGCAGCGAATGTACCCGCACAGGATCGCGCAATGACGCGGACCATTGAACTGCCCGGCGAGGCGGCCAGCACCGCCTTTGCCGCCAGTCTGGCCATGATGCTGCGGCCGGGCGACCTGATCCTCCTCGAAGGCGATCTCGGCACCGGCAAGACCACGATAGCCCGCGCGCTGATCCGGGCTGTCGCCAACGATCCGGAGCTGGAGGTGCCAAGCCCCACTTTCACGCTGGTGCAGCCTTACGACTTGCCCGGCCTCGCCATATCGCACATGGACTTCTACCGCCTGGAAGATCCGCACGAGATCGCTGAACTCGGCCTCGAGGATGCGCTGGAAAAGGGAGCCGCCATCATCGAATGGCCTGAGCGTGCCGGCGGCATGCTGCCGGCGGGCGGCTTGCTGGTCAGGCTGGCCGAGAAGGGCGCAGGCCGCGTGGCCCAAGTCAGTGCGCCGGATCAGGACTGGGTCGACCGTCTCGACAGGATGGCCGCAGCAGACCGCTTCATTGAACAGGCCGGCTGGGCTGCGGCGCGCCGCATCCGCATTCCCGGCGATGCTTCGTCGCGCCGCTATGAACGCCTCGCGGGCGGTCCCGAAGGCGCTTGCGCCCTGCTGATGGACATGCCCGCCCGTCCCGATGGCCCGCCGGTGCGCGACGGCAAGCCCTACAGCCGCATTGCCAACCTTGCCGAAGACATCCGCGCGGTCGAGGCTGTCACGGCGGGCCTGCTTGCCCAGGGCCTGTCCGCCCCGCGCATCTTCGCCATCGACCTCGTTGCAGGCCTGGCGCTGATCGAGGACTTCGGCAGCTGCTCCTTCAATTCCCTGATCCGCAATGGCGATGACATCTCCGAACAATTGGGCGCAGCCGTCGACCTGCTCGCCGACATGGCCGGGCGGAGTTGGCCAGCTCAGATATCGCTTTCAGATGGCTCGCCCTACACGGTACGGCCATATGACCGCGATGCCCTGATGATCGAGGCCGAACTCTGCCTAGACTGGTACTGGCCGTACCTGACCGGCAGCTCCCCGGACGACACTGTGCGGGCCGGTTTCATTGCAGCCTGGGACGAGGTCCTGCCGCGTGCCGCAACGGATGATCCGGTCTGGGTGCTGCGCGATTTCCATGTCGACAACCTGTTCTGGCTGCCTGAGCGCGAGGGCGTGGCCCGGGTTGGCCTCATCGACACGCAGGACTGCGTGCTGGGCCATCCGGCCTACGATCTGGCCTCGCTGCTGCTGGACGTGCGCGTCACGTTTCCCCGTCAGGTGTCCGACGACTATCTCGACGTCTACTGTGCGCTGCGCGCTGCAAGTGAAGACAGCTTCGACGAAACCGCCTTCCGGCAGGCCTACGCGGTGCTCGGCGCACAGCGGGCCACCAAGATTCTCGGCATCTTTGCCCGGCTTGCAAAACGTGACGGCAAGCCCGGCTATCTCCGCTTCCTGCCGCGCACCAGCGAGGTGCTCGAATACTGCTTGCGGCATCCGGCGCTGGCGCCGGTAAAGGCCTGGTTTGACCAGTACCTTGACGCCGTCATGCGTGACAGGGGTCCGGCATGACCGGCCGCACCGCCATGATGCTGGCGGCAGGCCTCGGCACGCGCATGCGGCCGCTTACCCTCACCCGCCCGAAACCGCTGATCGAGGTGGCCGGGCGCTCGCTGATCGATCGCGGCATGGATGCGCTGGAACGCGCCGGCGTCGAGCTTGCCGTGGTTAACAAGCACTACCTGCCGGAGCAGATCGAGGCCTGGGCGAAATCGCGCACCAGCCCGCGCATCGCGGTGCAGGACGAAAGCGATCTGATCCTCGATACCGGTGGCGGCGTGGCGCGAGCTTTGCCGTTGCTCGGTGATGAGCCGTTCTTTGTTCTCAACTCGGACTCGTTCTGGGTGGACGGGCCTGTACCGGCGCTGGAGCGGATGCGCTCGGCATGGGACGACGCGAAGATGGATTGCCTGCTGCTGCTGGCGGCGAAGGATCGTTCCGTCGGGTTTGACGGTCCGGGAGACTTCGACATGGAAGAGACAGGCCGTCTTGCCCGGCGCAAGGGCGAAACGGCTGAGCTGATCTATGCCGGGGCCTACCTGGTGCATCCGCGCCTGTTCGCAGGTGCGCCGCAAGGCGTATTCTCCATGAACCTGCTGTGGAACCGCGCCATCGCTGAAGGCCGCCTGTTCGGCATCGAGCATGACGGCTGGTGGCTGCACGTCGGCACGCCGGATGCCATTGCGCTGGCGGAGGACAAGCTCGCCGGGCTCGGGTGCCCATGACGGAGGAAGCGAAGCCCGCTGTCCTGACCATTCCGCCGGACGTGGCGTTCCTGCCGGCCCTCGTACAAGCAGTCCTGTCGGGGCGTCTGTCGGGCGGCGTTGCGCCGGACGGTCTCGAACTCAGCCGCTGGACCATCCTGCTGCCCACCCGCCGCGCCGTACGCGCGCTTCGCGAGGCCTTCATCGAGGCGGGTCCGGAGGGCGCAAGCCTGCTGCCGGTCATCAGGCCGCTGGGCGATGTGGACGAGGACGAGATAGCCATTACGGGCCAGTTCGATGACCTTGAGCTGCCCCCCGCCGCCACTGCCATCGAACGCCAGTTCCTGCTTGCACGCCTGGTGCGGGAATGGGCCGAGGCCAACCCGGCCAGCCTTGCCGCCCGCGCGGTCTCGGCATCCATGGCGCAGGCGCTGCGCATGGCAACGTCGCTGATGCAGCTGATCGACAGCCTCGACACCGGCGAGATCAGTCTGACCGACGTGCCCGGCCTGCTGGAGGCCGACCCAGAGCTGCCTGCCCACAGCGAGGACGCGCTGGGCTTTCTGCGCATCATCGCGAGCGAATATCCGAAGGCCATGCGCGCCGC
>CAZYKZ010000050.1:10214-14328 GCA_964648175.1 uncultured Anderseniella sp.
CCCGGCGCCATGACCCACCTTTGGAAGGACGTGTCAGGCAAGACCGATGTGCTGCAAAAGGCATGCGAAGGCATCACCTGGCTCGAGGCGCCGGAGATGCGAGAACAGGCGCTGGTGATCGCGCTCGCCATGCGCAAGGCGCTCGAGGAGGATCGCCGCTGCGCGCTGGTCACGCCCGACCGGAACCTGGCCAAGCGCGTATCGGCCGAGCTGGCCCGCTGGAACATCCACGTCGATGACAGCGCCGGTGAACCGCTGTCGATGCACCCGCAGGGCATCTTCTTCGAGCTCGTGGCTGCCGCCGTGCGCCCCGATGCCCAACCCGAACACGTCGCCGCCTTGCTGGGCCACCCGTTGATCGGGGCCGCAATTGCACCGGGCGATGATCCCGGGCGGCTCGCCCGTGAGCTGGAGATCGTCCTGTTCCGGCAGGTGCTGGAGGGGCACCGGCTCGATCGCATCGGCGAGCGCCTCGTCATCGCTCGCCGGCTTGCGGCAGACCGGCACGCCCATCCATCAGTCCGCCGCCTTGCGAGCGACGAGAGATGGCGGCCGGTCAAAGACTATGCAGAGCGCCTCGAGGCGCTGTTCGCGCCGCTGGTGGAGCTGGCGCAGGATGATGCGGAACACCCGCTCGAGACGCTGCTCATCAACCACATCCATATTGCCGAGGCGCTGGCCGCCACGGAAGAGGGCAAGCCGGACCGGCTGTGGACCGGCGAGGCGGGTACGGCGCTGTCAGGGCTGCTGCGCGAATTGCTGGATCATGCTGCGGTGGCCCCGCCCATGCGGTTTACGGACTATTGCATCTGGATTGCCGACGCGCTGCTGCGCGTGCCCGTGCGCCGCCGCTTTCCGCTGCACCCGAAGCTGTCCATCCTGGGCTTGCTGGAAGTGCGACTTGTCCAGCCCGAGGTTGTCATCCTGGGAGGTCTCAACGAGGGTACCTGGCCGGCGACGGCAGACCCCGGGCCGTGGCTGTCGCGTCATCAGCACAACCTGGTCAACCTGCAACTGCCGGAACGCAGGCTGGGCCTTGCCGCGCATGACTTCGTCCAGTGTCTTTGCGCTAGGGAGGTCAAGCTGGTCTGGACCCGCAAGGCAGGTGGCACGCCGGTGGTCCCGTCGCGCTGGCTTTTGCGGCTGAAGGCGGTGCTGGAGGCGGCAGGGCTCAAGGATATCGCCAGGCCTGACGCCGGAATGCTGAAGTTCGCAAGTCAGCTGGATGAGACCAGTGAGGCGAGGAAGCTGCCTGCCGTTGCACCCGCACCGAAGCCGCCTGTGACGGCGCGCCCAAAACGGCTGTCCGTTACCCGGGTTGCCCGGCTGCTGCACGACCCCTATTGGGCCTATGCCTACTACGTGCTGGGTCTTCAGCCGTTGCCGCCGCTTGGCCAGAGGCTCGGCCCGCGTGAGCGCGGCCAGCTGGCGCACAAGGTGCTGGAACGCTTCTGCCGGCAGCACCCGGACGCGATGCCGCCCGATGCGGCGGACATTCTCAGGGCCATCGCCAGCGAGGAAGCCGTGGCCGCCATTGCCGACCCGGCGGTGCGCGCCATCTGGTTGCCGCAGCTCAACCGGGCCGTTGAGTGGTTCGCCCAAGCGGATGCAGAGCTGCGGGCCAACGCGTCCCGCATTCATGTCGAGGTCGAAGGCAGGCATTCGATCACGGTGCAGGGTGAGCCCATAACGCTGACCGCCAAGGCAGACCGGATCGATGAGCTCGACGATGCCGTGTCTGGCCGCATCATCGACTACAAGACGGGTACGGCCACGTTCTCGAAGGAAACGGCGAAGGACTATTCTCCCCAGCTCGATCTCGAAGGCTGGATGCTCGCCGAAGGCGCCTTCAACGGCATCGGCAAGCTCACCGCGACAGAGCTGATGTACATTCGCGTGTCGGGTGGACAGCCTGCCGGCGACATCATCCGGCCCGGCAAGAATGACTCCGTGAGTGCGCGCATTGACAAGGCCAGCAACGGCTTCCGCCAGCTGATGGCCAGCTACCAGCGGCCTGAGCGCGGCTATCCGGCCCGCACCGGCGCGGAAGCCTGGAACCGGCTGTCCGATTACGACCATCTCTCGCGCTGGCGCGAATGGGGCCTGGGCCGCGATGGCGACGAAGCGGGAGGCGATGAATGAGCACGCCGTCGCCCGCTGAAAAGGTCAAGGCAGAAGCCTCGCGCGAGCAGCACAAGGCGTCGAGCCCGCTGGTCTCCGCCTTCGTGTCGGCCAACGCCGGGGCGGGCAAGACCCACGTGCTGGTGGGCCGGGTCATCCGGCTGATGCTGGAAGAGGTGGAGCCTGAGCGTATCCTCTGCCTGACTTACACCCGCGCTGCGGCGGCAGAAATGTCGAGCCGCCTGTTCGACACCTTGTCGAAGTGGATCGCCAAGCCTGACGAAGAGCTGATCTCCGAGATCCATCGCACCATTGGCCACGTGGAGTTCAAACGCGAAAAGCTTGACCTTGCACGCCGCCTGTTTACCCGCGCGCTGGAAACGCCGGGCGGCCTCAAGGTGCAGACCATCCACGCTTTCTGCGAGCGGTTGCTGCAGCGCTTTCCTGTCGAGGCAGGCGTCATGCCGGGTTTCTCGGTGCTCGATGAAACCGCCGAGCGCGAGCTGCTGGACGAGGCGCGCGCCCGCGTGCTCGCCGACGGCACGACGGGACTTGCGGCTTGCGTCGAAACGGTGGTCAACCATGCCTCGGAGCAGACCCTGGTGGATCTGCTCGCGGCACTCGTGGCGCAACGCGGCAAGCTCTTGTCCTTTGCATCCAGCAACCGGTTTACTGAGTTGCGCGCCCGGCTGAATGGGAAGCTGGGCATCACCGATGCGGACGATCCGGATACCATCAGAAGTGATTTCGTCCGGGATGCCGATTGGCGCGAACTGGGCGATGTGGCGGAGCAACTGCGGGAGGTCGGTGGTAGCATAAACGGGGATCAGGCGGCGGCCATCGAGGCGGCACGCACGGCTTCGACGGATGAGGGCCGCTTTGAACTGTCGGCAAACTTCTTGTTGAAGGCAGATGGCGAACCCAAGTCCGAGATCCGGTTGCTGACCAAGAAATGCGCTGACCAGTACCCCGACGCGCTGACGCTCCTGCTCGACATCCAGTCCACCTACATTGCAGCCAACAACCGCATCAAGGCGCTCAGCGTGCGCGATGCCACTGAAGCCATCGTGGCCGTGGCGCTGGCAGTCATCGGTGAGTACGAGATCCTCAAGCAGCAGGCCTCGGCCTATGACTACGCCGACCTGATCGGGCGCACCAACGAACTGCTCAACAAGGGCGAGGCTGCCGCCTGGGTGCTCTACAAGCTCGACCGCGGTCTCGACCACATCCTGATCGACGAGGCCCAGGACACCAGCCCCGAGCAGTGGGACATCGTCGACGCCATCGCCGAGGAATTCTTCTCCGGTGAGGGCGCGCGTTCAGGCGTTGGCCGCACCATGTTCGCCGTGGGCGACCGCAAGCAGTCGATCTATTCGTTCCAGGGTGCCGATCCTGCCATCTTTGAAGATCGCCTGCAGACGTACCGGCGCAAGGTTGAGGAAGCTGAAGCTGAGTTCGAGGACGTTGGCCTGCTGACCTCGTTCCGGTCTTCCACCGCCGTGCTGCAGGCCGTGGACAAGGTGTTCTCCTACCCGGACGTGGCGAAGGGCGTGGTGCCGCAAGGTGGCACGCCGGTCGAGCACAAGCCGAGCCGTCTCGATGCGGAAGGACTTGTCGAGGTCTGGGAGATCGAGCGCCAGCCCAAATCCGACAATCCGGATCCGTGGAATGTCGACGACGAGCACGAGGCAGAGACCGTGGCTGGTCCCGCCAATGTGCGCCTGGCTCACCGCATTGCCCAAACCATCAAGGGATGGCTGAACAAGGACAAGCCGGAGCTTCTCGCGCCCGGTGTGCCGGTCCGGCCCGAGCACATTCTCATTCTCGTGCGCGAGCGCGCCAGCCTCATGGAAGCCATCGTGCGCGAGTTGAAGGACGCGCAGGTGCCGGTGGCCGGCGCCGACCGGCTTCGCCTGCTCGAGCACATCACCGCGCAGGACCTGATGGCGCTTGGCCATTTCTCCATCCTGCCGGAAGACGACCTCACGCTGGC
>CAZYKZ010000051.1:0-14304 GCA_964648175.1 uncultured Anderseniella sp.
TCCCAGCTGTCGATGGCGTGAACGGCTTCGTACTTGATGATCTTTTCGAGAATGTAGGCGGGCGTGGTCCAGTCGATGGGCCTCAGCACCAGGAAGCCGCGGTTGAACCAGGAGGAGAAAAGATGCTCGAAATCGACATCGATGCGGGCAAGGCTGTCGTCCTGACGCAAGATGGAGAGCAGATCCTCGCGCATGCGCACCAGCTTCTCGGTTCCGCCCGGCACCGCGTTGAGCCGGCGCAGCAGTTCCTGGCGCTTGGGCTCTGCGACGGCGAGCAACCGGTCGAGGGACTGGGCATTGCGCTCCGCGGCATAGGCGGCGGTACGGCTGGCAAGCTCGTCCGTGTCGATGTCGAAGTCGCTGGCGAGGCTCTTGAAGAAGGAAAGCTTCTGGTCGGGGCCGGCAAGGCTGAACTTCTCGAGCAGGGCGCCTGCGGTCTGCAGCCGCGAGACCTCGCCATCATCCGTCAGCAACGAATTGCCGAGGGCGAGCAGGTCGCGGGCATCCGGGGCGGGTTGCTGGCTTTCCCGGCGTTCGAACAGGCTCGACAGCAGGTCCTGCAGGTATGAGATGCGGCTCATACGGCTTGTCCCATGATGAGGTCCGGCAGCCAGGTGGCCAGGCCCGGGAAGAAGCACAGCAGAAGGATGGCCAGCACCATGCAGGCGACGAACGGCATCGAGCCGACGAGGATGGTGCGCAGGCTGATTTCCGGGGCGATGCCGTTGATCACGTAAAGGTTGAGGCCCACCGGCGGGGTAATGAGGCCGATCTCCATGTTGATGGTCAGGATGACGGCGAACCAGTAGGGATCAAAGCCGGCATTGGTGACGATGGGCAGCAGGATGGGCGCTGCCATCAGGATGACAGCCACCGGCGGCAGGAAGAAACCTGCCACCAGCAGGAAGATGTTGATGAAGAACATCAATACCCAGGGGTTCACGTCGAGCGTGCCGATCCATTCGGCGATGGACTGGGTAATGAACAGCGACGACAGCATGTACGAGAAAACGCCTGCCGCGCCGATGATGAACAGGATCATCACGCTTTCGCGGGTGGAGTCGCGCAACACGTCCCACAGAAGCTTGGGGCTCCAGAGCTTGTAGATGATGATGGCAATGACCAGGCACAGCAGGGCGCCGACGGCGGCTGTCTCGGAAGGCGTGGCGAGACCGCCATACATGGCGTAGAGAACGCCGAAGATGATCAGCAGGAACGGCAGGACGCGCGGCATGATCTCGAAGCGTTCGCGCCAGGTGTAGACGCGCCCGGCGATGGCGTCGGCAGAACCCTTGCGCCAGGTGTCGTACAGCGACCACAGCATGAACAGCGCGACGAGCAGCAGCCCCGGCACCACGCCCGCGAGGAACAGCCGGCCGATGGAGGTTTCGGTGGCGATGCCGTAGACGATCATGGTGACGGACGGAGGGATCAGAATGCCGAGCGTGCCGCCTGCCGCGATCGAGCCGGTGGCGACGGTGTCCGGGTAGCCGCGTTTGCGCATTTCCGGAATGCCCATCTTCCCAATCGCTGCGCAGGTGGCCGGCGAGGAGCCGGACATGGCGGCAAACAGCGCGCAGGCGCCGAGGTTTGAGATGACGAGGCCGCCGGGTACGCGGGTGAGCCAGCGGTCGAGCGCTTCATAGAGGTCCGCGCCCGCGCGGGTGGAGGCGATCGAGGCACCCATGATGATGAACATGGGGATCGACAGCAGGGCAAAATTGTCGAGCTTGCCGAACAGGATTTCCGGCAACAGCGGCAGTGAGCGCAGCCCGTCGAACACGATGAGGAATCCGGCCGAGACGATGATCAGGCCGACGGCAACGGATACGCCGGAAAACAGGACAAGGACGGTGACGACGGCAAGCAGCGCGCCAAGCGTGAGCGGATCCATCAGTCCTTCTCCTCAGCAATGTTGAAGGGCTTGTCGGTGCCGTTGATGGTGGCCCACAGGTCGGCTGCCAGTTGCAGCAGCAACATGCCGAGGCCGGCAGGTACGGCGGCATACGGGATCCACAGCCTTACGGCCCAGATGGTTTCCGACTTCCAGTTGCGGGCCCAGGCCTTGTGCCAGAACTCGATGCCGTAAAACAGCATCACCGCGATGATGATCACCGAGGCGGACAGGGTGACGATTGCAAGCGCCTTGCGGGGGCCGCGGCGCAGCATCAGCGGGATCAGGTCGACGTTCACATGGCCGCGCAGCTTCTGGACATAGGGAAGGCCAAGCAGCGTGGCGGCGACCATCAGGTAGGTGACCAGTTCTGTCTGCCAGACGGTGGACTGGCCCAGTACGGCGCGCACGAAGATCATCTGGCAGGTGATCAACACGGAGACGACGATCATGCCGGCCGATATCCAGCCGAACAGCGTCGACAGACGGTCGACATAACCCGGCCAGCCGGGGCGTGTGCCTGAGGTGGAGGAAGGTATGCCAGCGGCCATGGTTTGCCCCGGTTGTGCAAGAGAACTCTTGGTAGGCGGTGCCGGAGGTGCGGCTGTTGCGCACCTCCGGTCCGTTCGGATGGCTAAGCCGGCCGGTTACTCGACCGACAGGGCCAGGTCGAGCAGGCGCTGGCCGTTGTCGCCGGCGTTTTCAAGGAACTTCTTGTAGGAAGATTCCTTGGCGAGGTCCTGCCACATCTTGAACTCTTCCGGCGTCATCTTTGCGATCTGCACGCCTGCCTTCTCGAACACCTCGACGGAAGCTGCGTCTTCCTTCTTGGCTTCCTCGAGGTAGTAGGCCTCGGCCTTGGCGGCAGCGGCGTCGAGCGCCTTCTTCTGCTCGTCGGTCAGCCCGTCATAGGTGGACTTGTTCATCAGCAGCGGCTGATACATGAACCAAAGGGCCACGTCGCCGGCCGGGGTGTAGCACTTGACCTGTTCGTACAGGCGGAACGACACGAACGACGACGACGAGGTGTTGACGGCGTTCAGCACGCCGGACTGCATGGCAGAGTAGACTTCGGACGATGCCATCGAGGCGATAGAGGCGCCGGCTGCCGCCAGCATTTCCTCGAACGCCTTGCCGGCAGCACGCGTCTGCAGACCCTTCACGTCCTCGGGCTTGGTGATGCAGTTGTCCTTGGAGGCAAAGCCGCCGGCCAGATAACCGTGCACCACGACGCGCACGTCATCCTCGGCCATCAGCTTCTCGATTTCCTGCATGAACTCCGACTTGTTGAGCCGGGCGGCATGGTCGTGGTTCTTCACCAGGCCCGGCATCAGGGTCAGGTTGTATTCGGGGCGCTGACCGCCGGCATAGGACAGCGGGTAGACGGTCATGTCCAGCTGGCCGGCGGAGAGCGGCTTGTACTGCTCGCGCGCCTTGAACAGCGAGCCGGACGGGAAAATCTTGATCTCGAGATCGACGTTGGCGGCAGCCACTTCGTCGGCCACGATCTGCGCCACCTTGTGGCGGATGTCATTGGTCGACCACTGGTGCGACAGGCGCAGCTCCTTTGACAGGGCGGCGGTGGTCATGGTGGCGGCAAGCGCCACGCCGGCAAGCAGGGCAGTGAGTGTCTTCTTCATCGAGAAACCTCCCGGTCCGGCATTGGCAGGCGTGCCGGACGTGTTGTGATTGAAACGGGCTGGCAACAGGACCAGTGGCATTAGCCTAGCTGTGGAAATACAGGAGTCAACATTCTTGTATACAAGATTCCGCTTGTTGAATGCGCGATGTGGGCGCTAGACTTTACGTCACCATGGCGCAGAAGACCGCAGACAAGATCCGCGAAGACATCGAGCAGGCGATCCTGACGGGTGAGTTCGGCGACGGGGTACGGCTTGACGAAGTGACCCTGTGCAACAGGTTCGGCGTATCCAGGACGCCGGTGCGCGAGGCGCTCAACCAGCTTGCTGCATCGGACCTCGTCGAGATGAAGCCGCGGCGCGGCGCGTTCGTCCGGGTGCCGGGCTTCGTGGAAGTCGTCGAGATGTTCGAGGTGATGGGCGAGCTGGAGGCCATGTGCGGCCGGCTTGCCGCAAAGCGCATCTCGCCCGAACAACTCGCCAGGTTCCGGACCGCTTGCGACAAGTGCGAGGTGGCCGAGGCCGAGAACGACGCCAATGGCTACTACCGCGAGAACGAGGCATTTCACCAGGTGCTGTACGAAGCCAGCGGCAACGGCTTTCTGAGGGCGCAGGCGCTGCAACTGCAGAAACGGCTGCAGCCGTTCAGGCGAATGCAGCTGCAGGTGCGCGGCCGGGTGCGCCAGTCGCTCGACGAACACCGGCGCATCCGCAGGGCCATAGAGACAGGTGACGGCGAGGCGGCGGCGCGAGAACTTCGCGATCACGTCACCGTTCAGGGCGAGCGCTTCTTCGACCTGATGTCGGGGCTCAACGGCACGGCGCAGCGCAGGGCGGGCTGAAGCTGCGGCCTACCGGTTCAGGTGGGCGCACTCGGGCACCGGCGTCAGGGCCGGCTTTCCGTCAAACCACGCTAGCAAGTTGTTCGCCACCAGATCTCCCATCGCCTTGCGGGTCTCGACCGTGGCCGACCCCTGGTGGGGTTGCAGCACCACGTTGTCCAGCTTGCGCAGGCGTTCGGGGATCTTCGGCTCGGCGGCGAACACATCGAGGCCGGCATAGCCAAGCTTGCCGGTCTCCAGCGCCTCGATCAGCGCGTCTTCATCGTGGACCGAGCCGCGCGCCACGTTGATGAAGGTGCCTTCGGGCCCCAGGGCTTCCAGCACCTCGGCGTTGACGATGCCACGGGTGGCCTCGCCGCCGGGGCAGATGGCAATCAGGAAGTCCACGTCACGCGCCATGTCCGTCAGGCTGGCATAATAGGGGTAAGGCTGGTCATCCTGCTTGCGGCGGCCGTGATAGACGATGTCGCAGCCGAACACCTGGAGCTTGCGGGCGATGTCCTGGCCGATGCGGCCAAGGCCCAGGATGCCGACCTTGCGGCCGTTGACAGCGCGGGCCAGCGGGGGGTCGCCGCGCTTTTCCCATTCGCCTGCGCGGGCATATCGTTCCCACTCGCAGAAGCGGCGCGAGCAGTTCAGCAGCATCATCACGGCCATGTTGGCGACGTCGTCATTGAGCACGTCCGGTGTGTTGGTAACCACGATGTTGCGGCTGGCGGCATGGGCGGCATTGACGCCGTCATAGCCCACGCCGAAGCTTGAAATGATCTCCAGGTTCGGCAGGGCATCAATCAGGGCGGCGTCGGCCTTTCCCATGGTCGCGATGCCGGTCACCTTGTCCGCAACGTCCGCCAGAAACGCCTTGGGGTCGCTTGCCTCGTAAAGCCGGTGCAGGGTGTGGCGCGCTGCAAGGGCTTGCTGGATGTGGGGCATCATGTTGCTGACCAGCAGGATATCGGCCATTGCGTGGCTCCGTCGTTGAGGTGTTCCAGAGCGCCAGCTTCTTGCACAGATGATCCGGGCTGTCCATTGCCGGGCCCATCGTTGAGCGCGCCCAGCGGGCAGGCACAGTACTTGCTTGGGTTGTGCTGGTGGCAGCGCTGTCTGCCATGAGTTGTTTCATTTGGTGACGGAAGGCGGCGCGCGCCGCATTGCGCCTGGGCGAGACAGCCCAACGGGGGAAATCATGTTTGCTGAAACAGCTGCGCGTGAAAGCGTCAGCCTTGATGGCGCATCAAGCCAGACGCAGCTCGAAGCCGTCCGGTTCGGGGACATCATGGCGACGCCAGCCGCCTGTGATGACTGGGACAAGTTCGCGGTCACCTGCGATGGCGCGGTTCAGGAGCAGTTGGCGGCGTTTGCCCGTTCGCGCTGGCCGGCGGTCAATCTGGAGCCTTGGATCTTCTCGAAGCCGGGCAATGCCATCGGGGGCGCGCTTGTCATGGTGCGGCCACTGCCGATGAAGCTGGGGCAGGTGGCCATCTGCAAGTGGGGACCGTTGCTGAAAGACGAGACCTCAGACGATGTGCCGATGCAGCATCGGCTGATGACTGCGGCGCTCCGGCAGATCTATGCCCGGCAGCGCGGGATGATGCTTTCAATCATGCCGCGCGCCGAGCCTGCACCGGATAATTCTGCATTGAGCAACCTGCAGACGCTGGGCTTCCGGCCGGGTGCGGAACTGAGCTATCCGGACCGCTATCTCGTCAATGTGAGACTTGACGGCGAAGCAGCGATCAGGAGCCTCGAGCAGAAGTGGCGGTACAACCTGCGCCAGTCGTTCCGGCACGGGCTGCGGTTCGAGGCGGGCGAGCCGCAGCAGCTGGGCGAGTTCGATGCGCTGTACAAGGCGATGTCGGACCGCAAGCGGTTCGCCGATCACTCGGCTTATGGGGCGCTCGGCCGGTTCATGGAGGAGATCGTGCCCGAAGCCCGTCCACGGTTGTTTTTCGTGCGCAAGGACGGTGAGCTTGTCGCAGGCGCCGTGGTGTTCGCCTGCGGCCGCACGGCAGTCTATCTGTACGGCGCCACCAACGCCGCCGCCCTGCCTTTGCGTGCGGGATACTTCATGCACTGGCACATCATCGCCTGGTTGCGCGAGAACACGCAGGCGCAGTGGTACGACCTGGGCGGCACCGATGGTTTCAACGGGTTGCACCAGTTCAAGAAGGGGCTGGTGGGGGACAGCGGATTTGTGTCACCCGTGCCGCCGATGATGAATTGCGCCGATACGCTGCAGGCGCGGCTTGCCGGCGGTCTCGCCCATGCCGTGTATGGCGGCGTCCAGAAGCTCAAGTTCCATGCCGGCAACTGGCGTCACGGGTTTGCACGCCCGGATCAGAAACGGCAAGCGCCATGACGCGGCTGTCCCAGTCCGGCATGATCTTCGCCGCCCGCATTGCCGGGGCCGGGCTGATGTTCCTGGTGCAGGCAGCCATTGCGCGGGCCTGGGGCGGGCCGGGGCTGGCCGACTATCTGCTGCTGATCTCGGCGGTCAACATTGCGGCCATGCTGATGCCGCTTGGCTTCCAGACGATCGGGTCCTACTTCGCAGTGGAATACCGCACCCTCGGGCGCCGCGAGGACCTCAGGCGCTTTCTGGTCAGGGCTCATGTCCAGGTGCTGCTGACGGCCGCCTGTCTCGGCGTTCTTGCGCTGATCGCCGGGCCGGTGGCGGGGTGGTTGCCCGGCACCATGATGCAGTTGATGCTGCCCGGCTTCATTCTGTCCGTGGCGATGGGCAGCGTATTCATCAACGGCGCGGTGCTGGTGGGGCTGAAGCGGCCTGTCACCGGCTTCATGGCCGACGGGCTTGGCCGGCCGGTGGTGGTGCTGGCGGGTTTCGCCATTGCGATCATGCTGACGGATGGCGCAGCGCAAGGCCTGCTGAGGATGACCTGGGCAATGGCTGCAGGGTACAGTTTTGTCGCCGTCCTATGCCTTCTGGCGACCGTGCGGGCAGTCAGGGGCGTGGATTCCACGGACCCGCAGCCACGGCCTGATGAGCCGCGCCGCTGGTGGCGGTTCGCGGTGCCATGGGCGATCATCGCCATCGCAACCGAGTTCTTTTTCGATCTGCAAATGCTGCTGCTGGCCGGCCTGATGGAGAAGCCGGACCTGGCGGTATTCGGCGTGTGCGCCCGAATATTCGCGCTTGCTGCATTCGGCGTGACGGCCGTTCAGATGGTGCTGATGCCGGGGCTGATGGAGGCGGATGCGCAGCGCGATGTTGCATCGTTCCGTCAGCGCCTGGGTGACGCCAACCTTGCCGCGACGGCTGCGGCGATGGCCTTGACGCTGGCCGCGCTGGCGGGCGGACCGCTGTTGCTGTCACTGTTCGGTCCGGGTTTCGAGGCTGGCCGATGGCCACTGGTGATCCTGTGTGCGGCGCTGGTGGTGCGCAGCTTCTTCGGCCCGGCCGAATTGGTGTTGTCGCTGAACAACCGGCCGTGGGCGGCGATGCCTGCCATAGCGGCGGGTCTCGCAACCCTGCTCGCTGCCAACCTCTGGCTGGTGCCGGCGCTGGGCGTCACCGGGGCGGCGCTCGCCGCGCTTGTCTCGATATCAGTCTGGAGCGTTGCCCGGTGGCGCAAGGCGCGGTCCGTTTCGGGACTGGACGTTTCGCTGCTCGCCCGGTTTCTTGCGGAACCGACGGCCGTGGTCAAATGAGGCCGGTCATGCAACGCATGCGGTTGACGAGGCGCGTGGAGCGGGGAAGCTGCAAGCCTCGGTCATAGCCTTCCACATTCTTGTTGAGAGGGCGTTCGAACAGCATGAAGTCCTGGCCCATCACGTGCTGGTGCAGGTCGGCAACGTGCTCGAAGCGGAACCGCTTGAGCATTGCGATGGCCGGTCTGTTGTTGGCCGTGGTGATGTTGGCGATCTTGTGGAAGCGGCCATTGTCCCAGTGCTCGATGTAGAGCCGCATGAAGGCCAGCGGCATGTGCGGCTCGCGCACCTCCGGAAACAGCGCCGACCAGTATTGCCACAATGTGCCGTACTCGGGCCCGGAAATCATGAAGCCCACATTGCCGTCGCCGGCCATGCACAGCCGGATGTAGTTCTCGTCGAGCGAGTGCAGGTTCGCGAGGAAAAGCTTCGACATGCGCTGGCGTTCGAACTGGCGGAATTCGGGCGTGAAGCCGGGCAGTTCGGCGATGAGCGCCTGCAGCCTGGCGTGAACGCCGGAAATTTCACTGCGCCTGGCAGGTCTTTGCCAAAGCGGCGCGCGCGCCTCAGTCTGTGCCATAACGGAAGCCCCCCAGTTTCATGCGGGGGGCCTTGCCAATGCCGTGCCAGTTGGACGGTATCGTCTACCGCTCTGCCGCTTCACGCATCCATTGCTGCAGCTTTTCGATGGAGTGTTCGGAGTTCACGCCGCACTGCGGGTCCAGCACCAGCGGCCCGGGCCGGTATCCCTTGCTCTTGAGGCCGCGCTGGACAGACTCGACGATGCGGATGTCCTCTTCCACCGTCGTCGCCCGGTCCTGGATGGCGAGGCGGCGGATCACCTCTGAGTCAACGCCGCCCACCGTGTACCAGCCGCGCCAGACGGTGCACTGATCGGGCCCGTGCGGACGCCAGTGATAGGTGTTGAGCACGTTGCCGGGATAGACCTGGAACGAGAACATCGGCCACAGGAACCAGGAGGAGTACTCGCCCGCGTGCGGGTTCGAGGCGAGGTCGATCGGATAGCTCATCCGGTCGAGGTTCTGGCACTCGGTTGTGTGGCGCAGGCAGTGGCCTTGCGGCTGGATGTCGTATGTCTCTGGCTTCACCACGCCGGTCGAAAAGGTCGGGTGGTTGATCGAGCAGTGGTAGCACTCGGAATAGTTCTCCACCGAAACCTTCCAGTTGCAGCTTTCCGGAATCTCCACCCATTCCAGCGGCTTGAGCTCGCGGATGTGGGGCACGAACTCGCCAAGTTCTTCACGCACGTTCGGGTACCACTCGTCCATTGGCTTTGCATGCGGATCAAGATTGGCGAACAGGAAGCCGTGAAAGTCCTCGATGGGCACCTCGGTCAGGCAGATCTCGCGCTTGTCGAGGCCGGGCACCACCTTGATGTTCGGGCCGGAACGCAGCTCGCCCGACAGCTCGTATGACCAGGCATGGTAGGGGCAGACCACGACCTTGCAGTTGCCCTCGCCGGAGACAAGCTCGTGCGCGCGGTGCTGGCAGACATTATAGAAGGCGCGGATGACGCCATCGCGCCCGCGGATGCAGAACAGGTTCTGGCCGGCGATCTCGAAGGTGAAGTAGTCGCCCGGCTTTTCCACCTGGCTGGCATGGCCGGCAAACTGCCAGGTGCGCGACAGCAGCCCCTCCATCTCCTGGGCATAGATGGCCGGGTCGGTGTAATAGCGCGCCTCAAGCGAGCGCACAGGCTTGAGCGGATGGCTCATCGGACAGGACCTTTCTCATCCCAGTACATGCCAAGCTGGTGACGGCGTTCGTGGAATTTCTCCACCCGCTCGACGATCTCTTCGGACGCGCTGGCGATGACGAACGACAGAAGCGTTTCAAGCAGCGCGATCACTGATACCGAAGACGGGAAGAATTGCGGCGTATCGACTGCCACCACGAACGCATGCTGCGAGCCGATCACGATGGGCGAAGCCGGGCTGTCGGAGATGCCGATGACCGTCACGCCCTGCTCGCGCGCCATGCGCACGGCCTCGACCACCTCGGTACGATAGGGCTTGCTGGTCATGGCGATCAGCACGTCGCGGCTGTCGGCACGGGCCAGGTCGTCCACCGCCGTTGAGCCGGGGCGCGGAATGGCGTGGAACTGTTCCATGCCGGTGGAGGCCAGGTAGGTGAAGTTGCGGGCGTTGGCATTGTTCACGCCGACGCCCAGCACGAAGGTTTGCCGCGAAGCCCAGATGGCCTCGGCGGCAGACTTCAGCCTTGCCTCGTCGATGCCGGCGAACGTCTCCTCGATATTGCGCAGGGCCGAATTGACCATGTCGGCATAGAGCCGGCCGAGATCGCCGCGCGCGCTCAAGCTTTGCAGCCAGCGTGCCCGGTCCGGAAAGCTGGCCGTGCCGCGTCTGATCTCTTCGCGGAACGGTTCGCGGAAATCCTCGTATCCGTCAAAGCCCAGAACCCGCGCCATGCGCACCAGCGTGTTGGGCTTCACGTCAGCCGCCGCCGCAATCTCGCGCATCGAGCTGATGCCAACCTCGTTCGGGTTCTCCAGCACGAAGGCAGCGGCCTTGCGCAGTTCGGGCGTAAGGTTTTCAAGCTCTTCGCCCAGCCTGTTGAGCAGGTCGGGCGGGGCGGTCTGGCTAGTCGATGGTACAGTTATGTCATTCATGATTGACGAGTGTACATTTGTACGATACGCCTTGTCCATAGCGAACATCTGTACCGGAGTGAAAACATGGTCCCGTCTCACGCACGCGTTGTCATCGTTGGCGGCGGCATCATGGGGTGCGGGGTGGCCTACCATCTCGCCCACGAGGGCTGGACAGATATCGTGTTGCTGGAGAAAGCCGAACTCACGTCGGGTTCGACCTGGCATGCGGCCGGGCAGATCACCCACTCCACCTCGTCCTATGGCCTCGGCAAGTGCGTGGACTACAATATCGGGCTCTATTCCGGGAAGCTGGAGGCCGAAACCGGCCAGTCCTGCACCTGGCATGGCTGCGGCTCGTTCCGTCTTGCCTATACCGAAGACGAGATGGACTGGCTGCGGCAGACGCTTTCGGTCGGTACGGCGCTTGGCTTCAACATCGAGCTGGTCGGACCGGACCGCATCCGCCAGCTGCATCCGTTCTACAATCTCGAGGGCGTCATCGGTGCGCTGCATACGCCCGATGACGGCCATGTTGACCCGTCCGGCCCGGCCAATGCGCTCGCCATCGGCGCCCGGCAACTGGGCGCGAAGATCATCCGCCGCTGCCGCGCCACCGACATCCAGCAGTTGCCGTCTGGCGAATGGAAGGTGTCGACCGAGCAGGGCGACATCGTGTGCGAACACGTGGTCAATGCCGGCGGCACCTATGCCCGCCAGATGGGCGAATGGTCCGGCCTGCAACTGCCGATGACCTCGATGACCCACCATTATCTCGTCACCGACACGGTGCCGGAGTTTCTGGAGCTGGAGAAGGAACTGCCGGTCATCCGGGACGACAAGCTGGTGTCCGGCTACATCCGCATGGAGCAGAAGTCCGGCCTCATCGGCATCTACGAGAAGACCAATCCCAACACCGTTTGGGAAGAGCATTGCCCGTGGGAAGCGGAGAACGAACTGTTCGAGGCCGACTATGACCGCATCATGCCGTGGCTGGAGAATGCCATGGGCCGGATGCCGATCTTTGCCGAGCTCGGCATCAAACGCGAAGTGCACGGCGCGATCTCGCATCCGCCAGACGGCAACCCGCTGATCGGCCCGGCGCCGGGCGTGAAGAACTACTGGTGCGCCTGCGGCACGCAGATCGGCATCGGCTGGGGCCCCGGCCTCACCCGCGAACTGGCGCGGTGGATGGTGCATGGCGCTGCCGACATCTCCATGCGCGAGTTCGATCCGCGCCGCTTCGGCGAGTACGCAAAGCCCGAATGGCAGGTGATCAAGGCGAAGGAAGATTACTGCCTGCGCCATGAAATCCCGTTCCCGCACTTCAACCGGCTGGCGGGCCGACCGGTCAAGCCGTCGCCGCTGTACGACCGGCTCAAGGCCAAGGGTGCTGTATACGAGGAAGTCTACGGCCACGAGCGCCCGAGGTGGTTTGCACGTGAGGGATTGGAGCAACGGGACTACTACTCGTTTGCCCGGCCGAAGTGGTTCGACATGGTGGCCCTCGAGACGAAGGCCGTTCGCGAGGCCGCCGGCATCATGGACATCTCCGCCTTCTCGAAGATCGAGGTGGCGGGGCCGGATGCCTATGCCTTCCTGGACCGGTTGACACCCAACCGGTTGCCGCAGAAGCCGGGCGGCATCTGCCTCACGCACCTGCTCAACCGGCGCGGCCGCATCGAGGCGGAAGTGACTGTCGTCCGGCTGGCGAACGACCGTTTCTACCTGGTCTGCGCCGCTTTCTTCGAGCAGCGATTGATCGACCACCTCACCTTCGCAAAGCAGGGTGAGAACGCGGAGATCATCAACCGCTCAAACGAGTGGGCAGCGCTTACGATCAACGGGCCAAAGTCGCGCGACATTCTTGGCCGTTGCACCGATGCCGCGCTCGACAATGCCTCGTTCCGCTGGATGAGCGCGCAGCAAATCACCGTCGCGGGTCACAGGATGTGGGCATTCCGAATGTCCTATGCGGGCGAGCTTGGCTGGGAAATCCACGGGCCGCGCGAGCACATGCTGGCCGTCTATGACGCGCTTTGGGCGGCGGGCGAAAAGCAGGGGCTCACCGACTATGGCTCATTCACCATGAACGCATTGCGCATGGAGAAGGGTTTCAAGGGCGCGGGCGAACTGACCAACGAGGTCACGCTGCCGGAAGCCGACGTGATGCGTTTCGTGAAGATGGACAAGGAGTTTTTCGGCAAGGCACAGACCCAAGCAAGCCTCGACAAGCCGCTGCCGTGGGTGTGCGCCTATCTGGAGATCGAGCCGGACGGCATCTGGGACGGCAATGGCGGCGAGGCGGTCCGGCTGGACGGCAAGGTGGTGGGCTCCACGGCTTCGGTTGCCTACTGCCACACGCCGCAGAAGATCCTCGCCTTCGCCTACCTCAAGCCCCATGCGGCCGAGCCCGGCACGGCGCTGGAAGTATTCATGAACGAGCAATGGCGCCCTGCACGGGTGCTTGCCGAGCCCGCTTATGATCCGCAAAGTCTGAAGCCGCGCACGGACGTGATGGAGGCAGCAGCGGAATGACAGGCATCCCGAAGACCATGAAGGCGATGGTGCTCACCGGCCACGGCGGGCTCGACAAGTACGAATGGCACGAGGACTGGCCGGTGCCAGAGGTTCGCCCCGGCGACGTTCTGATCAAGGTTGGCGCATGCGGGCTGAACAACACCGACGTGAATACCCGCACCGGCTGGTACTCGAAGGCGGTCACCGAGGGGACATCAGGCGATGGGTATGCAACGGCTGGAGGCGATGACCCGGCATGGGGTGGCTCGGCCTTGCAGTTTCCGCGCATCCAGGGGGCAGATGCCGTGGGCCGCGTGGTGGCAGTTGGCGAGGGGGTTGACGAAGGCCTGATCGGCAAGCGCGTGATGACCGACGGCTGGGTGCGCGATCCCGCCGATCCCACTGATATGGACAAGGCCCGCTATTTCGGCTCCGAGGTGGACGGGGGCTTTGCCGAATACGCCCGAACGCAGGCCAACGCCATCGCGGTGGTCAATTCAAGCTTGAGCGATGCGGAGCTTGCCACCTTCCAGTGTTCCTACACGACCGCCGAGGGCATGCTGACGCGGGCCAACGTGACAGCGGCTGACACGGTGCTCATTCCCGGCGCATCGGGTGGCGTCGGCGGCGCGCTGGTGCAACTGGCGAAGCGGCGTGGTGCGCGCGTCATCGCCATGGCCTCTGAAAACAAGCATTCGGACGTCGCAAGGCTTGGGACTGACCGGGTCATCCCCCGCGCACCGCAAGACCTGCGCGCCACGCTGGGGGACGAGAAGATCACCGTGGTGGCCGACATCGTCGGCGGGCCATACTGGCCCAACCTTATCGACGTGCTGGAGCGCAGCGGGCGTTACACCTGCTCGGGCGCCATCGCCGGACCCATCGTCCAGCTCGACCTGCGCACCTTCTACCTGCGCGACCTCACGTTTACCGGCTCTACCATCGTGCCGCCGGACACGCTCGCCAGGCTTGTTTCCTACATCGAGGCCGGCGAGGTGAAGCCGGTGCTGGCCGCCACGTATCCGCTCTCGCAACTGCGCGAGGCGCAGGCCGCCTTCATCGCCAAGACGCACACCGGCAACATCGTGGTGACCATGGAATGAAGATCAC
>CAZYKZ010000052.1:0-14303 GCA_964648175.1 uncultured Anderseniella sp.
AACTGTCACCATCGCGCACGGCGCGGGTCTTTATGCCGGCGGCATCCGAGCCCGCGCCGGGTTCGGTCAGGGCAAACGACACTGCGCCCATCTCGCCGCGTGCTATGGGCTTCACGAAACGATCGCGCTGCTCCGCCGTGGCGTGCCGGGCAAGAATCGCTGCCGCCAGATTGCTCGCCACGGCCACCACGGCCACCGACGGATCGAACCTGGAGATGGCCTCGATGGACAGCGCGTAGCCGATATTGTCGAGCCCCGGTCCGTCATCCTCCGCTGAGGTCTTCATCGACATGCCGCCAAGCGTGGCGAGTTCCCCGATCAGATCGGCCGGAAACGCTGCCGACAGGTCGCGTTCGTGTGCGCCGGGCGCCAGCTGCTCCTGCGCAAACCGCATCATCATGTCGCGAATGTCGAGATGTTGCTGCTGGACGAACGGTCCGAACTTGGCCAGATCCGGATATGCCACCTGGTTTCCTCCCGTGGATGGTTTGAGGCGGCATGACAGCACAGCCTTCAGGCCGCTTCCACCTGAGTTATAGTGCAACCGGAATGGCTGGCCGGGCTTGCAGTCGTGCCGAAATGATTGCAGGTTTCTGCAGCGGAAATCAAAGACAGGCAGCACATGACCGGCGAGGCGCACACCTATCTCACCACCAGGGAACTGGCCGATCTCCTGCGCATCAAGGAGCGCAAGGTCTATGACATGGCGGCCGCCGGCGAGGTGCCGTGCTCGCGCGCCATGGGCAAGCTGCTGTTCCCGCGCGCCGAGGTGGAAGCCTGGCTTGCCGCCAGCTCATCGGGGCCGCGGATGGAGGCGAGGCCCCCGCGCCCGGCAGTGGTGATGGGCAGCCACGACCCGCTGCTCGACTGGGCGGTGCGCGAAAGCCGCTGCGGTCTTGCAACCGCGTTCGACAGTTCTCTGGATGGCCTTGACCGCTTTGCCGCCGCGGAGTGCATCGCGTCCGGTCTTCATGTGGCTGATCCGCAAGGCGGTGGGTGGAACGTCGCAGCCGTGAAGGAAAAGGCGCAGGGCCTCGGCTGTGTGCTGGTGGAATGGGCAAGGCGGGAGCGCGGCCTGGTGATTGCGCCGGGTGCGGGCATAGACAGCGTCGCCGGTCTTGCGGGAAAGAAGTTCGCGCCGCGCCAGCCCGAGGCGGGCAGCCAGATCCTGTTCGCCCGGCTGATGCGCGAGGCTGGTCTGGACCCGGCTACGCTGCATCTGACGGGTCCTGCGCGAAGCGAGAGCGATGCCGTGCTGATGGTGCAGGAAGGCAAGGCGGATGCCTGCTTCGGACTTGCGTCCATTGCAGCGCAGTTCCGCCTCGGCTTCGTGCCGGTGACAAGCGAGCGCTACGATCTGCTGGTGGACAGGAAGGCCTGGTTCGATCCGCCATTCCAGTCCCTGCTGGCGTTCTGCCGGTCACCGGCCTTTGCCGGCCGGGTGGGAGAAATGCAGGGCTACGATGTGAGCAGCCAGTTCAAGGTTCACTTCAACGGCTGAGCCTGCTGAACTTTTGAGAGTTTTACCGCTCGACCTGCACGGCAGAAGTGAATTAGCTTTCCATCTTGCGCTTCCGGCGCAACAAACAATCAAGTGCGGCCGCGACAATGATGAGCCGCCATCAGGGAGGAAACACGCTCATGAAGAAAATACTTGGCTTTGCGGCTGCGGTGCTGCTCGCATCGAACATTACCGCCTTCGCCTTTGAACCCGGCAATACCGAGTGCATCGCACCGGCCAACCCGGGCGGTGGCTGGGACTTCACCTGCCGCCAGGTCGGCAAGGCATTGCAGGATCTCTCGATCATTCCCGGCACCATGCAGGTCACCAACCTTGCCGGCGGCGGTGGCGGCGTGGCCTATGCCGAAGTGGTCAACAAGCGCAATGAGGATCCCAACCTGATCGTGGCGGCTTCTTCCGCTACCGCGACGCGGCTTGCCCAGGGCGCCTATCCCGGCAACGACATGACCCAGGTGCGCTGGATCGGCGCGGTCGGCGCAGACTACGGCGTGATTGCAGTGGCCAAGGATTCCCCGGTGCAGACGCTTCCCGAGCTGCTCGACATGATCAAGAAGGACCCGTCCTCGGTATCCGTGGCAGGCGGTTCGGCCGTTGGCGGCTGGGACCACCTGAAGGTCCTGCTGGCCGCGAAGAAGGCGGGCATTGAAGATGTGCGCACCATCAAGTACGTGGCCTTCGATGGCGGCGGCGAGGCTGTCACGCAGCTGCTGGCCGGTTCCGTCCAGGCCTTCACCGGCGATGCCTCCGAAGCAAAGGGTTTCGTGGACTCAGGTGACATCCGCGTCATCGCAGTGCTGGCGCCCGAGCGGCTTGAGGGCGACTTCTCGTCCTTCCCGACCGCAAAGGAGCAGGGCATAGACGTGATCGGCGCCAACTGGCGTGGCTTCTATGGCCCCGGCAACATGCCGGATGACGCCTACAATTACTGGGTCGAATCCATCGGCAAGGTCTATGACTCGAAGGAATGGAAGGACATCATGGCCGCCAACGGGCTCGCCCCGCTCGACCTGCAGGGCGCCGAGTTTCAGGCCTTCGTGAAGGAGTCGGTCGAATCGATCACCGACCTGTCGAAGCAGATCGGCATCCTGAAGTAACGCCTTAGCGCCTGCTGCCGGCTTGCAAGATGACAGGCAGGCCGGCACCCGCCCTCCATCCAAGCGCAAGGAAACCCGTGCGATGAGCGACCGGATTCTCGGTATTGCCGCAATGGCGCTGGCTGCGCTGTACATCTGGCGGGGCACATTGATCGAACCGAGCTTCATGTCGGATCCGCTCGGCCCCAAGGCGTTCCCCTTCATCATCGGTGCCGTTCTCGCGGTTGCGGGCATTGCGGTTGCCATTCGCCCGGACGAGGAGCCGGTGTGGCCCGGCGCGGCAAGGCTGCTCGAGATCGCCATGGCCGTGGCTGTCATGGTGGCCTATGCGTGGGTCCTGCGCGACATCGGCTTCGTCGTGTCAACGTCGGTTGCGGCGGCCTACCTGTCCTGGCGTCTCGGCTCCCATCCCGTTGCCGCCATCATCGCCGGCATCGTCATCGCGGTCGGCATCTTTGTCGTCTTCAAGCTCATCCTCGGCCTGTCGCTCGCGACCGGACCGTGGGGCTTCTGAGGGGTCAGCATCATGGAAATACTTCAGTCCCTCGCCGACGGCTTCGCAGTCGCGCTGACCTTTGAAAACCTGCTGCTGGCGCTGCTCGGCTGTTTTCTCGGCACCATCATCGGTGCGCTGCCAGGCCTTGGGCCGTCCAACGGCGTCGCCATCCTCATTCCGCTGGCCTTCTCGCTGGGGCTTCAGCCGACGCCGGCGCTCATCCTGCTGACCAGCGTCTATTATGGCGCCATGTACGGCGGGCGCATTTCATCCATCCTGCTCAATATTCCGGGCGATGAGCCGGCCCTGATGACGACCCTCGACGGCTATCCCATGGCGCGCGCCGGCAAGGCCGGAGAGGCGCTGGCGATATCCGGCATCGCTTCGTTCGTGGGCGCCTTCTTCGCGACGTGGGGGCTGGTGCTGCTGGCGCCGCAATTGGTCAAGGTGGCGCTGCTGTTCGGCCCGGCCGAATACTTCGCGCTGTTCGCGCTGGCGTTCGCCACGCTGGGCGGCGTTGCCAGCCGCAACCAGGCCAAGGCCGCCATGGCCGCAGCGCTGGGGCTTGGCATCGCCACCATCGGCGTTGATGGCCAGACCGGCGTGCCCCGCTTTACCTTCGGCGAGGTGCACCTGTACGACGGCATCGACTTCCTCGTCGCCATCGTCGGCCTGTTCGCGCTGTCGGAAGTGTTCATCTTCCTGGAGCACAGGGCATCCAGTGATGCGTCCACGCAGAAGATGAAAATCGGCCGCATCACGCCACCACTGCCGATGCTGCGCGAGACCGCGCCTGCCATGGCCCGCTCGACCATCATCGGCTTCATCGCCGGCGTGCTGCCGGGAGCAGGAGCCTCGCTTGGTTCGTTCGTGTCCTACAGCTTTGAAAAGCGCCTGTCCGACAAGAAGGGAACCTTCGGCAAGGGCGACCCGCGCGGCGTTGCAGCGCCCGAGGCCGGCAACAACGCCGCTGCCGGTGGCGCCCTGGTCCCCATGCTGGCGCTCGGCGTGCCGGGCTCTGGCACGACGGCGGTGCTGCTGGCCATGCTGCTGGCGCTCAACATCACGCCGGGGCCACTGCTGTTCCAGCAGCAGCCGGACGTTGTCTGGGGCCTTATCGCAGCCCTGTTCATCGGCAATTTCATGCTGCTGGCCATGAACCTGCCGCTGGTATCGCTGTTCGTGCGGGTGCTGCTGGTGCCGACGCGCTACCTGATGCCTGCCGTGGCGATGATCTCGTTCGTCGGCATCTACGGCATCTCGGGCTCGACCTTCGACCTGATGGTGATGATCGTGTTCGGCGTGCTCGGCTGGGTCCTGCGCAAGCTCGACGTGCCATTGGTGCCGGTCATTCTCGGCGTACTGCTGGGCGACCAGATGGAGAAGAACCTGCGCCGCACCATGACTATCCACGACGGCGACTGGACCATGCTGTTCGACAGCTGGCTGGCGATCGGCCTGTGGACCTTCGCCGTCGTGGGATTCATCCTGCCGCTCATCGCCGGCCGTTACTTCCGTCCGAAGCTGGCTGATTCCGACAAGGTCGAAGGTGCCGATCCGGACTAGCCGGCCTGCTTCATCTGGCCCGGGTCGGCATTCGGGAAGAACAGCTGCTGGCCGTCGATCATGTACGACTTGATGGCGTTCTGACCTTCTGCGCCCAGGATCCAGTCGATGAACGACTGGCCTTCAGCGGCCTTCACGTTCGGGCACTTCTCCGGGTTCACCTGCATGATGCCGTACTGGTTGAACAGCGCCTTGTCGCCCTCGACGGCGATCTTGAAGTCGCCCTTGTTCTTGAACGAGATCCAGGTGGCGCGGTCGGTCAGGACGTAGGCGCCCATGCCGACGCCGGTGTTGAGCGTGGCGCCCATGCCCGAGCCGGTCTCGCGGTACCAGTCGCCCGATGCCGCCTTGACGTCGACGCCTGCTGCCTTCCACAGGCTCAGTTCCTTCTTGTGGGTGCCGCTATCGTCGCCGCGCGAGGCAAAGATGGCCTTGGCGTCTGCGATCTTCTTCAGCGAGGCGGCGGCATCGTTGCTGCCTGCAATGCCTGCCGGGTCAGCCGGTGCACCGACAATGACGAAGTCGTTGTACATCACGTCATACCGCTTCACGCCGTAGCCTTCTGCGACGAACTTCTCTTCGGCCGCCTTGGCGTGCACGAACAGCACATCGCCGTCGCAGTTCTGTGCATTCTTGATGGCCTGGCCGGTACCGACCGCAACCACGTTCACCTTGATGCCGGTCTTCTTTTCGAACATCGGCAGGATGTGGTCGAACAGGCCCGAGTTCTGGGTCGACGTCGTCGACTGAACGATGATCGACTTGCCTTCGGCCTGCGCCGGGGCAGTCGCGGCAAGCGCCACTGCGAGGGTCAGGGCGTTTGCCAGCAGTTTGACGGTATTGCGCATGGGGCAGTTCCTTTCGGTTTCTAGAGCACGATTTTTCCGGCCAGGTAGTCCCGGGCCGGGGCAGATGCGGGTTTCTCGAAGAAGCGCGCGGCCGTGGTGTGCTCGGCTACGCGGCCGCGGTGAAGAAACACGACGTCATGAGCCAGCCGCCGGGCCTGACCGGCGTCGTGGGTGACCAGCACGACCTTCACGCCTGCCTTGCGCACCTCTGCGATCATGGTCTCGATCATGTGGACGGAAGCCGGATCAAGGCTGGCAGTCGGCTCATCCAGGAACAGCACCTGCGGCCTGGTTGCGAGCGCCCGCACCATCGCAAGCCGCTGCTGCTCGCCCCCGGACAAGGCGCGTGCAGGCTGGCGTGCCTTGTCGGCAAGACCGGCCCTTGCCAGCAACTCGTCCCGGTAGCCGGGCTCGCCACCCCCCTTGAGTTTCAGCACGAAGTCTATGTTCGCCGCGACCGACCGGCGCAGCAGGACGGGTTTCTGGAAAACCATCGCTTGCTGCGCCCGGGTGCCTTCCCCGGCCCGTTGTCCGTTCCATGTGATCTCACCGGCTTCAGGCTCAAGAAGCCCGTGCAGCAGCCGGATCAGCAGGCTCTTGCCCGCGCCGTTCGGACCCATGATCACCGTTACGCCGCCGTCGCCCAGTTGAAGGTCGATGCCGTCAATGATCCGCCTGCCACCTGCGCTCCAGACCAGGCTTGAAACCTTGAGCGGCAGCTGGCTGATCGTAGTCCGCGCCGCGGCCTGTCCGGCGCTCGCATCCATGGCAAGACGGTCAGGCATGTGCGGTGCGCTCAGCTGTCAGTCTCAGGCTCATCACTGCCGCATTCACGCTCAGCGCAATGGCCAGCAGCACGATGCCCAGAGCAAGCGCCAGCGCCAGGTCGCCCTTGGACGTCTCCAGCGCGATTGCCGTGGTCATCACCCGCGTGAGATGGGCAATGTTGCCGCCGACGATGATTACGGCACCGACCTCGGCCACAGCCCGGCCGAAGCCTGCCAGCAGCACCGTCAGCAAACCATACCGGGCATCGACGATGAGCGCCTGGATGCGGGTTGGCCACGGCACTGAAAGCGAAGCAAACTGTTCGGCATACTCGGTATTCAGGTCTTCGAGCACCTGCCGGCTCAGCGCCGTGACGATGGGTGTGATCAGGATGGCCTGCGCGATGATCATCGCCGTGGGCGTATACAACAGCTGAAGGAAGCCCATCGGGCCGGCGTTGGACAGCATCATGTAGACGAGCAGGCCCACCACCACCGGCGGCAGGCCCATCAGCGCATTGACCAGCACCAGTATCCCGCCACGGCCGCGAAACCGCGTCGTCGCCAGCAGTGCACCCAGCGGCAGGCCGACTGCAGCGGAAATGGCGACCGCCGTCAGGCTGACGCGCAGCGACAGGCCGATGATGGCGGCCAGCTCGTCATCCATTTGCCAGACCAGATGGAACGCAAGCCGGAATGCTTCTGCAAAATCCTGCATTATGTGTATTTCTATAGCTAATTCCGCGAAAGACCGCAAACTAATGCGTTGAATTGCAGGAATCAATGCCCGCTGATGCGCATTCCGGCTGGTGAGAGCCGGCCGCCTGCGTCCTTATGTCGGCATGACGGTTGTTGCTTGCCGCGTCGACGGGAAAGCATGGTGGGGAACGTCAGGTATCTGTACGTTAAGACCAGCGACAAAGCAGGGGCCGGTTCCAATGTGGCGCAAATTGCTCTTTCTTCCGCCCATTCTTGCCGGCGTCTTCATGGTGTGGTGGTTTGCCAGCCAGCGCCAGCTGCCGCAGACGCTGCCGCCCGCCGAGGAAGTCCGCAACGTCCGCATCATCGAGGTGGCGCCTGTCGACGTGGTGCCGATGGTTTCCGGCTACGGCACGGTTCAGCCGGGCAAGACCTGGAAGGCCGTGGTGCAGGCGGCTGGCGAAATCGAGTATGTCCATCCGGACCTGAAGCGAGGCGCCATCCTGCCGGCAGGCACCGAAATCGTGCGTATCTCGCCGCGCGACTATGAACTTGCGCTGGCGCAGGCCGAGGCCAACATCGAGCGGGCTGATGCGCAACTGGCCGAGCTTGACGTATCAAGCCAGAACCTCGCGTCGACTCTGGAGATCGAGCGCGAAGTGCTCAAGATTCGCGAACGCGAACTGGAGCGGCGGCGCAAGCTGCAGGCGACCGGCGCGGCATCGCCCACCGCGCTTGACCAGGAAACCCGCGACACCCTTGCCCAGCGCAAGAAGGTGCTCGACCTTGAGAACAACCTCAAGCTGATCCCCTCGCAGCGCGCCGCGCTGGAACAGCAGAAGAAACTGAACGAACTCCAGCTCGACCAGGCCCGGCTCAACCTTGAACGCACCCGTATCACCCTGCCATTCGATGCCCGCATTTCGGAAGTCTCCGCTGAAGTGGCCCAGTACGCGCAAGCCGGTTCGACACTGGCCATCGCCGACGGCATCGAGACGGCGGAGGTGGAGGCACAAGTACCGCTTGGCCAATTCTCCGCGCTCACACAGGCAGCCGCGGGGAACGGCCATGGGATCGGGGCCGGCGTGTCGCCTGAGACCATCAGCCGGATCATTGAAAGCCTCGGTTTCAAGGCCACCATCCGGCTGGACGCCGGTGGGCGCAGCATCATCTGGCCTGCGAGGTTCGCCCGCATATCCGACACCGTAGACCTCAAGACCCGCTCGGTCGGCATCATCGTGACGTCTGAAGGCTCATGGGCGGAAGCCGTGCCCGGCGAGCGTCCACCCCTGTCCAAGGGTCTGTTCGTCGAGGTTGAAATCCGCGCCAACCCGTTGGCTGGCCAGATCGTCGTGCCGCGGGCGGCGGTACATGACGGCAAGGTCTATATCGCTGACCAGGAAGACCGGCTGGAAGTTCGCCCCGTGCGCACGGGCCTGTCGCAGGCCGGGCTGGTGATCGTGGACGAAGGGCTTGCAGCCGGTGACAGGGTGGTGGTCTCCGACCTGCTGCCGGCCATTCCCGGCATGAAGCTGAGGCTCACCCGCGATGAGGCGCTGGAGGCTTCGATGGCGGCAAGGCTGGCGCCGGAAGACGTGAAATGATCGCCTATTTCACCCGCCATCCCACAATCGCTAGCTTGCTGATGATCGCCCTGCTGGTCATCGGCATCTACTCGTTCCCGCAGCTCAGGCGCGAGACCTTTCCGCAGATCGCTCCACGACTGGTGCAAGTAACCGTGGCATGGCCGGGCAGCCGCCCGGAAGAGATCGAGCAGGCGGTTTGCCAGCGCATCGAGGATGCGATTGATACCGTCAACAATGTCGACGAGATCATCTGCGAGGCGCTCGAGGGTCTGGCCACGGCAAAGATCGAGAAGACCGACGCCGTGACGCTCGACCGCTTCACGGCGGACGTGACCAACGCCATCGACGGCATTTCCGACTTTCCCGAGAATGTCGAGAAACCCGTCGTCACGCAGCTGGGCCGCACCGACTTCGTCGCCTCCGTCGCCATCACCGGACCGCTGGATCGCGTGCAGCTCAAGGCCTACGCCGAGCAGATCAAGGACCGCATGGGGTTATGGGGTGGCATTCCCAAGGTGGAGGTGCTCGGCTTCTCCGATCATGAAATCAGGATCGAGCTCAACCGCGAGCAGCTCAGGGCCTTCGGTGTCTCGGCTGCCGATGTGGCGCGCGCGGTGCAGCGCCAGTCCCTCGACCTGCCGTCCGGCTCGCTGCAGACCGAGGACCGGGATTTCCTGATCCGCTATGCAGGCGAGCGCCGCCGGGCCGACGAGTTCCGCTCCATCGTCGTGGTCTCCTCCACCAGCGGCGGCCAGATCCTGCTGGGCGACATCGCCACTATCACCGACCGGTTCAAGTTCGACGAGGCCCGCATCGAGTTCAATGGCAAGCCGGCTGCAGTGCTGTCGATCACCAAGACCTCGGAACAGGACACGCTCAACGTCATCAACCGGGTCAATGCCTTCCTGGAGGATGCCCGCGCCAAGGCCCCGCCCGGCATCACCATGACCGTAACCAACGATGTCTCGTCCATCGTGTCCGACCGCCTGCGCCTGCTCATCACCAACGCCATCCAGGGCCTGTCGCTGGTGTTCCTGGTGCTGTGGCTGTTCTTCGGATTGCGCTATTCGTTCTGGGTCGCAGCCGGCCTGCCGGTGGCCTTTGCCGGCGCCTTCTTCTTGATGGTGGCGGTGGGCTACTCGGTCAACATGCTGACCATGGTCGGCCTGCTCATCGTCATCGGCCTGCTGATGGACGATGCCATCGTGATCGCCGAAAATGTCGCTACCCAGCGCGCCGCCGGCAAGAGCCCGGTCGATGCGGCCATAGACGGCGCGAGCCAGGTTCTGCCGTCGGTATTCGCCTCTTTCGCCACCACCGCCTGCATCTTCGGCTCGCTGGCTTTCCTCAAGGGAGACATCGGCCAGATCCTGCGCGTGGTGCCGGTGGTGATGCTGTTCGTGCTGATTGTCTCGCTGATCGAGGCGTTCCTGATCCTGCCCAACCACCTCTACCATTCGCTTGAGAAGGCCGGCGCCGGGCAGGGCCGGGTGCAGCAGGCGGTGGACCGGTTCATGGACCGGGCGCGTGAGCGCGTCATTGTGCCTGCGGCCCGGCTGGCGGTGGCCTGGCGCTATTTCACCTTCGGCGCGGCAATTGGCGTTCTGCTGCTGGCGGTGGCGGCCATTACGGGCGGCCTCGTCAAGTTCTCGCCGTTTCCCGACCTCGACGGCAATGTCATGGAAGCGCGCATCATGCTGCCGCAGGGTACCCCGCTGGAGCGCACCGAACAGGTCGTCGCCCGCATCGACGCCGCACTCGAAGCAGTCAACGCGAAGCTCTCGCCCGCCCAGCCCGGCGGCCAGCCGCTGGTGCGCAACGTCACCCACCGCTTCAACTTCAACGCCGATGCCGGCGAGACTGGTCCACACGTCGCAACCGTCATCGCTGACCTGCTGGATTCGGAAACCCGCACCTCGCGCATCGACGACGTCATCAAGCTGTGGCGGGAAGAAACCGGCGACCTTGCCGACGTGGTCACGCTCAACTTCACCGAGGGCACCTTCGGGCCCGGTGGGCGCGCCATCGATATCCGGCTGACTGGCCGCAACCTCGACCAGCTGTCGGCGGCGGCGCGCGATCTCGGCGACTGGCTGAAACAATATCGCGGCGTTTACAACGTCACCGATGATCTGCGCCCCGGCAAGCCGGAGCTGCGCATCACCCTGCGCGACGGGGCTGCCACGCTCGGCATCGACGGGCGCACGATTGCCGACCAGATCAGGGCGAGCTTCTACGGCTACAAGGTCGACGAGGTGCAGCTTGGCGCGGAGAGCTACGAGATCAACGTCCGGCTCGACGAGGAAAGTTCGGACTCGCTGGCCGATCTCGACAACTTCACCCTGACAGCGGCCGACGGAAACCAGATCCCGCTCTCCGTGGTGGCGGTGGTGGAAGAGGGCCGCGGCTACTCCCGCATCCGCCGGGTCGATGGCCGGCGCACCGTCAACATCCTCGGCGAGCTCGATTCGCGTCTCGCCAATTCCACCGAAATCCTCAACGACACCCGCGCCCGTTTCCTGCCGCAGCTGAAGGAAAGGTATCCGGACGTCTCAACCAGCTTCGAGGGCTCCAATGCCGATGCCGGGCGCACTCAGCGCTCTATGCTCTCAGGTTTCGTGCTCGGTCTGATCGGGGTCTACCTGCTGCTGTCGTTCCAGTTCCGAAGCTACATCGAACCGGTCATCGTGATGATCATCATCCCGTTCGCCTTCATCGGCGCGATCGGCGGGCACATGCTGCTGGGGCTGGACTTCACCATGCCGTCGATGCTCGGGTTCGTGGCGCTGGCCGGCATCGTGGTCAACGACTCGATCCTGCTGGTCAATTTCATCAAGCACTATCACGGCGACACCAACTCGGTGGCCGAAGCCGCACCACTTGCCTCGGGTGCGCGCTTCCGGGCCATCCTGCTGACCTCGCTGACCACCATCGTCGGGCTGATGCCGCTCCTGCTGGAAACCTCGCTGCAGGCACAGGTGCTGATACCGCTGGTCACCAGCCTTGCCTTCGGCCTGCTGGCGACGACCGTGCTGGTGCTGTTCATTGTACCGGCGGTCTACACCATCCTGGACGACTTCGGAGTCGCCCGTATCGACTGAGCCGGCACGCCCTACTCGGCAGCGTCGAGCTTGTCTTGAGTCCTCAGATCGAAGTCGCTGGCGTCGTGGCGCTCGCGCAGCTGTTCCGACGGGTCGCCCCAGGTCTTGTTGACCATGCGCCCGCGCTTTACCGGCTCGCGTGCGTCGATCTCCTTCGCCCAGCGGTTGACGTTCTTGTAGGACGCCACGTCGAGGAACTCGGCGGCATTGTACAGCCGGCCCAGCACCAGCCCGCCATACCACGGCCAGATCGCCATGTCGGCGATGGTGTACTCATCGCCCGCCATGAACCGGTTGTCCGCCAGGTGCCGGTCCAGCACGTCGAGCTGGCGCTTGGCTTCCATGGCGAAGCGGTTGATCGGGTATTCCCACTTCTCCGGCGCATAGGCGTAGAAGTGGCCGAAGCCGCCGCCCAGATAGGGCGCCGAGCCCATCTGCCAGAACAGCCAGTTGAGGCACTCGGTGCGCTTCGCCGGGTCAGCCGGGATGAACGCGCCGAATTTCTCCGCCAGGTGCAGCAGGATCGAGGCGGATTCGAACACCCGCACCGGCTTGTCGCCGCTATGGTCCATCAGGGCGGGGATCTTGGAGTTCGGGTTCACCTCGACAAAGCCGGACGAAAACTGGTCGCCGTCGCCGATCTCGATCAGCCACGCGTCATATTCGGCGCCCTTGTGTCCGGCGGCCAGCAGCTCCTCGAACATCACCGTCACCTTCACGCCGTTGGGCGTGGCCAGCGAGTAGAGCTGGAACGGGTGCTTGCCCACCGGCAGCGTCTTGTCATGGGTGGGGCCGGCGATCGGGCGGTTGATGCTGGCGAACTTGCCGCCGCTTTCCTTGTCCCAGGTCCAGACTTTCGGGGGAACATAGGAGCTTGGCTTGTCGGTCATCGGTTTGGCTGAGCCTTTCGCTGATTGAACAGGTCGGGAGTGGATTTCTGTCTCTGGCAGACAACGCCGCATCGGCCTGGTGGTTTCAAGGCCGGTGCAGTGGCTTCAGGGAACCTTCTTGCCGCGCTTGCGTCATCTAAGCAGTGCTTTCGCTTCACACTAACCACTGAATCGCATGACCGCCAAGTACGACTTCCCGACATTCATGGACTGGCTCGGAGATACCTGTCCACAGCAGGCCGAATTCCATCAGGCCGTCGCCGAAGTGGCTGCGGACATCATTCCGGTGATCAACGACACGCCGGAATACCAGGGGTGTGCGCTGCTGGAACGGCTGACGGAGCCCGACCGCACCATCGCCTTCCGCGTGGCGTGGGAGCGCGATGATGGATCTGTCCAGGTCAACCGCGGTTACAGGGTCCAGTTCAACAGCGCCATCGGTCCCTACAAGGGCGGCTTGCGGTTTCATGAAACCGTGAACCTGTCGATCCTCAAGTTCCTCGGCTTCGAGCAAACCCTCAAGAACGCACTCACCGGCCTTCCGATGGGCGGCGGCAAGGGCGGATCGGACTTCGATCCCTCAGGCTGTTCCGCCGACGAGATCAGGCGGTTCTGCAATACCTTCATGCTGGAACTGCACCACCACATCGGCGCCCATACGGACATTCCCGCCGGAGACATCAATGTCGGCCCCCGCGAGATCGGCTGGCTGTTCGGCGCCTGGCGCCGCATAACCGGCCGCTTCGAGGCTGCCCTGACAGGAAAGGGCGAAGCCTATGGCGGCAGCGCCATGCGGGTCGAGGCCACCGGCTACGGCCTGCTGCACTTTCTCTGTCACATGCTGGAAGCCCATGCCAAATCCGTGGATGGCCAAACCATCGTCATCTCGGGCGCCGGCAATGTCGCCACCCATGCAGCGGAGAAGGCCGTGCAGATGGGAGCCAGGGTGATCACGCTGTCGGACAGCACGGGCCTGATGATCGACAATGACGGCCTCACCCAGGAGAAAATTGACTGGGTGCGCCGCTACAAGGCGGACAGGCGCGGCAGTCTCAAGGCCTGCGCAAAGAAGTTCAAGGCTGAGTGGCATGAAGGCAAGACGCCCTGGGGCGTCGAGTGCGACGTGGCCCTGCCATGCGCCACCCAGAATGAACTGCACGAAGACGACGCCAAAGCCTTGCGCGACAATGGCTGCATAGCAGTGGCCGAAGGCGCGAACATGCCCTGCACTCATGACGCGATAAAAGTGTTCAACGAGGCCGGCATCCTGTTCGGCCCCGGCAAGGCGGCCAATGCAGGCGGCGTCTCGGTTTCGGGACTGGAGATCAGCCAGAACCAGCGCCGCCGTCCCAGCAGCCGGGAAGTGGTCGAGCAGCAACTGCACGAACTGATGCGCGACATCCATGACCGCTGCAAGGCGGAAGGCGGTACCGGCAACAATCACATCAACTACGCCAAGGGGGCGAATATCGCCGGCTTCAAGAAGGTGGCCGATGCGATGGTGGCGCAGGGAACCGGCTGACCGCGTCTCGACACGATCCCCGAATTCCTTCGATCTTTGTCAGGAGGTTTGAATGCAACTGAAAGAATTCAGACTGACCCTCGCCCTGGCGGCTTTCACCGTGCTGGGCTCATCTGCGGCAATCGCCGGGGACACCTTCGCCATATCCGGCAACACCGGCGGCACGCTGCAGGCTGAGGTGATTGCCACCTTCGACCAGCCCTGGGCCATGA
>CAZYKZ010000053.1:0-14186 GCA_964648175.1 uncultured Anderseniella sp.
ACGCCACGCCCGCCACCGGCACCAGCAGGTTGATCTGGCTGAAGAAGCTCGCCCCTGCCCTGCCGACGATGGAAAACATGATGACCGTGGCGATGGCGGTATGAAGCAGCCCGAGGGTTATCACCACGGCCCACGACAGCCAGTGCGCCTCCACGGCCAGGGGCTGCTCGAGGATGAAGGCGAACGGTGTCACCATCAGCGCCGCCATCGCCATCACGGCCGTCACGGCGGCCACCCGGTCAGCCGCCATCATCCGCCGGATGAGTACGGCGTTGAAGCCGTAGCAGGTTGCAGCACCCAGCAGCGCAAGCTGGCTGATGAAGCTGGACGTGAAGCCGTTGAGCGCTTCCGGTCCGACCAGCACGATGAGCCCGGCGAAGCCCGCAATCATGCCCACGGCCTTGCGCGCGTTGATCTTCTCGTCCTCGGTGAACAGGTGCGCCACCAGCAGCGTGATCAGCGGCATGATGCCCATCAGGATGGCAGACGTGTTCGACTGGATGCCCTGCTGGCCCCACGCAATGAGCCCGAACGGCAGCGCGTTGCCGATCAGCGCACTGCCGGCAAGCATTGCCCATGCAGACCGGGTCAGCGGAAACCGGCTGCCGCGCAACCACATCAGGCCCAGCATGAACGTGGCAGCCAGCACCAGCCGGATGGCTGTCAGCGTCACCGGCGGCACTTCAGCCACACCAACCTTGATGAACACGAACGACGAGCCCCAGATCGCCGCCAGCGTCAGCAGCAATCCATAGTCTCCGGCATTGGGAAGGCGATGGGCCATGTCAGCTCGCGTCGATAGGACGGCAAGACTGCGGGTGCATCACACCAGCATCTTGCCTTCCTTGCCGATGGCCGAGCCCACTTCCTCGTCCGAAATGTCGGCGCCCAGCAGCATCTCGTTGTGCGCCTTGCCTGACGGGATCATCGGGAAGCAGTTGGCGAGGTTGGCCACCACGCAGTCGAAGATCACCGGGCCGGGCGTGTCGATCATCTTCTGGATCGCCTCGTCAAGATCGCCCGGCTTCGAGCAGCGGATGCCGGTGGCGCCATAGGCCTCGGCCAGCTTCACGAAGTCCGGCATCGCGTCCGTATAGGAGTGCGACAGGCGGTTGCCATGCAACAGCTGCTGCCACTGGCGCACCATGCCCATGTAGTGATTGTTCAGGATGAACACCTTGAACGGCAGGTTGTACTGGATCGCGGTGGACATTTCCTGCGTCACCATCTGCACCGAGGCATCGCCGGCAATGTCGATGACCAGCGCGTCCGGATGCGCCACCTGCACGCCAAGTGCGGCCGGCAGGCCATAGCCCATGGTGCCCAGACCGCCCGACGTCATCCAGCGGTTGGGCTCCTCGAAGTGGTAGAACTGCGCCGCCCACATCTGGTGCTGGCCCACTTCGGTGGTGATGTAGGTGTTGCGGTCCTTGGTCAGCTCGTACAGCCGCTGGATCGCGTACTGCGGCATGATCACGTCCTTGTTGGCGCGATACTTCAGGCAATCCACCGCCCGCCACTGTTCGATCTGCGACCACCATTCCTTCAGCGCAGCTTCGTCAGCCTTGGCCTTGCGCGCCTTCCATGCCCGGATCATTTGCGCCATCACCGTGCCGACGTCGCCGACGATCGGGATGTTGACCTTGATGGTCTTGTTGATCGACGAGGGGTCGATGTCGACGTGGATCTTCTTCGAGCCCGGCGAGAACGCATCTGTGCGGCCCGTGATGCGGTCATCGAAACGTGCGCCGAGGCAAATCATCACGTCGCAATCGTGCATGGCCATGTTGGCTTCATAGGTGCCGTGCATGCCCAGCATGCCCAGCCACTGCTTGTCCGACGCCGGATAGCAGCCCAGCCCCATCAGCGTGGAGGTGATCGGGTAGCCGGTCATGCGCACCAGCTGGCGCAGCAGGTTGGAAGCTTCCGGTCCCGAGTTTACGATGCCGCCACCGGTATAGAACACCGGCCGCTTGGCGTTCGCCATCAGCTCGACGGCCGCCTCGACCGCCATCGCATCGCCCTCGGTGCGCGGCTTGTAGGTCTTGTGCTCGATGTTGTCCGGCTTGACGTAAGCGCCCGTGGCAAACTGGACGTCCTTCGGAATGTCGACCACGACCGGGCCGGGCCGGCCGGTGGTGGCGACGTAGAACGCCTCGTGCAGGATGCGGGCGAGGTCATTGACGTTCTTGACCAGGTAATTGTGCTTCGTGCACGGCCGGGTGATGCCGACCGTATCGCACTCCTGGAATGCGTCGTTGCCGATCAGGTGCGTCGGCACCTGCCCCGTGATGCACACCATCGGGATCGAGTCCATCAGCGCATCGGTGAGGCCCGTCACCGCGTTGGTCGCGCCGGGCCCCGAGGTCACCAGCACCACGCCGCACTTGCCGGTCGAGCGCGCATAGCCTTCGGCAGCGTGCGTCGCGCCCTGCTCGTGGCGCACGAGGATGTGCTCGATCTTCTCCTGCTGGAAGATCTCGTCGTAAATCGGCAGCACCGCCCCGCCGGGATAGCCGAATATGTGCTCTACGCCCTGGTCCTGCAGCGCCCGCAGCACGATCTCCGCACCGGTCATCATCTCTGCCTCTTCGGCCTTGGCATTCATCTTGTCTGTTCCAGCTTGGATGTTCATGGAGCTAGCACTTCTCTTTAAGCGGGGTTGGGCCAATAAAAAAGGCCCCCGAGGGAGCCATTTTCGCGCACCACCTTGTTCAGGCCAGTTATCAGGCTGGCCCGGCGGTGCGCGGTCGTACTACGAGAATGATGTTTTTCATGGGCGCGGACCATAAGTGCAAAGACAAAGCCCCGTCAACACGTTTCGTGCCGGCGGGGCCTTGCATAATGGTCGCGGGGCTTGCGCCGCCGGATTACCTGGGCTGGCAGAAGTACTTCACGCCGTCATAGCCGGTGAAGGTACCGGTGCGCGGGTTGAACGAGCGGTAGCGGTTCGTGCACCACTCGAACCACTCGTCGGTCCACGGCTCGATGGGACCCGCGCGATAGACCGGCTCCGGTGCACGGGCACGCACCGGCGCATACCGGTCCATGCAATCCTCGAAAGCCCGGTCATAGGCGCGCTGCCATTCGGGGCCGGAAGCCAGCGCACCGCCGACGGCACCCGTCGAACCGCCGATGATCGCGCCCTTGCCTGCACCCTTGCCGCCGCCGATAACTCCGCCGATGATCGCGCCCACGGCCGCACTGCCGATGGCCGAGCCAAGCGCGGCCTCTCCGCGGTTCATGCGGCTGTCTGCATAACGCCTGGCCTCACGGTCGCACCGCCCCTCCTGGGCCGACGCGGTGACAGCCGTTGCTGAAACGATCGAAAGTCCAAGTGCGGCCATAGCCGCAACTTTCACAAAGCTGGAAAACATGAGACCCGGCTCCTTAAACCGAACATGACCCCTCGTCTGAAGTGGGGCATAGCGCGAGTCTATGGCCGGATTGTGAGCGGATCGTTAACGATGGCTTTACTTCATCACCGGCGCCCGTTCTGGGCAATTTTGTGTCCCCAGCAACCTCAGCAGGTCTCAGCCGTTGATTCCCTATCAAGCTCAATGGGGAATTTGGCGAGCGCTTTTCCGGCGCCGCTTCCGCATGGGTACAACACGAACCAGTGGAGGAATTGCAATGAACAAACTTCTTCAGACAACAGCACTTGCCGCCATCATCGCCATGACCGGCGCAGCATACGCAGACAATCATGAGGTCAAGACGGACCAGAACGCCGCCCAGACGATGGAAAACTCGACTGAACAGTCGGGCGACGCCATGGAGCAGGCTGCTGAGAAGACCGGACGCACGGCGGAAAGCACAACTGAAGACGCTACCGGCCAGCAAGACGATGCGATGAACGCTGCAGGCTCCGACGACAGCAACATGGCTGCCAAGGAGTCGATGGAAGACATGGATGAGAGCGCCACGAAGCGCGATGGCGTCGCCATCTTCGTCCTGTACAAGGACATGCAGGCTGAAGGCGCCATGCGAGCCTCGGATCTGATCGGCATGAACGTCTATGCAGCCCAAAAGGATGTGGACGAATCCAGCTACTACAATGAGGCAGCCCGCCGCGACTGGAACGATATCGGCGAGATCAACGATGTGATCGTCGGCTGGAACGGCGAGGTCAAAGGCGTGATCCTTGGCGTTGGCGGCTTCCTCGGCCTGGGCGAGAAGAACGTCGCAGTCGATATGTCGAGCCTGCGCCGCGTGCGGGAATCGGGCGACAGCAACGACTGGTTCCTGGTGGTCAATTCGACCAGGCAGGCGCTGGAAGACGCTCCGTCCTACGCTCCGGCAAGCTGACGCCTGAGATATTCGCAACCACATGCCGGCAGCCCACCTCGGGCTGCCGGTTTCCTGTTTTCAGGGCAGATCTGCGTCCAGCGGCCAGATTGGGCGCGGAATGCGCGTGTAGTTCAGCTCCTTCAGCCGCATGGAGGCAATGCCACCGGCGTCCACCAGAAGTGTATCGCGGGCAATCGGCCCATAAGCCGCCTTGAAGTGGTTGCGGCTCTTGAGCCCGATAGTGGTGAGCTTTTCCGGATCGATGCCCACCGATCGGAACACGTTAAGGTCCATCACCGCCGTCGGCACTGAAGAGATGATGATGTCGATGCCGCCTTTGCGAACCACCGCAACCGGGCCCATCGAGAACCTCACCCCCTGCCACATCGGCCCGGCGCACACGTACTGCCCGTCACCAAGCCGCACGACTTCGGCCTCGATGACCAGCGGCGGGGTAAGGTCCGGCGCACCCTTGCCGCCCAGTTCAAGCTGAACCGTTGCGCCTTCGCCCGCCTGCCGGCACAGCGCAACGCTGTCCGGGTCGCTGATTGTGGCGAACGCGGCATTCTCCAGCCCCGCCTCCAGCATGGCCCGCAAGAGGTTCGGGCTGTCGCCATAAGCCCCGCCGGCCGGGTTGTCGGCGAAGTCGGCCAGCACCAGCGGCCTGTCGCCCGCCCTGCCCTGAAGCGCCATCGCCATGGCCTCCTCCGGCCGCGCAAACTCGAGCTGTGTCTCGTGGCGCGATTCCCAGAGTGCCTGCATCAACTCATCTGCCGCGCGCCGGCCCGCCGCCTCGTCCGTCGCCGTTATCAGCACATTGGGTCCGATATCGACCACATCCGACCAGGGAAAACCGATCTGCAGCGACGCGCAGACGATGCCGTCGCGCTGCTCGATCTCGTCGGCCAATTGCAGCAGCCGGGGCATCGGCTGGCCCTGTGCCGTCTGGCCGTGGTTGGCGGCATCCATCATGGGTATGCGAGCATGAACGAGTTTCGGGCGCGGCGCACCGTCGAATACGTCCTGCACCAGCCGCGCCATGTGCAGCGCCCGCTCACGCTGGTCCACGTGCGGATAGGTGCGGTAGCACATCATCAGATCAGCCGCCGCTACCATCTCCGGCGACACGTTGGCGTGCATGTCCAGCGTCGCCGCCACCAGAACGTCCGGTCCTGCCAGCGCACGCACCTCACCCAGCAGATCGCCCTCCGCATCAAGGCTGGTCTGCGTCACCATAGAGCCATGCAGCACCAGAATGATCGCATCGAACTTCTCGCCTGCCCGCAGAGGTGCCGTGATCAGCTCTTTCACCCGCGCCCAGTCAGCCGCTACCATCGGCCCGGACGGGCTGGCGGAAGCAGCCAATGGCAGCGTCAGTTCCCAGCCATAGCTGTCTGCAGCCTCGATGAAACCGCCGATCTCGGTGTTGGTGTCCGCCAGTACCGATGCCGCCTCCAGCCCCTCATGCCAGTAGCGCGTCTCGAAATCCGCCTTCGTGGTGGCGATGCGGTTGAACGTGTTCGTCTCGTGCATGATCTCCGCAAGCAGCACGCGCTTCATTTCACCGCTCCTTCGCAAGCCTTCACAAGGGCCGCCAGATCACGCCAGCCGATACGCCGGTCCGGTGCGTCGCCGCCGGCAAACTTGTCCGTGCCGCGCGCGTCGGTCACACCGCCCAGCGCCTCGTAAAAGCCGATCGCCCGGGCATTGTCCTCGAAAACCCACAGGCACAGCGATTGTCCGCCACGTGCGAGCGTCTGGCGGGCCGCGTCCGCCATCAACGCCCGTCCGAGCCCGGTGCCGCGGGCCGCAGCGCTGACATGCAGGTGCTCGATGGTCTGGTCGTACCCTTCATCGGCGCCGGCCTTCAACCCGCTGAAACCGGCAATCTCTCCCGCATCGTCCAGCGCCAGCCGGATCATGGAATAGCTGCCGCTTGCAAGCGCCGCGCGCCAGTAGTCCAGACGCTCGCCATCCACCCTGGTATCCAGATACTCGTCTGGCAGAATGCCGCGGTAGGTCGACTTCCAGTTTTCCGCGTGCAACCGGGCAATCGCGTCTGCATGCGCGGGGCCGGCTTCGACGATGTCAGCCATTGAGCAGCACCTCGATGGCCTGCGTGCGCTTTTCCACCACCGGCCAGTCCGCCATCTGGTTGCGGATCCACGTCATCTGCCGCTTGGCATAATTGCGCGACTGGCGCTGGGCAAGCGCTACGGCCTGCTCTGGTGACAGCTCACCCGCCAGCATGTCCGACAGCGGCTTCACCCCTATTGCCTTCATCACCGGCACGTCTTCCGGCAGCCCCAAAGCCAGCAGCGTCTTCACCTCGTTGACCGCCCCCATTGCGAGCATGGTTTCGAACCGCGCATCGATGACCGAGTAAAGTTCGTCGCGCGGCGGGATTATCGCCACCCGGCGCACGCTCACTGCTTTCAGCACCGATGCCTCCTTCGCGGCACGGAAGTGCGCCGACAGCGGTTTTCCCGTCGCCTCCAGCACCTCGAGGCAGCGCACGATGCGCTGGCTGTCGCCTGGCTCAAGCCGTGCCGCATCCTCCGGCGCCAGCCGCGCAAGTTCCGCGTGCAGCGCAGGCGCGCCTTCGGCTTTCAGCCGTTCGCGCCAGCGTTCACGCACAGCCTGAGGGATTGGCGGCACATGCGACAGCCCCTCCTCCAGCGCCTTGAAATAAAGCCCCGTCCCGCCCGTGACCACCGGCACCTTGCCCTGCGCCCAGGCCGTCTCCATCTCCTGTCTCGCCGCAGCGAGCCAACGACCTGCCGACCACACCTCGCGCGCCGGAACCGTGCCATAGAGGCGATGCGGCGCAGCGCGCTCGTCGCCTTCCGTTGGGCGCGACGTCAACACCCGCAATTCGGCGTACAGCTGCATCGCATCGGCGTTGATGATGACTCCGTCCAGTTCGCGCGCCACCTTGAGCGCAACGGCCGACTTGCCGCTGGCGGTCGGCCCTGCAATAAGGACGGCAGTTCTGTTCGTGGATTCCTTCATGCCGCAACTCCTATCGCTGATTGCCGATCCGCAAAAGGCCCCTTTGAGCAAGGACCTCATCGACACGGTGCGGGCTGCCGCCATTTCGCTTGGCGCGGAGCTGGGCGCTGGCCGGTGGCTGTCTCCTCTCGAAGCGCATGAGCTTGAAGTGGAGGGCCTCGCGCCTGAAACCATCGCGGCTATCCGGATGCGGCTGGGAGATGTCCCGGTGGACGTCAACCTCGTCGCGCGTCCCGGCCTTCGCCGCCTCCTGCTGGCCGATATGGATTCAACCATGATCGAGCAGGAATGCATTGACGAACTGGCCGATGTGGCAGGCGCGGGCGAGGCAGTACGCGCGATCACCGCGCGCGCCATGAACGGCGAGCTCGAGTTCGAGGATGCCCTGCGCGCCCGCGTGCAGACACTGGCGGGGTTGCCGTCGGACGTCATCGGCGAGGTCATCTCCAGGCGCATCAGCTTCATGGCGGGAGGCCGTGAACTGATCGCCACCATGCGCGCGCACGGCAGTCATTGTGCGCTGATCTCCGGCGGCTTCACGCACTTCACCGCCCACGTGGCGGGCACGCTCGGCTTTGACCAGCACCAGGCAAACCAGCTGCTTGAAGAAGGCGGCAAGCTGACCGGCAAGGTGGCCGAGCCCATCCTGGGGCGCGACGCCAAGGTGGCCGCGCTCAACCGCATTGCAGCAGATCTGGGCGTGAGCCCGGCTGACGCGCTTACCGTCGGCGATGGGGCCAATGACGTGCCGATGTTGAAGGCGGCAGGCCTAGGCGTGGCGCTGCACGCCAAGCCGGCGGTGCGGGCGCAGGTGCCGGTGCAGGTCAACCACGGCAACCTGACGGCGCTTCTTTTCCTGCAAGGCATTCCTCGCAGCGAGTTCGTCAGCTGAACGAAAAATCCCCCGGAAATGCCGGGGGATTCTCTCAGGTTCAGACGTCTTTCAGACGTTATTCTGGCTGCTTCAGCCTCAGCGCCATGAAGTGCGGGTCGAAATTGCGTTGAGCGCGCATCACCAGCATCAGGATCGAGGTATCGCCGGCCTTCTGCGCCGCCTCGACCGCCTTGGCCACGTCCGCCGGCGTTGCCGCCTTGACATCGCCCACCTCGGAGATCACATCGCCCGGACGCAGTTCCTTGTCGGCAGCAACACCATCGGCGGCCACCTCTGAAACGATCACGCCAGACACCTTCTCGGGCACCTTGAACTTGGCGCGCAGCTCGTCGGTGAGTTCCTCGACCTTCAGGCCAAGCACACTGATCTCTGCGCTGCCGGAAGCCGCTTCGGCCTGCTGCTTGTCCTGCGCTTCCGCCATCTTCTCGCCGGTCTCGAGCCGGCCAAGCGTGACTGCGATGGACATCTCCTTGCCCTTGCGCAACACACCGACGGTGACCTTGGTATCCGGCGCCAGATTGCCGACGGCGCGCGACAGGTCGCGGCTGTCCTTCATCTCCTTGCCGTCAACCGACACGATCACATCACCGGCCTCGATGCCTGCAGCCTCAGCCGGGCTGGTCGCCGTCACATCTGCAACAAGCGCCCCCTTGGCTTCGGAAAGGCCAAGGCTTTCGGCCAGATCGTCGGTCACGTTCTGAATGCGAACGCCGAGCCAGCCACGCCGGGTTTCGCCGAACTTCACCAGCTGGTCGATGACATTGCGCGCGGTATCGGACGGCACCGAGAAACCGATGCCGATGGACCCGCCGGTCGGCGAAATGATCGCCGTGTTCACGCCAACGACCTTGCCGTTCATGTCGAACAGCGGACCACCCGAGTTGCCCCGGTTGATGGCTGCGTCGGTCTGGATGAAGTCGTCATAGGGACCCGCATTGATATTGCGGTTCATGGCAGACACGATGCCCAGCGTCACGGTGCCGCCAAGGCCGAACGGGTTGCCGATGGCCATCACCCAGTCGCCCACGCGCAACCTGGAAGACTCGCCCAGTTCCACGAAGGGCAACGGCTTGTCGGACTTCACCTGCAGCACCGCAATGTCGGTCTTCGAGTCGGTTCCCTTGAGTTCCGCCTTCAACCGGGTTCCGTCGTTGAAGATCACCTCGATCTCGTCAGCACCCTCGATCACGTGATTGTTGGTGATGACGATGCCGGCCGGGTCGATGACGAAGCCCGAGCCCAGCGAATTTGCGTTGCGCGGCGCCCGGTTCTGGCCTTCCTGCTGCCGCTTGAAGAACTCCTCGAAGAACTCCCGGAACGGCGTTCCCTCGGGCACCTGCGGCATCGGCACGCCTTCCGTGCCGGTGACCTTCTGGCTCGTCGAGATGTTGACCACCGCCGGAGACAGCTTGTCGGCCAGGTCTGCGACCGATGCCGGCCCTTGCGCCCGCACCAGCCCTGCGCTGGCCAGACAGATCGCGGCCAGCAGCACCAGCATCATGGTTGCCCGGAACGCCGCAATCGCCATGTGGTTTGAGACCGCAATCGCCTTCGCAGTCGCCTTTGCTCTTGTCTGGGGTGTCATCTAGAAACCTGTCTCCCGTCTTCTGGCCTGATCAACAGTCAGCCGCCGCTGGCGCAGATCATGGACTTGCCTTGAACCAATTCGCAAGGCCCGGCTTGGTTGCCGCGTCACGATGTTGTGAGCCTCAACCCGCGGCCATGAAGGTGCGCGCGGCCCACACCACCACGACACCGGCAGCAACCGCCACGATGCCTGCATTGCGCAGCATGTCATCCGGCATGCGGCTGGCGAACTCGGCCATCGACTTCAGCCGGCCTGGCGCCACGGCGTAGAGCAGGCCCTCTATGACGAGGACCAGCCCTATTGCCGTGATCAGTTCGCGCATTGCCTCACTGCTGCTGCACAGGCGCAGGCGCTGTCTGCTGGGTGCCGAAGTACTGGAAGAACTCCGAGTCCGGCTGCAGCACCAGCGTGGTGCCACTGTCGGCCAGCGACTTGGCGTATGCCTGCATCGACCGGTAGAACGCGAAGAACTCCGGATCCTGCTGGAAGGCATCAGCGAAGGTTGCGTTGCGTTTGGCATCGCCCTCGCCGCGCACGATCTCGGCTTCGCGCTGCGCCTTGGAGACAAGCTCCACGGCCTGACGGTCCGCCTCGGCCTTGATCCGGGTCGCCTGCGCCTCACCGACGGCGCGCAGTTCGGCGGCTTCGGCAAAGCGTTCCGCGTTCATGCGGTCATAGGTATCCTTGAGCACGTCCGGCATCAGGTCGGTGCGGCGGATCTTCACGTCCACCACCTCGATCCCGAGCGCTTCCGCCTCGGCGCGCACCTGGTCGCGGATCTCGCGCATCATCGCTGCGCGGTCCTTGGACAGGGCGGCATCGAAGGTGCGCCGGCCATAGACCTGGCGCAGCGCTGCGTCGAGACGGGTCTCGATGCGGCTCTGGGCAACGCCAAGGTTGGCGCCCACCGTTTCACGGAACCGGCGCGGATTGTTGACGCGGATCATGGTGATCGAGTCAACGAGGTAACGGCGGCCATCGACCACCTGCACCGACTTGTCGGTGCTCTCGAAGAACACGATACGATCCTCGATCGGCACCACTTCCTGGATGAACGGGATCTTGAAATATAGGCCCGGCTCGTTGATCTCGCGCTGGATTTCACCAAGCTGCGTGACCAGCGCCTTCTCGCGCTCGTCCACCACGAACAGGGATTGCCAGACCACGAAGGCGGCGCCTGCGGCTAACAGCAGGCCGAATGACTTGATAGCACCCATTACTGGTTACCTCCCGACGACTGCTGCTGACGCTTCTGGATTTCCGGCAGCGGCAGGTAAGGCACCACGCCGGTGCCGCCTCCCTGGCCGCCGGCATTGCCTTCAACGATGACCTTGTTGGAGTTGGCCATGACGTTTTCCATCATCTCGAGGAACAGGCGCTTGCGGGTCACGTCTTTCGCCTTCGCATACTCCTCGTAGATCGACTTGAAGCGCTGCGCCTCACCTTCGGCCTCGTTGACCACCCGGGCGCTGTAGGCCTTGGCGTCTTCAACGATCTTGGAGGCTTCACCGCGTGACTGGCCAAGCACCTGGTTGCGGTACTGCTCGGCCTCGCGGATGAACCGGTTCTGGTTCTGCTCGGCGCGCTGCACTTCTTCGAAGGCGTCGATCACCTGTGGCGGCGGATCAGCCTTTTCAAGCTGCACGCCAAGGATTGAAATGCCCGATTCGTAGTTGTCCAGCGCTGCCTGCGTCAGCTCGCGCACCTGCTGCTGGGCCTCGAAGCGGCCGCGGGTACGGATCTCCTCGGCCGGCGTGCGGCCCACCACTTCGCGCATGGCGCTTTCGGCAACAGTGCGGACCAGCCGCTCCTGCTCGCGCACATTGAAAAGATACTGCGTCGGTTCGGCGATCTTCCATTGAACGGTGAAGCGGATGTCCACCAGGTTCTGATCGCCGGCCAGCATCTGGCTGCTCGTCGAATTGCCGTCGCCGCCGAAGTTGATCTGGTTGACCGCCTCGACCGGCAGGGTTTCCATCGTCTCGATCGGCCAGGCCGCAAACTGCAGGCCCGGCGCGACAGTACGCTGGAATTCGCCAAGACGCAGCACGACGCCCTGTTCGTCCGCCTGAATGGTGTGGAAGCTGTTGAAGGCCCATAGCGCACCAAGCGCAATCAGGCCGATGATCCACGGGCTCTTGCCGCCGCCGCCCTGCGGCAGAACGGTCTTCAAACGGTCCTGCCCCTTGCGGATAAGGTCTTCCAGGTCAGGCGGCGTCCCCGGTCCGCCGCTGCGGCCGCCGCCGCCTCCACCCGATGGCCCCTGGCCCCAAGGACCACCACCGCCGCCGCCTTGTGTATTCCATGGCATGTGCTGAGAGTTTCCCTCTTCCTGCGCCGGACCTTGCGTCCGGCCGTTACTCGCTCATGTGGTGATATAGGCAACCGGCTGCAACAAGTCCATGCATGCCTGTATTACAATCAGGCAAACAATGCTCTTGCATGCCACGCCACGTGATCACCAATGAACGTGGAAATGAAGTAATACGAATGGTCATATCCGGGTTGCATTCTGAGGGTCAGTTTGTGATCAGCCTTGGCGCAGGCTTCTTCCAGCAAGTGCGGCTTGAGCTGCTCCTTGAGGAAGTTGTCGGCATCGCCCTGGTCCACCAGCAACGGCAGCCGCTCTGAAGCGCCCTCGATCAGCGCACATGCATCGTGCCTGGCCCAAGCGGCCTTGTCGTCGCCCAGATAGCCGCCCAGCGCCTTGTGGCCCCACGGGCAGTTCATTGGCGAGACGATGGGAGAAAACGCCGAGACCGCCTTGTACTTGCCCGGATTCCTGAGCGCGATGGTCAGCGCGCCGTGCCCGCCCATCGAGTGACCGAAGATCGACTGCTTGTCCATGTTGACGGAGAAGTTCGCGCCAACGACAGCCGGCAGCTCCTTCGTTATATAGTCGTACATGTGATAGTGGGTCGAGAACGGCGCCTGTGTTGCGTTCACATAGAACCCTGCCCCCAGACCGAAATCGTAGGCCCCGTCCGGGTCATCCGGCACGCCCTCGCCGCGTGGGCTGGTATCAGGCGCCACGATGGCGACGCCATGTTCCGCCGCATAGCGCTGCGCGCCCGCCTTCGTCACGAAGTTCTGGTCGGTACAGGTCAGGCCTGACAGCCACCACAATACAGGTACCCTGGCGGTCTTGGCCTGCACCGGCAGGAAGATCGACGCCGTCATTTCACACTTGCAGGCATCGCTTTGATGCGTGAACTGGATCTGGTCGCCGTCGAAGCAGCGATTGGTTGCCTTGATCTCGATCCCGGTCATGTTGTCCTCCCTCGGGCCGCCATTTGTTGAGTCCCGCATAACGGGCAACATTTCCCGTTTCACGTCAATGCTTGCTCTTGTCGCGGCAATGGTTTACCGGCGGCGGATCAATCTGTTGCCCCGGTCGGATTCCCATGAGCGTCCAGCTTCACCCCCTGCCGCAAGCCACGCCCAGCGTGTCGAGCGGCCTCGCCCTGATGGCCGGAGCCATGCTGTTGCTGCCCGCGATGGACATCATGGGCAAGGCCATGTCGGGCGAGATCAACGGCATCCAGGTGGCCGCCGCCCGGTTTGCCTTTCAAGCTGTATACCTGCTGCCGTTCCTGATCTGGCTGAAGGGCGCCGGCGGGCTGCTGCCCAGGCGTATATGGCCCAACATCGTGCGCGCGCTGCTGATGGCCGGAGCCACCTCCTGCTTCTTCACCTCACTGCGCTGGATGCCGGTTCCGGACGCCATTGCCATCTTCTTCGTCGAACCGCTCATCCTCACCATTCTGAGTGCGATCGTGCTGAAGGAGAAGGTCGGCTGGCGCCGCCGCCTCGCCGTGGCCATCGGCTTCCTCGGCGCGCTTATCGTGATCCAGCCGAGCTATGAAATCTTCGGACCCGCCTCACTGCTGCCCATCGCTGCTGCCACGCTGTTCTCCGTCTACCTGCTCTACACCAAGGCGCTGTCGGCATCGGAAGACCCCATGACAATGCAGTTCTTTTCCGGTGTGGTGTCGGTGCCTGCCCTGCTCGCGGTGTCAGCCGCCGGCAGCGCCGCAGGACTTGAACTGTTCGGGCTCGCCTGGCCGTCGCCGAAGCACTGGTTGATGCTGGCGGCCGTAGGCCTCATCGCCACCATCGGTCATCTCATGGTGGTGCATGCCTTCAAGCGCGCGCCTGCCTCGGTGCTGGCGCCGTTCACCTATATCGAGATCGTCTCCGCAACGGCGTTGAGTTACGCCGTCTTCGGCGAAGTGCCGCAAGGTATCAAGTGGCTGGGAATCGCCATCATCGTCGGCGCCGGACTCTATGTCTGGTGGCGCGAGCGGGTGGTGACGGCTTAACCCTTCGCCCGCCTCACTTCGCGATCCAGCACGTCGAGAAAGCGCGACCTGTCCTTCTGCGAGAACGGCTTGCCGCCGC
>CAZYKZ010000054.1:0-13867 GCA_964648175.1 uncultured Anderseniella sp.
TGTTCTGGAAATCGATGACCTGCTTGCCGAACGCCTTGCGCTGCTTGACGTAGGCAATGGTTTCCTTGAGCGCCCGCTCGATCCGGGCGATCGCCTGGATGGCGATGATCAGCCGCTCCTGCGGCAGCTGCTGCATCAGCTGGACGAAGCCCTGTCCCTCTTCCGCCCCCAGCAGGGCGTCAGCCGGCACCCGCACGTCGTCGAAGAAAAGCTCCGAGGTATCGTTCGACGACAGGCCGATCTTGTCCAGGTTGCGGCCTCGCCTGAATCCTTCGACCTGATCCGTTTCCACCACGAACAGCGAGGTACCTTTCGCGCCCGCGGCAGGGTCGGTCTTGGTCACCAGGATGATGAGGTTGGCCAACTGGCCGTTGGTGATGAAGGTCTTGGAGCCGTTGATGACATAGTGATTGCCATCTCGCTTTGCACTCGTGCGCACTCCTTGCAGGTCCGAGCCTGCGCCGGGCTCGGTCATGGCGATGGCACCGATGTACTCGCCGCTCACCAGTTTCGGAATCCAGCGCCGCTTCTGGTCTTCGGAGCCATAATGCAGGATGTAGGGCATGACGATGGCTGAGTGCAGCGCGCCGCCGAAGCCGTCGCACCCGGTGCTGCCGGCAGCCTCGATGATCACTGCGTCGTGGCCGAAGTCACCGCCTGCGCCGCCGAATTCTTCCGGCGCTGACGGGGCCAGCAGGCCGGTCGCCCCGGCCTTCTCCCAGACATCGCGGTCGAACATGCCGTCACGCTCGAACCGGTCATAGTGAGGAACGACTTCCTGCTCGAAAAAGCGTCCTGCCTGCTCGGCCAGCATGGCGTGGTCTTCGCGCATCCATGCGCAGCGGGGAAGGCCCTGTGATGTCATGGTGTGGCTGGTCTGCTTTTTTGGCTTCCTGAGTTGGCCGACAGTCTATCTGCGGTGGCCGGTCTGGCAAGAGCAGCTGACGCGCAAAACGAATACACCGGCCATCCGTAGTGGAAGGCCGGTGTTGTCAGGTCTGGCGTTTAGCCGGTGCGCCGCCTCAGCTGGCGTTCGCCACCGGATCCGTTGTCCCGCCTTCATTGCGCTGCTTCAGCATGCCGTCGACGATCTCGACGGTCCGCTCCAGGTCGGCGATGGCCTGGTCAAGCTCGACGCGCTGCACCTGCAGGGCATTGAGGCGTTCACGCATTTTTGTCGAGGCCACCCGCAGCTGCGTCAGCTGGCCATCGCGCAGATTGTACAGGTCGAGCATCTCCTTGATTTCCTCAAGCGAGAAGCCAACCCTTTTGCCCCGCAATATCAGGCTCAGGCGGGCGCGGTCACGATATGAAAAAAGACGTGTCCATCCGCGGCGTGCGGGGCTCAGCAGCCCCTTCTGCTCATAGAAACGAAGCGTGCGTGGCGTTACATCGAACTCCTTGCACAGTTCGGTGATCGAATAGGTACGATCTCGGCTGGACTTGTCCCCCGGCTTCTTGGTCATCTCTCTTCTCCATCTCCCGGCACGGGAAACTTTCGTTCATGTGATTACAATACGTCAATAGATTCGGTGCGTGGCGCAACAAGCCACTGGTTGAATTATCACGAATCCGTGATCACGAAGTTGCGGTGCTCGGACCGGCAATCTGGCCGTTCGGTCACATTGGCAATCAGCTGTTCTGACTTGCCCAGCGTGATCATTGCCTCTCTATGTGGGTCCAGGATGTCATAAGGTCAATAGCAAAGTTGACGCAGATCAGAATCACGTAAGCTATGATCCGCGCCCAATCGCGTCCACGGCGGCAACCTTGGGACGCCGGGGCGATATACTGGTTCTTTATGTCTCTGCAGGGCACGCCCGCTTAACCCGTTCTTAACCAAAACGGTTAACTTTTGGGTCCGAGATAAGTGGATGGATTCGCATCCTCTGGTGGCTTCGGCGCAAGCCGGCGTTTGGACGGAACGGGAAGAGACAATCATCATGAAGCCAGGCATTCCTTGGAGCGTTAAGGGCATTGACGGTCGGGCACGCGAGGTGGCGAAGGATGCTGCCCGTGCCGAGGGCCTGACGCTTGGCGAGTGGCTCAACCAGAAGATCCTCGAAAGCGCCCAGGAAGATGCCGAGCTGACCGCCCGCGCAACCCGCAAGAAGTCGGCATCTTCGGTATCCCGCCGCACATCGCGCGAGCCCCGTCGCGAGCCCGCTTCAACTGCCACCCCTGCATCGAAGGATGAAGGCGACAATGCCGTGGCGCGCAAGCTTGATGAACTGTTCGAGCGCATTGCCAGCCTGCAGGCTCCGGCCCAGGCCGCGCCTGCTCCTGCGTCTGTCCGGACGGAGCCGCTCGACAGCGGCGCCAGCTTCCATGCCATGCAACACCTGCTCGACCGCATCGAATCGGGTGAAAAGCGCACCCATGCGTCCCTCGACCTGCTTGGCGACCGGGTGGAACGGCTCGGCAGCCGCGTGGAAGAGATTGCAGAACGGCCTGCCGACATAAGGGCAAAGGACATTCCGGGCTTTTCTGCTCTTGAAGGCGCAGTGCGCAACATCGTCGACCATATCGCCAAGTCGGAAGCCCAGTCGCGCGAGACCGTGTCCAGCCTGCAGGGCCGGCTGTCAGAGCTGAGCGGCAAGATCGAGAACCCGGCAAAGCCCGGCGGTGTGTCGCCGGAGGTGATCAGCACGCTGGAGCGGCGCATGGCCGAACTGGCTGCCCAGGTTGAAGGCGTTGCCGGCAGCGTCGGCGACGAAAAGCTCAAGCAGGTCTTCGAAGCCCGCATCCGCGAACTGGCGGAACGCATCGATACCGTCCGCCACTCTGCCGAGACCATGGGCCAGAAGGCGGAAGCGACGGCGAACGAGGCCGCCCGCCGGCAGGCCGAGGCCATCGAGAAGCGCCTGGCGGCGCTCGTGGCAGAAGCCGAGGAGAAGCTGTCCGGATCGGGTGATGGCGATTCGCGTCTGGCTGAAATTCACGCCGAGATCGGCAAGCTCAACAACCGGTTCGAGCAGATCCGCCAGGAGGCTGCAACCGAGCACGAGGTGCAGGCCCTGCGCTCTGCCCTCGAGAAACTGTCAAGCCGCGTGGAAGAGGCGCCCGGCCTAGAGCCCATCGCCCAGATCGAGCAGCGGATTGCTGAACTGAGTGAACAGCTTGAAGCAGTGTCCTATCCCGCCGCCGAACTTCAGCCGCAGATCGGACAGCTTGAACAGCGCATCGAGGCGCTCGACACCCAGATTGCGACGTCTGCCGCTGTGACCCAACCTGATCCAGCTCTGGCCGAACAGATTGCCCAGATCGAACATCGCCTGGCCGCAACCGAGCAGCAGCTGGGCAGCCTCGGCACGATCGAAAACTCGATCCAGCAGTTGTTTGCGAGCCTCGAGCAGAGCCGCGTCGAAACCCGCGAGCTGATCTCGGGCATGGGCAGCGGCGCGCCAGAGGCGGGCGCCGAGACATCTCCTTCCGAACTGAAGGCGCTGCAGGACGGTCTCGCCGCCGTGCGGGCCAATGCCGAGGCAGCCGACCAGCGCACCCAGGAAACCCTTGAGGCCGTACACGAGACCCTCGCCCAGATCATCGACAAGCTGGGTGAACTGGATCGCGACGGCGGTGCATCGACCGCGGATGCGGCCAGCGGCATTGACGAAATTGCGGCCAATGCGGCAGCAGCTGCCGCTGCGATGGCAGCCGCCAGTGGGCCGGAATCAGGCAGCGCGCTAGCCGGTCAGGCCAGCCCTGCCGGCGGCAGCGCACCTGAACACCAGCCGGCTGCATTCTCTCCATTCGAAGACCCTGCCACAGCTGCTCCAGCAATGTCGCCAGCGCCCGCCTGGACGGCGAAGCCGCAGTCGGCGCCTGCACAAGCCGGGACGGGTAACGACGACTGGCTTTCGGTGGTGCGCGCGCACATGACCCAGCACCATGGGGGCGCCAGCGCACAGGCCATGCCCGCCGCGCCGGCAGCCGGCGCAGGTCACGTCGACTTCATCGCCGCTGCCCGCCGGGCTGCGGCAGCCGCCACGCCTCACAGCCCTGCCGGCGCAACGCTGACCGCCGGTGCCGGCTTTGGCGACGTGCCAATGCCGAATGCCGACGACATGCAGCAGAGCAGGCTCGCTTCCCTGCTGTCGCGCAAGGGCCAGAAGCAGCCAGGCAGCGCAGGGTCTGGCAAGGCCGAAGACAAGGCATCGAGCCGCAAGCGTCTGGTGCTCGCAGCACTCGTGCTGCTGACCGCGGTATCGGCATACGCCGTCAATTCCGGCATGCTGCTCAAGAAGCCCACCAAGCACAGCAGCCTGTCCCAGCCGGCGGTTACCCAGCAGATCGAGCCGGTCAAGCAGGCCGCTGCCGAACCCGCCAGCACCATTGCCAACAAGATTGACCTGCCTGCCAACGCTGCCCCGGTCGAGCTGCCTCAGCCGGCACCGGCCGTCGCCTCCGCGCAGATGGATGCCGCCTCGTCAGCCGACCCGATGACCACAGCCTCCATTGCGCCTGCGCAGTCCGACCCGATGCTGTCGCAGCAGCCTTCGCCACTTGGCCAGGCCTTTTCCACCACCGGTTCCGCGCCGGCCCAGACCGCACAACTGCCCGAACAGATCGGCACCGCCGAACTGCGTCAGGCAGCCCTCGGCGGCGATGCGCGCGCGCAGTTCATCGTCGCCAGCCGCTATCTGGAAGGCCGCGTGATCGGCCGCGATCACGCAGCCGCGGCTTACTGGTACACCCAGGCGGCAAACGGCGGCCTGTCCGCAGCCCAGTACCGCATCGGCACGTTGTACGAACGTGGCAGCGGGGTGCCGCTGGACAAGCTGCAGGCGATCAGCTGGTACGCCAAGGCAGCCGAGCAGGGCAACGTCAAGGCCATGCACAACCTCGCCGTCCTGTCGGCGGACTCGACCGTCGGCAAGCCCGACATGGCCCGTGCAGCCAAGTGGTTCGGTGCCGCCGCCGCTCACGGCCTGCCGGACAGCCAGTACAACTTCGCCGTTCTGAACGAGCGTGGGCTCGGCGTGCAGAAGAACGCCAACGAGGCCTACAAGTGGTATCTGCTGGCCGCCCGCCAGGGTGACCGCGACGCCATCAAGAAGGCCGAGGCCCTCAAGGGCCAGCTGGATGGGGGTACCGCCGCCAGCATCGCCGGGCTGGTGGAGACCTGGAAGCCCGAACCTGCCAACCGCGAAGCCAACATGGTTTCCGTCACCGAGCCATCCTGGGGCGTCGAACAGCCGACGCGGGAGGCTGCGGCAGGCCGGTCGCAGGCGCCCTTGCCGATGAACGCCCAGCCGATCCAGACCCTGTCCGCAAAGGACCAGGTCAAGCTTGCCCAGCAGCTTCTGGCCCAGAAGGGTTTCGATCCCGGCACGGCCGACGGCGAAATGGGAACGCGCACGGCGAATGCCATCCGGCTCTACCAGTTGCGCAATGGGCTGCCGGTCAACGGTTCGGTGTCGAAACAGCTGCTCGAGCACCTGCAACAAGGTACGATCTGACGCGTTACGCTGACGAATGTCGTCAATGCGGCTGGCCTGTGCATCAGGCCCGGCTGTGCTAGACTGGCAGACAACCTGTTGCACACCGGAAATGGCGCCATGCGTATGATCGAAGCCATTGGCAAGATACCGGCTCCGGCCCTGTGGCTGGGGCTCAGTGGTCTTGTGCCGTTCTGGCTACCGCTCGTGCCCATGTACGGCGCACCGGTCATGGAGCCGGACAGGGCCCTGTTGCTGCAGATGGTCTACGCCGCGGTGATCCTGTCGTTCCTCGGCGGCATCAGGTGGGGCGCGGCGCTCAAGCTGCCGCGCGGTCCACTACAGTCGACGCTGCTCGCCTTGTCCGTGCTGCCGTCCCTGGCGGGCTTTGCGGCGCTCATCCTGCCCTCGGTCGCCGGTCTGGTGCTATTGCTGATCGGTTTTCTGGTGCAGGGGTCGTGGGACGTCCAGTCGGCGCAGCGCGGCGAACTACCCGCCTGGTTTGCAACCTTGCGGGCGCTGCTGACGGCAGGCGCGGTGATCGCCATCGTTGCTGCGCTGGCAGCCCGGTTGATGGCCTGACGAAGCGTTTCCAGGAAAAGTGGTTGCCGGTTTTCCGTCCGGAAACGCGTGATTAGAAAGCGTTTCCAGGAAAAGTGGTCGCCGGTTTTCCGTCCGGAAACGCGTCTTCCTGACTAAAGAACAGCCCGGCCCGGCAGCACGTGCAAGCTGGAGCGGCCAACCATCACCACCCTGAACGCATCGCCCGGCAACAGCGGCCGGAACGCCTCGTGGCGCAGGTCAAGCCCGCCGGTATAGGCCCCGAACGCCGGCAGGATCAGCCGGTTGGGCGACAACACGAAGCATTTTGCCCTGACCTTGCGCCCGCGCCGCACGATGGCCGCCGCCGGATGCAGGTGGCCGGCGATCTCCGCCGCCGCTTTCACCGTCGGCTCGTGCCGGAGCGTCAGCGGTCCGAGCGCCAGCTCGCGGGCATGATGACCCGGCAGGTCGCGCGGCAGCTCCGGGTCATGGTTGCCGGAGATCCAGATCAACTCCACTCGCGCGCCGATGGCGTCGAGCGTTGCCCGGTCGCTCGCGTCCATGCGTTCGGGTCCGTCGCCGTCGTGGAAGCTGTCACCCAGCAGGATCACCCGCTCCGGCTTCCACCGTGTGATCGCCGCATCGAGCGCGGCAAGGCCCGCGCGGGTATCGTAGGGCGGCAGGTGCAGCCCCCGGTGAGCGCGCGCCGAGCCCTTTTCCAGATGCAGGTCCGCCACCAGCAGCGCGCCATAGGCCGGCAGCCATGCAGCACCGGACAGGCAGGGGTGAAGGTCTACGCCGCAAAGCTGCATCATCGCCGCCTCAGACGAGCCGCATGGCTTCGTCGATGAGCTCGGATTCGAGGTCGCGGGCGGCTTCTGCAAGGAGAGCGTCATTGGCTTCGCCATAAACCGGTTCGCGCCCGATCTCAAGCATCACCGGCACCGCCAGCGGCGATACGGCGTCGAGCGGCTTATGGATGATGTGACCACGGACGCGCGCAAGCATCTGCGCCAGCCGCCGGGCATCGATCAGCCCGGACGCCGCATCGTCCCACGCCGCCTTCAACAGCCAGTGGTCCGGCTGGTGCGAGCGCAGCACGTCGTAGATCAGGTCCGCCGACACGGTCATCTGCCGGCCGGATTTCTCCTGCCCCGGCCAGCGCTTCTCGATCAACCCGGCAATGATGGCGCAGGTGCGGAAGGTGCGCTTCATCAGCATTGATTCGGCCAGCCAAGCATCAAGGTCGTCGCCCAGCATGTCCTCGTCGAACAGTTGCGCCAGCGACAGGTGGCCGGTCTCGATCGCCAGCGACAGGTCGCGCACGCACCACACCGACAGCGCATAGTCGTTGCACACGAAGCCGAGCGGCTTCATGCCGGCGCGTTCCAGCCGCCGGGTCAGCAACATGCCGAGCGTCTGGTGCGCCAGCCGCCCGTCGAACGGGTAGCAGACGAGGTAATGCTTGCTGGCCCGCGGAAAGGTCTCGACCAGCATTTCGTCCGGGCGCGGCAGCACGGACTTCCAGCGCTGCACGTTGAGCCAGTCGCGCACCTGCTCCGGCAGGCTGCCCCAGCTCGTTGGCTCGGCCAGCATCTGCCGCACGCGCGAGGCAAGGTATGTCGACAGCGGAAACTTGCCGCCCTGGTAGGACGGGATCATCGGCTCCGTGGCCGAGGAGCGTGACACATAGGCGTTCAGCTCTTCCACCGCTTCCAGCCGCAAGACCTGCCCGGCGAACAGGAACGTGTCGCCGACGGAAAGCTGCTCGATGAACCACTCCTCCACCTCGCCCAGCACCTTGCCGCCCCAGTTCTGCAAGGGCTTGCCGGCGGACGACTTGCGCCGAGACGCGAGACGCACCTTGATCATCTCCGCCTCGACGATGGTGCCGGCATTCATCCGCCAGGCTTGCGCCAGCCTGGGATGGGCCAGACGCAACCGCCCGTCCGGCATGGGCTTGAGCTTGGCATAGCGTTCATAGGCCTTCAGCGCATAACCGCCGGTGGACACGAAATCGACCGCCTGGTCGAAGTCGGCTCGCGTCAGGTTGCGATAGGGCCAGGCCGTGGTGATCTCCGCGTGAAGCTCGTCCGGGTGGAATGGCCCCGCCACCGCGCAGCCCAGAATGTGCTGGGCCAGCACGTCGCGCTTCAGCTCCACGGGTCCTTCCGCATCCTGCGCACCGGCGAAGGCTGCGGCCCGCGCCGCTTCGCACTCCAGCACCTCGAACCGGTTGGCCGGCACCAGCAGGGCACGTGACGGCTCGTCGTAGCGGTGGTTGGCCCGGCCTATCCGCTGCAGGATGCGGCTTGAGCCCTTGGGCGCACCCACATTGATTACAAGGTCAACGTCGCCCCAGTCTATGCCGAGGTCGAGGGTCGATGTGCACACCACGGCGCGCAAGCTGCCCGCTGCCATCGCCGCTTCCACCTTGCGCCGCTGCGACACGTCCAGCGAGCCGTGATGCAGCGCGATCGGCAGCGCGTCCTCGTTGATGGTCCACAGCTCGTGAAACAGCCGTTCAGCCTGCGAGCGTGTGTTGGTGAAGATCAGCGCCATGTGCGCCTGCTTCACGGCCTCATAGAGTGCCGGCAGCGCATAAACCGCCGAATGCCCGGACCACGGCATCCGCTCTTCGGCAGGTGTGAGGATTGCGATGTCGGGTTCGGCGCCGCCGCGTGCCTCCACGAAGCTTGCCATGTCTTCCGCGCCTGCTTCGCGCTGTGGCATCAGCCAGGCGCGAAGGCTGTCCGGCTCGGCAACGGTGGCCGACAGGCCGACGCGCTTCAGTCCCGGCGCCAGCTTCTCCAGCCGCGCAATCGCCAGCGCCAGCAGGCAGCCGCGCTTGGTCGGCGCCAGCGCATGAAGCTCGTCGAGGATGATGGTCTTGAGGTTGGCGAAATAATGCTCCGCCCCCTCCTGCGCCATCAGCAGGCTCACCTGTTCGGGTGTGGTGATCAGGATGTCTGGCGGGTTGGTCTTCTGCCGCTGGCGCTTGTGGGCGGGCGTGTCGCCGGTGCGCGACTCGATCCGGATCGGCAGACCCATTTCGGCAACCGGCGCTTCGAGGTTCCGGGCAATGTCCACTGCCAGCGCCTTGAGCGGTGAAACGTAGAGCGTGTGCAGCCCCTTGCCGGCAGCACCTTGCGACAGCTCCACCAGCGACGGCAGGAAGCCCGCCAGCGTCTTGCCGCCGCCGGTGGGCGCGATCAGCAGGGCGGACTTGCCGGCAGACACCTGCGCATGCATGGCAAGCTGGTGCGGACGCGGTTGCCAGCCGCGCGCGGCGAACCAGCCGGCGAACGGCTCGGGCAGCCGCGCCGCGGAGTCTCGTTCCTGTCTGACCCGGTCATCCATGCCGATTGAGTATACGCCCTGAGCGCGCCTGTCAGTTGACAATCATCGGTGCCGGGAGGCCAATGCCGCCCATGGCGTCCCTTGCTCCCATTACCCACAAGTCGGTTGTGGCCATGGCCGTTCCGATCATGCTGGCCAACGTGTCCCAGCCGCTGCTCGGCATTGTCGACACGGCTGTCATCGGCCAGTTGCCCGAGCCGCATTATATCGGCGCCGTCGCCATCGGCGCGATGATCTTCAACCTCGTCTACTGGGCCTTCGGCTTCCTGCGCATGGGAACCTCGGGCCTTGCCGCGCAGGCCTGGGGCGCGGGCGAAGGCAAGGAGCTGACCGCCATCTTCTACCGCGCCCTGCTGCTGGCAGGCGTGCTGGGGCTGGTGCTGCTGGCGCTGTCGCCGCTCATCTCGCACATCGCCTTCTGGGCCATAGACGCCAGTGCTGACGTGGAGCGCGAGGCGCAGACCTATTTCGCCATCCGCATCTGGTCGGCGCCGTTTGCGCTCGCCAATTATGCCGTGCTCGGCTGGCTGATCGGCATCGGCGCCATGCGCTGGGCGCTGCTGGTCCAGCTCTGGCTCTACGTGGTCAACATGGTGCTGGATGCCGTGTTCGTCCTGCACTTCGATCTCGCCACCGAGGGCATTGGTTACGGCACGCTGATCGCCGAAGTGACCACCGCTTTCCTGGGTATCGCCGTCGTCTGGCGCTTCCTCAAGGCGGACGGAGAGCCGCCGTCGCGTACCCGCGTGCTGGACCGTGAAAAGGTGAAGCGCATGCTCGCGGTGAACTCGGACATCATGGTGCGCTCGTTGCTGCTCACCTTCGGCTTCTCGTGGTTTGCCGCGCAAGGAGCAAAGCTCGGCGAGGTCACGCTCGCCGCCAACGCCATCCTGCTGCACTTCTTCTCCATCGGCAGCTACATGATCGACGGCTTTGCCAACGTCACCGAGGCGCTTGTGGGCCACGCGGTCGGGGCCCGCCAGCGCGACCGCTTTGCACGCGCGGTCCGCGTCTCCAGCGGCTGGGCGCTGGCGACCGGGGCAATCCTGTCCCTGTTGATCCTGATTGCAGGTCCCTGGGCCATCGACCTGATGTCGGTGAACGAGGAGGTGCGGGTGACTGCGCGCACATATCTCTGGTGGGCTGCGCTCACACCCATTCTCGGCGCCGCCTGCTTCCAGCTCGATGGCATCTTCATCGGGGCTACCCGCACCCGCGACATGCGCAACATGATGATCGTTTCGCTCGCCCTGTTCCTCGCGTCCGGCTACGCGCTTGTGGCCGGCCTTGGCAATCACGGCCTCTGGCTGGCCATGTGCATCTTCTTCATCGTGCGCGGAGCAACCCTGTACGTCCGGCTCACGGCGCTGGAGCGCGAGGTGTTTGCCTGAACCAAGCAGTTATGATCAGCGTTGAAAGCGCATGACCCTCGATCCCGCCAAATGGCTCTATCCCACGCCCGCCGGGCTCTACTGCGAGCCGGGTGGCTTCTACATTGATCCCGCCCGCCCGGTGGATCGTGCCGTGATCACCCATGGCCATGCCGATCATGCCCGGCCCGGCAATGCCCATGTGCTGGCCACGCCCGAGACACTGTCGATCATGCAAGTGCGCTATGGCGACCGTGCGGGCGGCTCGCTGCAGGCCATCGAACCGGGTGAGATCGTCTCCATCAACGGTGTCGAGGTGTCGGTCGCGCCGGCGGGTCACATCCTTGGCGCGGCGCAGGTCATCCTCGACTGGAAGGGCTATCGCGCGGTGGTGTCGGGTGACTACAAGCGCGCAGCCGACCCGACCTGCGCGCCCTTCGAGGTGGTGAAGTGCGACCTCTTCGTCACCGAGGCGACCTTCGGCCTTCCGGTGTTCCGGCACGAGGATGCGGGGGATGAGGCCCGCCGCCTGACGGGATCGCTGGCAACCTCCGGTCGCACGCACCTGCTGGGCGTCTACGGCCTCGGAAAGTGCCAGCGCATGATCTCGCTGGTCCGCGCAGCCGGCTATCAACGGCCCATATACCTGCATGGCGCGCTGCAGGGCCTGTGCGACTACTACGTTTCGCAAGGCGTCGACCTTGGCGAACTCAGGCCCGCCGCGGGCGCATCGAAGGAAGAGCTGGATGGCGAGCTCGTGCTGTGCCCACCCTCAGCTATCGCTGACCGCTGGTCTCGCAGGCTGGGCGACCCTGTCACCGCCTTTGCCTCGGGCTGGATGCGGGTCCGGGCACGGGCCCGCCAGCGCGGCGCCGAGCTGCCGCTGGTCGTCTCGGATCATGCCGACTGGCCGGAGCTCATCCAGACCATTCGCGACGTGGGGGCCGGCGAAATCTGGGTCACCCACGGCCGGGAAGATGCGCTGCTGCACCAGATTTCGCAGATGGGTCTGAAGGGCCGGGCGCTGGCGCTGGTCGGCTTCGAGGACGAGGGCGAGTGAGCACCATGCAGGCCTTCGCAGAACTGATGCACCGTCTCGCCTTCACCTCGTCGAGGAACGCCAAGCTCGACCTGATGGCGGCCTATTTCACTTCCGCGCCCGACCCTGACCGTGGCATCGCGCTGGCCGCCATGACCGACGGGCTCAACCTGCGCCTGCCGTTCCGCCGGCTGGTGGCGGAGATGCTGGAGCCACATGTCGATCCGGTGCTGTTCAAGCTGTCGCGCGACTATGTCGGCGATACGGCGGAGACCGTTTCGCTGCTGTGGCCGGACCGGGAGACAGACCTGCCCGTCCCGTCGCTCGCCGAAATCCATGCCCGGCTGGAAACATTGAAGCCCGCCGAAGCCGGCCCGCAGCTCGCTGTCTGGCTGGACGCCCTGGACGCCAATGGCCGCTGGGCGCTGCTCAAGCTCGTCACTGGCGCGCTTCGCGTCGGCGTGTCGGCGCGCCTTGCCAAGACGGCGCTGGCGCAGGGCTTCGGCAAGGATGTCGCCGACATCGAGGAAATCTGGCATGGACTGGATCTGCCCTACGCCGACCTGTTCGGCTGGCTGGAAGGTACCCGGGAGCGGCCCGACCCGGGCGAGGTGCCGGTGTTCCGGCCGGTCATGCTGGCCCATCCGCTGGAGGACGGCGAGCTTGACGTCATCACGCCGGAAGACTGGGTGGCGGAGTGGAAGTGGGATGGAATCCGCGTCCAGCTGGCCGGAAATGGTGCCGAAGTCCGGCTATATTCGCGCACCGGCGATGACATTTCACCGGCATTCCCGGACATTATCGACGCCTTTACCGGCTTCCACGGCGTTGCGGACGGCGAACTGCTGGTGGTGCGCGCAGGCGAGGTAGCCCCCTTCAACGACCTCCAGCAAAGGCTCAACCGCAAGACGGTGACCGCCTCGATGCTGAAAAAGTATCCCGCGCACATCCGCTTCTACGACCTGCTGTTCGACCGCGCGTTTGACATTCGGGAACTGCAGTTTCCCGCCCGCCGCGGGCGGCTCGAAGCACTCGTGCGGGACCTTGAGAACCCGGCTGCGTCCCTGAGCGAACTGATTGACTTTGCCAACCCCGGCGAACTGGCCGGCCTTCGCGACGGCGCGCGCGATGCCAACATCGAGGGGCTGATGTTGAAACGCCTCGCCTCGCCCTATCTGGCGGGGCGTCCGAGGGGTCACTGGTTCAAGTGGAAACGCGCAGCGCTCACGGCAGACTGCGTGATGATGTATGCCCAGCGCGGCTCGGGAAAGCGTTCAAGCTATTATTCCGATTATACTTTCGGTGCCTGGCGAACCGGTGCCGATGGCCGCGACGAACTGGTGCCGGTTGGCAAGGCCTATTCCGGCTTCACCGACGAGGAACTGAAACGGCTCGACAAGTTCGTGCGCCAGAACACGACGGAACGCTTCGGCCCTGTCCGCGCCGTTGCGCCATTAATGGTGCTGGAAGTGGCGTTCGACGCGATCCAGCCGTCACCCCGGCACAAGTCGGGCATCGCCATGCGCTTTCCCCGCATCCATCGCATCCGCTGGGACAAGCCTGCGACCGAGGCCGACCGGCTGGAGATGCTGGAGGCGATGATCGCCAGCTGATCAGGCAGCTGATGTATCGTGCCGGAATGCCTGCGCTTCCTCGAGTATCCAGTCGCGGAACTTGCGCGCATCGGGGTGAATGCCGCCGCGTACCGGCGACAGCAGGTAGAAGGCCTCGTCGATCGGCAGTTCCAGCCCGAACGGCTTGACCAGCCGCCCCAGTTCCAGTTCCCGTGTCACCATCGACGTCCGCGCCAGCGCCACGCCCGCGCCTTCGGCTGCCACGGCGAACGTCATCAGCGAGGTGTCGAACTGGTAGCCGCCGCCCGGATTGATGTCGGTCACCCCGGCCTCGCGCAGCCACATGGCCCAGCCTTCCTCGTAGCCAAGTACGTGCAGCAGCGTGTGGTGGCGCAGGTCGGCAGGAACCTTGAGCGGACGGCTGCCTTTCAGGAGCGACGGGCTGCACACCGGCGACAGCGTTTCCCAGGTCAGCCGGTCGGCTGTGCAGTCCTGCCAGCCATCGGTGCCATAGGCGATGTCGAGGTCGATGGTGTCCGG